>NZ_JBEYTS010000063.1:0-40061 GCF_040643155.1 Streptomyces sp. NPDC047453 | reverse complement strand
CGGACCACGGCCGCCGCGCCACCGGCGGTTCGCGGCCGGCGCGAGCGCGCGCGGGGGCCACCGGAAGCGGGCCTCCGCGCGCTCCCCCCTTCTTCGGCGCCGTCAGCGAGACGTCCTGGCTCGACAGCGTCTGCGGGGTGGCCGTGAACGCGCGCAGGCGGATGCGGACATGGGGCCCGGGGACGGGGTACCCCCCGCGGGGCGCCCGCAGTTCGACGCGGGCGTTGGAGTGCCCGGGGATCGTGGCCGGGCCTTTCGCCAGCGACCAGAACCTGCCCATGCCCTTCCCCGTGGTGAGGATGAAGTGGGGCGTGAGGGGGTCGTCGCCGGTGTTGGCGAGCTGGAGGGTCAGCCGGGAGACGTGCTTGGCGGATGACCGCTGCACGGCCGTGACCCGCATGGCCAGGGGTGGCCTGCCCGTCACCGCCACGGTCGCGCTGACCAGCGCGGGGAGGATCAGGAGCCCGACCGCCGCGATCCGGGCCGGGCGCCGGTGCGGCCCCGACAGCGGGCGCGGCCGGGGCCGCCAGGCCCGCGCGAACTCGGAGGCCGGCGCGGTGACGGCGGCCGCGAGCCACAGCGGGGTCATCATCAGGTAGTAGCCGTCCTGGGAGCGCGTCGCCAGGAAGAAGGCGCACCAGGGCAGGACGGTCGCCGCCGGGCCCAGCCGCCGCACGAAGAGGACGAACACGGCCAGCAGGGCCGCGGCGAGAAGCGCACTGGCATGCGAGTACCAGTCCAGGCGGTCGCTGCCGTCGGTGAAGTACAGCGACACGTCCACCAGGCCCTGTCCGTGCAGCACCGCGCCCTGGGTCAGCGGCAGCGCGATGCCGCGCAGCCACTCGCCCGGTTCGCTCGCGATGAAGTACGTGTTGATCAGCAGCCATGCGGTGAGGGCGGCCCCGAGCAGCCGGAGCACCACCGACAGGGCCTGCCGGTGGCCCAGTTCGCCGCGGCGCACCGCGTAGATCCCGGCCAGCAGGAACGGCGTCACGAACCACGGGAGTTGCTGCGCCGCGCACGCCGCGCCCAGGCACGCGGCCCTGGCCAGTCCGGCCGCGCCGAGCCGTCCTCCCTGCCCGATCCGCGGCCAGCGCACCACCACCGGGATCAGCAGCGCCAGGGCGAGGACCGCCGGATAGCCGAGGCGCCCGTAGGACGGCAGGAGGCCGAAGCCCAGGCACACCATGGTGGCCGCCGAACGCCACCGCGGTGGCAGCATCCGCCACAGGACGACCGTGCCGACGATCAGCGCGCCCGTGCTCACCGCCGTCGCGGGGGCGCCGTCGTGCCCGAGCCACAGCAGGGGCGCGGTCAGCAGCACCGCCAGCGGGGGGTAGCCGTAGGTGTAGTCGTAGCCGCCGTCCACGGTGGGCGTGAGCGACACGGCGCCGTGGAAGAGCCAGGGCCACGGCTGCCCGTACACCGTGTGCCCCGCGACCAGTTCCCTCGCCGCCTGCGCGGTGAGGACGGCTTCGTCGCGGCCCGCGTGGTTCATGACCCACGTGCACAGGGTGAGCGTCACGGCGGTCAACAGCACGCACAGGTCCACGCGGGCCAGGGATCTCGTGCGGCGGACCACCAGGGTCAGCACCGCGCAGACCAGGATCGAGGCGTAGCACAGGCAGATGACGCCGGCGACGGGGAGCAGGCGGGACGCGGCCTGCGTCCACACCGCCCGGGTACCGATGAAGAGACTGACGACGGTCAGTAGCGTCAGGACGCGATGCCACTGTGCCGGCGGTTCCGGGGCGGACACCGCCGACAGTGTCCGCCGACCGGGTGCCACCAGCTGCTGTTCTGCCAAGTGCACGACACGCGAACCTAATCGGATCCGGTGAGCGGAGTGCGGCGGGAGGTGAAGAGTCCGGTGTGAGCGCGGTAAGAAGCCTCTTTCGGGCAGGAACCGGTCATCCCGCGCGTCATGGCCGATCCATATGTGTTGAGATGATGTCTCTTTCGGAAAGTCTCGCGACCTCCGGTCGCGCACCGTGTCGCTGTTGGGCCGAAAGGGTGACGTCGCGTAAGAATTGGCTGGTGCAGGTGAGGGAAGCGAGTCAGGGCAGGGGGAGCCGGTGAACAGTTACGACGTCACCGATGAGCAGTGGGAGGGCCTTGCCCAGGTCGTTCCGCTGCGCGGCCGCGACGCCTGGCCGTCCGCGGTGAACCACCGTGTGCCCCCGGAGGCGACGACGGAGGCGCGCCGCCGCTTCGTCGTCCTGCGGGTCAATGTCTTCGCGGACGCCCGTGACGTCGCCGAGACCCTGATGGCGGGCATTCCGGTCCTCCTCGACCTGACCGGCGCCGAGGGCGAGGTGGCCAAGCGGGTCCTGGACTTCAGCACCGGCGTCGTCTTCGGACTGGGCAGCGGGATGCACCGCGTCGACCGCAACGTGTTCCTGCTCACGCCGCCCGGCACCGAGGTGAGCGGACTCATGCCGGGCGCGGCGGTTCCGGGCGGGTGACCCCGGGGGCCGTGCCCGTGCCGTGAGCCCGTGAGCCCGTGTGCCCGCGGGTCGCGCCGTGAGCCGGGGGCCGCGCCGGTGGCGGCGCCGCGGGTGGTAGACCTGGTGGCGTGACTGAGGAATCCGAGCATCCGGATCTGGCCGGGTTGCAGCGGCGGTTGGCGGAGTTCGCCGCGGCGCGCGACTGGCAGCCGTACCACACGCCGAAGAACCTGGTCGCCGCGCTCAGCGTGGAGGCCTCAGAACTGGTCGAGATCTTCCAGTGGCTGACCCCGGAGGAGTCGGCCGGCGTGATGGCGAACCCCGAGACCGCGCACCGTGTACGCGACGAGGTCGCGGACGTCCTCGCGTATCTGCTGCAACTGTGCGAGGTGCTCGGCGTCGATCCGCTGGCGGCGCTGGCGGCGAAGATCGACCGGAACGAGCGGCGGTTTCCGGTGCCGGGGGATTCAGGGGAACCCGGGGGATCGCGGGACTCGGCGGAGCCGGGCGAAGCGGGGGAGTGAAAGGGGAAGCCCCTCCTCCGTTGTCACTCTCCGAAATCGTTCACCCGACCGAAACCGATTTGTTGTCCGCAGATTTCCGTCTTCCTCTGGCGTTTCGCCCCAGGCGCCTTCACTCTGGGTAGTGAACAAGGGAGTTCGGGCGGACGTGCGAACAGCACGTCGGGACAGACAGGGGCAGCGCATGGACGCGATGCGGCTCATCCTGGCGAGCAGGCGTGCCCTGGCGGGGAGCGGCGAGGCCCCAGCCATCCTGACCGAGGTGTGGCAGGCGCAGGCCCTGGCGCAGGCGATCGGCAGCCGCCTCGCCGTCTCCGGGCCACCCGAACTACGGGGTGAGGCACTGGGGTTGACCGAACTGGCGGGCCGGGGCTGCGGGGTCCTCGACACACCGGACCTCGATCCGGAGGACTTACGGGCGGCCCGGCTCACCGAACTGGACGACGCCCGGCAGGCGTTGCTGTGCCTGGACGCCCTGCTCGGCGACGCCGGCATCGCGCTCGTCGGTGTCGCGAGCTCGGCCGCCGACGAGGCCACGTACTGGCAGTGCATGGAGGCGATCGACGCGGCGGACGAGGCCCGGGACCGGGTCCGCGAGATGGTGCGGAAACTGGCCGCGCGGGAGGAGGCGCCGCCGGAGCGGGAGGCGATTTGACCCGGCCGGGGGCGGAGGGCGGCGGGCCCCGGTGAGGCCCGTGCGCCGGTGGGCCCGCCGCCGTGCAGGATGGAGGGCATGGATCTTCGCATCTTCACCGAGCCCCAGCAGGGGGCGACCTACGACACCTTGCTCACCGTGGCGAAGGCCACCGAGGACCTGGGGTTCGACGCCTTCTTCCGCTCCGACCATTTCCTCCACATGGGTGATGTGGACGGCCTGCCGGGACCCACCGACGCCTGGATCACGCTGGCCGGACTCGCCCGCGAGACCAAGCGCATCCGGCTCGGCACGCTGATGACGGCCGCCACCTTCCGGCTGCCAGGCGTGCTCGCCGTCCAGGTCGCCCAGGTGGACCGGATGTCCGGCGGCCGGGTCGAACTGGGCCTAGGAGCGGGCTGGTTCGCGGAGGAGCACAAGGCGTACGGCATCCCCTTCCCGAAGGAGAAGTTCGGCCGCCTGGAGGAGCAGCTGGCCATCGTCACGGGGATGTGGGCGACGGAGGCCGGCAAGACCTTCGACTTCCGCGGGACGTACTACGAGCTCACCGGGTCGCCCGCGCTGCCGAAGCCCGCACAGGCGAAGATCCCGGTGCTCGTCGGCGGGCTCGGGGCGACCCGCACGCCGCGCCTCGCCGCCCAGTACGCCGACGAGTTCAACGTCCCGTTCGCCTCCGTCGAGGACAGCGCGCGGCAGATCGGCCGGGTCCGGGCCGCCGCGGAGGCGGCCGGCCGGCGCCCCGACGACCTGACGTACTCCAACGCCCTCGTCGTCTGCGTCGGCCGGGACGATCAGGAGGTCGCCCGCCGGGCCGCCGCGATCGGCCGTGAGGTCGGCGAACTGAAGGCCAACGGCCTGGCCGGCTCCCCGGCCGAGGTCGTCGACAAGATCGGCCGCTACGCCGGGGCCGGCGCCGGCCGGATCTACCTCCAGATCCTCGACCTGTCCGACCTGGACCACCTGGAACTGATCTCCACCCAGGTGCAGTCGCAGCTCTCCTAGTGCCGCGGCAGGCAACGTTTGCGCGACGGGGCGAACGTTGCCTGTCGGGGCACTAGAGGTCGGGCGGGCCGCAGGCGCGGGCGGGCCGCGTGTCACGCCCACGGCTCGCCCTCCCGCAGGCACACCACCGAGGCGCTCAGCGCCGCCTCGTGCAGCGCGGTGAGGGTCCGCGCACCGGCGGCGAGCCCTGCGCCGGGCAGATCGGCAGGGGCGAACCAGCCGTGCCGGTCGTGCTCGGCGCTGAGCCGAACGGCCGTGTGCGCGCCGTCGGGGAGCGTGCCGCCGTAGAAGAAGCAGTCCAGGACCGGGCCGGTGCCCAGCACGTCCACACGATGGTCCACGCCGATCAGCCGGGGCACGGGCCCGAGTTCGATGCCCGTCTCCTCGCGCATCTCCCGCCGGGCCGCCGCCCAGGGATCCTCGCCGTGGTCCAGCATCCCGCCGGGCAGCCACCAACTGCCGGCCCCCGGCTGACCGGAGCCGTAGCGCAGGAGCAGGACGCGGCCGTCGCCGTCCAGCACCACCACACACGCGGCGAGGAGCGCCTGCGGCTGCGTCCTCACCCATTCCTCGCGGGGCATCCACTCCACCACTGATCGCCTCCCGGACGGTCTGGCACCGGCACCCCCACGGCACGGACTCGGCCCGGCCGAGCCGGTGCCGGCTGTCTCGCCTCTTCTCCTGTTCCCGACAACGATGCGACGGTCGTGGGGAAGTGGGCGGTGAATATTGGAAGGCACAGGTCCGGGCCCCTGTGCGAAGGTGAGTGGGTCGTCCTGCCGGGCCCCCGGGATCACCGTCCTCGGGGGCTTTGGCGTACACGGCACCGCAGCCGTCCATCCAGCCGGAGAGGCCCTCCGCGTGTTCCTGACCGTCACCACCACCGGCACGCCCGAACACCCCGCGACCGACCTGGGTTTCCTGCTGCACAAGCACCCGGGCAAGTCCCAGGCGTTCTCCACCTCCTACGGCACCGCGCACGTCCTCTACCCCGAGGCGGACGATCAGCGCTGCACGGCGGCGCTGCTGCTGGAGGTCGACACGGTGGCCCTGGTCCGGCGGGGCAAGGGCAAGGGACGCGGCGGCGCCCCCGACGCGGCGCTCGCGCAGTACGTCAACGACCGTCCCTACGCGGCCTCTTCACTGCTCGCCGTGGCGTTGAGCGCCGTGTTCTCCAGCGCCCTGCGCGGGGTGTGCCACGCACGGCCCGAACTCCCGGCCCAGTCACGCCCGTTGCGCATCGAGGTACCGGCGCTTCCGGCCCGCGGCGGCCCCGCCCTCGTACAGCGCCTGTTCGAACCGCTCGGCTGGACGGTCACCGCCGAACCGGTCGCGCTGGACGCGGAGTTCCCCGAGTGGGGCGACTCGCGCTACGTGCGGCTCGTCCTGGAGTCGGAGGCGGTGACCCTTGCCCAGGCCCTGCGTCACCTCTACGTCCTGCTCCCCGTCCTCGACGACGCCAAGCACTACTGGGTCGCCCCCGACGAGGTCGACAAGCTGCTCCGGGCGGGCGAGGGCTGGCTGTCCGACCACCCGGAGCAGAAGCTGATCACCAGTCGCTACCTCTCGCGCCGCTGGTCGCTGACCCGGGAGGCGATGGAGCGACTGGAGCTGGTGCGGCTGGCCGAGGCCGACGACAGCGGGGTCGATGAGCTCGACAACGCCGTGGCGTCGGAGACCGAGACCGAGGAGAGGCCGACGCCGCTGGCCGTGCGGCGGCGGGACGCGATCGTCGCGGCGCTGCACGAGAGCGGTGCCGCCCGGGTCCTCGACCTCGGCTGCGGGCAGGGCCAGTTGGTGCAGGCGCTGCTGCGGGACGCGCGGTTCACCGAGATCGTCGGCGTCGACGTGTCGGTACGGGCCCTCACCATCGCCGCCCGGCGGCTGAAGCTGGACCGGATGGGGGAGCGGCAGGCCGCCCGCGTCACGCTCCGGCAGGGCTCGCTCGTCTACACCGACAAGCGGCTCAAGGGCTACGACGCCGCCGTGCTCAGCGAGGTGATCGAGCACCTCGACCTGCCCCGGCTGCCCGCCCTGGAGTACGCGGTGTTCGGCGCTGCCCGCCCCCGCACCGTCCTCGTGACCACCCCGAACGTCGAGTACAACGTCCGCTGGGAGACCCTCCCCGCCGGGCACGCCCGGCACGGCGACCACCGCTTCGAGTGGACCCGCGAGGAGTTCGGCCAGTGGGCGCACACCGTGGCCGAACGCCACGGCTACGACGTCGAGTTCCGTCCCATCGGCCCCGACGACCCCGAGGTCGGACCGCCCACCCAGATGGCCGTGTTCACCCTCGGGACCACCAAGGACAGCAGAGACAACGAGAAGGAGGCGAAGGCGGCATGACCGAGACACGGACCCCCACACCACGAGGGCGCGTCCTGCCCGTGACCGACCTCTCCCTCGTCGTCCTCGTCGGCGCCTCCGGCTCGGGCAAGTCCACCTTCGCCCGGCGCCACTTCAAGCCCACCGAGGTCCTCTCCTCGGACTTCTGCCGCGGCCTGGTCTCCGACGACGAGAACGACCAGGGCGCCACCCGCGACGCCTTCGACGTGCTGCACTACATCGCCGGCAAGCGCCTGGCGGCCGGCCGCCGTACCGTCGTCGACGCCACCAGCGTGCAGCAGGACGCGCGGCGCCAGTTGATCGACCTGGCGAAGAGCCACGACGTGCTGCCCATCGCCATCGTGCTCGACGTACCGGAGGAGGTGTGCGCCGAGCGCAACGCGGCCCGCACCGACCGGTCCGACATGCCGCGCCGGGTGATCCGGCGGCACACCCGCGAACTGAGGCGCTCACTGCGGCACCTGGAGCGGGAGGGCTTCCGCAAGGTGCACGTGCTGCGCGGAGTCGACGAGGTCGAGAACGCGTCGGTCGTCACCGAGAAGCGCTTCAACGACCTCACCCACCTCACCGGCCCGTTCGACATCATCGGCGACATCCACGGCTGCTCCGCCGAACTGGAGTCGCTGCTCACCAAGTTGGGCTACGCCGGCGGGGCGCACCCCGAGGGCCGTACCGCGGTCTTCGTCGGCGACCTGGTCGACCGCGGCCCGGACAGCCCGGGTGTGCTGCGCCGGGTGATGTCCATGACCGAGGCGGGCAACGCGCTGTGCGTGCCGGGCAACCACGAGAACAAGTACGGGCGCCACCTCAAGGGCCGCAAGGTCCAGCCCACCCACGGACTCGCCGAGACCATCGCGCAGATGGAGGGGGAGAGCGAGGAGTTCAAGGCACGGGTACGGGAGTTCATCGACGGCCTGGTCAGCCACTACGTCCTCGACGGCGGGCGGCTGGTGGTCAGCCACGCCGGTCTGCCGGAGAAGTACCACGGCCGCACCTCGGGCCGGGTGCGCTCGCACGCGCTGTACGGCGACACCACCGGGGAGACGGACGAGTTCGGCCTGCCGGTCCGCTACCCGTGGGCGGAGGACTACCGCGGCCGGGCGGCCGTGGTCTACGGCCACACCCCGGTCCCGGAGGCCACCTGGCTGAACAACACCATCTGCCTGGACACCGGCGCGGTGTTCGGCGGCAAGCTGACCGCGCTGCGCTGGCCGGAGCGGGAGCTGGTCGACGTACCGGCCGAGCGGGTCTGGTACGAGCCGGCCAGGCCGCTGCGCACCGAGGCACCCGGCGGGCACGACGGCCGTCCGCTGGACCTCGGTGACGTGCACGGCCGCCGGGCCGTGGAGACCCGGCACACCGGCCGGGTCGCGGTGCGCGAGGAGAACGCGGCGGCGGCCCTGGAGGTCATGAGTCGCTTCGCCGTCGACCCGCGGCTGCTTCCGTACCTGCCGCCCACCATGGCGCCGACGGCGACTTCGAGGGTTGACGGCTACTTGGAGCACCCGGAGGAGGCGTTCGCCCAGTACCGGGAGGACAGGGTGGACCGGGTCGTGTGCGAGGAGAAGCACATGGGCTCGCGGGCGGTGGCCCTGGTCTGCCGGGACGCGGAGGCGGCGCGTCGGCGGTTCGGAGTGGACGGCCCGACCGGTTCGCTCTACACCCGCACCGGCCGCCCCTTCTTCGACGACCCGTCGGTCACCGAGGAGATACTCGGCCGGCTGCGCACGGCGGTCACCGAGGCGGGCCTGTGGGCGGACCTCGACACCGACTGGCTGCTGCTCGACTGCGAGTTGATGCCGTGGTCGCTGAAGGCCTCCGGGCTGCTGCGTTCGCAGTACGCGGCGGTCGGCGCGGCCTCCGGCGCGGTGTTCCCGGACGCGCTGTCCGCCCTGGAGGGCGCCGCGGCGCGCGGTGTCGACGTGTCGGACCTGCTGGGCCGTCAGCGGGAACGGGCCGCCGACGCGGCCGCGTTCACGGCCGCCTACCGCCGCTACTGCTGGCCGACCGACGGCCTGGACGGCGTCCGTCTGGCACCGTTCCAGATCCTCGCCGCGCGGGGCCGCAGCCTGGCCGGACTGCCGCACGACGGGCAACTGGCGCTGATCGACCGGCTCGTGAAGCACGACGCCACCGGTCTGCTGCAGACCACCCGCCGGCTGTACGTCGACGTGGCCGACCCGGAGTCGGTGCGGGCGGGCGTCGACTGGTGGCTGGAGATGACGGGCCGCGGCGGCGAGGGCATGGTCGTCAAGCCGCTGGGCGCTCTGGTGCGCGGCAGGGAGGGACGTCTGGTGCAGCCCGGCATCAAGTGCCGGGGCCGGGAGTACCTGCGGATCATCTACGGTCCCGAGTACACCCGTCCGGACAACCTCGCCCGCCTGCGTGGGCGCTTCCTCAACCACAAGCGCTCCCTCGCGATCCGCGAGTACGCCCTCGGTCTGGAGGCCCTGGACCGCCTGGCCGACGGCGAACCGCTGTGGCGGGTGCACGAGGCGGTGTTCGGCGTGCTGGCGCTGGAGTCGGAGCCGGTGGACCCCCGGCTGTGACGGGGGCCTTCCGTCGGGGCCCGGGGGATCGCTCCCGGGCCCCGACGGTCCCGTCCCCGAGTGCCGTAGGGGCTCCTTCCTCTCGTCAATGTGACGAAAAAAGGCGGCCGTAAAACAGGTGCGCGGAGGGTGAAACCGGCCGCCGTTGGCCAGGATGGAGGCATGGGATTCCATGTCGACTCCGAGGCCGGGCGGCTGCGCCGCGTCATCCTGCACCGGCCCGATCTCGAGCTCAAAAGGCTCACCCCCAGCAACAAGGACGCCCTCCTCTTCGACGATGTGCTGTGGGTGCGCCGGGCGCGTGCCGAGCACGACGGGTTCGCCGACGTGCTGCGCGACCGCGGGGTCGCCGTGCACCTCTTCGGCGATCTGCTGACCGAGGCGATGGAGGTCCCCTCGGCCCGCTCGCTCGTCCTGGACCGCGTCTTCGACGAGAAGGAGTACGGGCCGCTCGCCACCGATCATCTGCGGGCCGCCTTCGAGACCCTGCCCGCCGCCGATCTGGTCGAGGTGCTCGTCGGCGGCATGACCAAGCGGGAGTTCCTGGCCGCCCACGAGGAGCCGACGTCCGTGCGCTTCCACGCCATGGAACTGGACGACTTCCTGCTCGGCCCGCTGCCCAACCACCTCTTCACCCGCGACACCTCCGCCTGGATCTACGACGGCGTGTCGATCAACGCCATGCGCTGGCCCGCCCGGCAGCGCGAGACCGTCCACTTCGAGGCGATCTACCGCTACCACCCCCTGTTCCGGGGCGAGGCGTTCCATCTGTGGTCCGAGGGGCAGGCCGACTACCCGTCCACCATCGAGGGCGGAGACGTGCTCGTGATCGGCAACGGCGCCGTGCTCATCGGCATGAGCGAGCGGACCACGCCCCAGGCCGTCGAGATGCTCGCACACAAGCTGTTCGCCGCCGGATCGGCCCGGACGATCGTCGCACTCGACATGCCCAAGCGGCGGGCCGTGATGCACCTCGACACCGTGATGACCATGATCGACGGCGACACCTTCACCCAGTACGCCGGGCTCGGCATGCTCCGCTCGTACACCATCGAACCGGGCTCCGAGGACAAGGAGTTGAAGGTCACCGACCATCCGGCGGAGCATATGCACCGCGCGATCGCCGCCGCGCTGGGGCTGAGTGAGATCCGGGTCCTGACCGCCACCCAGGACGTGCACGCGGCCGAGCGCGAGCAGTGGGACGACGGCTGCAACGTCCTCGCCGTCGAACCCGGCGTCGTCGTCGCCTACGAGCGCAACGTCACCACCAACACCCATCTGCGCAAGCAGGGCATCGAGGTCATCGAGATCCCCGGCAGCGAACTGGGCCGGGGCCGGGGCGGCCCGCGCTGCATGAGCTGCCCGGTCGAGCGGGAAGCCGTGGAAGGCTAGGGCCTCTCGTTTTGATCATGCCGGGCTCGCGGGCCCTGGCACCGCTCCCCCAAGCTCTTCGAGCAGGGGGTACCCCCAGCCGCGTTGTCGTCGGTCGGCAGGGCTCCGCCCTGCCGCCCTCCTCCGCCTTGCGATGCACGGCACCAGACCCCGCTCCCTGATCCGGCCTGATCCAAACGAAAGACCCTAGCCGGGTGCGGGTGATCACGTTCCGGTGACGGCGTGGGGAGGGGCTTGTCTCGCGGATCACCTCGGCGTACGGTCCGTATCACCCCAGCGAACAAAGTGTTCGCTGAAGACGTATCAGGTGTTCACTCATGACTGATCGTTCGTTGCCGGACCCCTCCGGTGGTGCCACCGACGGTGCCGCCGACGCGGCACTGGGGGACCGCATCCGGGAGTACCGGATGATGCGGCGGATGTCGCTGCGCGCCCTGGGGGAGGCGGCGCAGGCCAGCCCCGGGTTCCTCAGCCAGCTGGAACGCGGGCAGGTGAACTGCTCCATCGGCATGCTGCGGCGGATCGCCGTGGCGCTCGGTCTGACCGTGGCCGACCTGTTCGACCAGGACGGCCGGCCCGGTCCGAGAGCGGTGCGGCGGGCCGACCGGCCGATGCTGCACACCGCTCCGGGCAGTCGAAAATTCCTCATCTCACAGCGCCCGCTCAGTCATCTGGAGGTGTACGCGGGCGAGTTCGACCCGGGGGCCTCCACCGGTGACGACGCCTACACCCATGGCGACTCCCAGGAGATCCTCCTGGTGATCAACGGCGCGGTACGGATCGAACTCGACGGCCGGGCCCACGATCTGGAGGCCGGCGACAGCATCGAATACCGCTCCTCGGTGCCGCACCGCGTGGTCAACCGCCACGAAGAGCCCGCCGAGATCCTCTGGATCATCAGTCCGCCAACCCCGGACTGACCCCGCCCCACCCGCACCCCTCATCGCCCGTACCCCTCACCCTCCGCAATCCCTCCCCACTCCTGCCCGCGGCGCGGTCGCACCCTCCTCACCGTGCCTCCGCCGCGCGGCGCACCGCCGCGCCCTGTCCGCGCGGGCTCACCGCCGTGCGCCTCCGCGCCGTGCCCCCTCGGTTCCCTTGTGTCTTCGCCGTCCTTCTTGGAGACAGTCATGCCCGGAATATCACGTAAAATCATGGGGTGTGCCGCTGCCGCCGGCGCCCTGCTGCTGACCCTCACCGGCTGCGCCGGTACCGGCCCGGCCGCCGCCGACGTCGACCTCGGCCCCGGACCGGCCGCGGCCGGCCAGGTGAAGAAGGGCGCGCTCGACGGCGTCACCCTCACCTTCGCCTCCTACGGCGGCATTTACCAGGACGGTCAGGAGTCGGCCGCGGTCAAGCCGTTCGCCACGGACTCCGGCGCGCGGATGCTCTCCGACGGACCCACCGACTACACCAAGCTCAAGGCACAGGTCGACGCCAAGAACGTCACCTGGGACGTGGTGGACACCGACTCCATCTGGGCCGAACGCCAGTGCGGCAAGCTCCTGATGCCGCTCGACAGCGCCGTCGTCGACACCTCGAAGCTGCCCAAGGAGATGGTGGGCAAGTGCTCGGTGCCGGCCATGACGTACGGCATGGTCTTGATGTACGACAAGTCCAAGTTCGGCGACAACCCGCCGAAGGGCTGGGCGGACTTCTTCGACACCGCCAGGTTCCCCGGCAAGCGCGCCATCCCCGGCGTGCCCTCGGACGCGGCCCCCGGCCCGCTGGAGGCGGCGTTGATCGCGGACGGGGTCGCCCCCGACAAGCTCTTCCCGCTCGATGTCGACCGGGCCCTGAAGAAGCTCACCAGCGTGCGTTCCTCGCTGGTCTTCTGGGACACCGGCGCCCGCTCCCAGCAGCTCCTGGAGTCGGGTGAGGTCTCGATGGCGATGGTGTGGACCGGCCGCGCCTACTCGGCCGTGAAGAACGGCGCCAAGTTCGCTCCGCAGTGGAACCAGTTCATGCCGGTCGCGGACTCGCTCGCCGTGCCCAAGGGCGCGAGGAACCCCAAGGCCGCCATGGCGCTGATCAACTACTACCTGGGCGCCGACCAGCAGGCCAGGCTCACCGAGCTGACCTCGTACTCGCCGGTCAACTCCGACGCCAAGCCCAAGGTCGACGCGACCGCGGCGGAATACCTCACCTCCACCCCCGAGCGCCAGGCGCAGGCCCTCAAGCTCGACAACGCCTGGTGGGCCGAGAACCAGGAGCAGGTCATCCCGAAGTGGTCCGACTGGCTGGCGCGGTAACCCATGACGGCCCTGATCGAGATCGCCTCCCCGGCCACCGGCGGCCGGCCCCGCAAGGGCGCCGGCGGCCGGTGGGGATGGCTGCTGCTGCCCGCGCTGGTCCTGCTGGCCGTGCTCTTCCTGGTGCCGCTGGGCCTGATGGCCTGGCGCAGCGTCAGCGAGCCCGCACCCGGCGCGGGCAACTACTCCTGGTTCTTCACCAGCGACGTCGCCCTCGCCACGCTGGTGCGCACGCTGGCCGTCGGCGCCGTCGTCACCCTGGTGACGCTGGTGCTCTCCTACCCGTACGCCTACCTGATGACCGTGGTCGGCGCCCGGGCGCGGATCTGGCTCACCCTGCTGGTGCTGCTGCCGTTCTGGACCAGCCTGATGGTGCGCACCTTCGCCTGGGTGGTGCTGCTCCAGGACAGCGGCGTGGTCAACCAGGTCCTCGGCACCGTGGGTCTTGGCCCGCTCCAGCTCATCCGCACCCCCACCGGGGTGGTGATCGGCATGTCGCAGGTGCTGATGCCGTTCATGGTGCTGCCGCTGTACGCGGTGATGAGCGGCATCGACCGTCGGCTCCTCGACGCCGCGCAGGGCATGGGGGCGCGCCCGGCCACCGCGTTCCTGCGGGTCTTCGTGCCGCTGTCGCTGCCCGGGGTCGGGGCCGGCGCGCTGACCGTGTTCATCACCTCGCTCGGCTTCTACGTCACCCCGGCACTGCTGGGCTCGCCCGACCAGGCGCTGATCTCGCAGCAGATCTTCACCCAGGTCAACGGGCTGCTCGCATGGGGCCGCGGCGGAGCGATGGGCGTGGTGCTGCTGGCGGTGACGCTGGTCCTGCTGGGACTGGTCGGCGTCGTCCTGCGCTTCACCCGCAACCGGGGAGGTGCCCGATGAGGACCGCACCCGCGCGGATCGCGCTGTGGGCGTTCAGCGCGCTGGTGGGCCTCTGGCTCATCGCGCCGACGCTCGTGGTGATCCCGCTGAGCTTCACCGACAAGGCGTCCCTGGTGTTCCCGCCGAGCGGCTGGTCCACCCGCTGGTACACCAACTTCTTCACCGACCCCCGCTGGACCGAGGCGCTGCTCTCCTCGCTCCAGGTCGGAGCCCTGGTCGCGGTGGTGGCCACCGTCCTGGGCACCGCCGCCGCGATCGCGCTCACCCGGTCCGGCTCACGCTGGGTGAAGGCGTCGTACGGGCTGCTGCTGGCCCCCATGATCGTGCCGACCGTGGTGGTCGCCATCGGCGTGTACGCGCTCTTCCTCCAGTACAACCTGCTGGGCACCCTGCTCGGCTTCGTCACCGCCCACACCGTGCTGGCCCTGCCGTTCGTGATCATCCCCGTGACGGCGAGCCTGCGCGGTTTCGACCGGCGCCTGGAGGACGCCGCACTGATCTGCGGCGCCACCCGCTGGGGCGCCATCCGGCAGGTGACCCTGCCGCTGATCGCCCCGGGCGTCGTCTCCGGTGCCCTGTTCGCCTTCGTCACCAGCTTCGACGAGGTCGTGGTCTCTCTGTTCATCCAGAGCCCCTACCTGCAGACCCTGCCGGTCAGGATGTTCGCCAGCGTGACCCGGGACACCGACCCCACCATCGCCGCGGCCGCCACGCTGATCATCGTCTTCACCACGGTGCTCGTGCTGGCCGCCACCTTCGCCACCGCCAGGAGGAACCGTGTCCGCTGACACCAGCCTCATCAAGGCGCGCGGAGCCCGTATCGAACTGGCGCAGGTGCGCAAGGAGTACGCGGACTCCGTCGCCGTCGACGACGTCTCCCTGGTCATCGAACCGGGCGAGTTCATGACCCTGCTGGGCCCCAGCGGCTCCGGCAAGACCACCACGCTCAACATCATCGCCGGGTTCACCGCCGCCACCTCGGGCACGCTGACCATCGGCGGCAGGCAGATGCAGGACCTGCCGCCGCACCGGCGCGACATCGGCATGGTCTTCCAGCACTACGCGCTCTTCCCGCACATGACCGTCGCGGAGAACGTCGCCTTCCCGCTCAAGCAGCGCAAGGTGCCGAAGGCCCGCCGCGCCGAGATGGTCGAGGCGGCCCTTCAGACCGTACGGCTCGGCGGCTACGGCCACCGCAGACCGCGCGAACTCTCCGGCGGCCAGCAGCAGCGGGTCGCCCTGGCCCGGGCCGTGGTGTACGAGCCGAGCGTGCTGCTGATGGACGAGCCGCTCGGCGCGCTCGACAAGAAGCTGCGCGAATCCCTCCAGCTGGAGATCAAGCGGGTGCACCAGGAGGTCGGCTCCACCTTCGTCTTCGTCACCCACGACCAGGAGGAGGCGCTGGTCCTGTCGGACCGCATCGCCGTCTTCGACGACGGGGGCATCCAGCAGGTCGGCACCGCGAGCGAACTCTACGAAAGGCCCCGCAGCCTCTTCGTCGCCGAGTTCCTCGGCGAGTCGTCCACCGTCCGGGGACGCGTCGAGCCGGACGGCGACGACTCCTGCCTGCGGGTCGGCGACCGCACCGTACGCGTCGCCGGACGGCTGCCCGAGGGCGGCGCGGCCGCCGTCGTGGTCCGCCCCGAGCACCTGCGGGTGCAGCCGGCCGCCGAGCCCGTCGCGCCCGGGGTCAACACGCTGCCCGCCCGTGTCACCCAGGAGATATACCTGGGCTCCGGCCGCAAGCTCGAACTCGCCCTGCCCGACGGCACCGTTCTGCTCGCCCGCGAGCAGGCCGACCGGCTGTCCGGCGTCCGCCACGGCGACGAGGTCACCGTGGTCTGGGACGTCGAACGCGGCGTCCTGCTCGACGACCCCTCCGGCACCACCCACCCACCCACTTCCGGCGACCGCATCCCGGTCGCCGTCGCGGAAGAGAGCGGACGATGAGCACCACCCCCGCCACCAGCCCCACCTTCGTCAACGGCGACGTCTCCTTCTGGTTCCGGGAGAGCGGCGTCCCCGCCCGCCGCCCCGCCCTGCCCGGCGACCTGGACGTCGACGTCGCACTCGTCGGCGGCGGCTACACCTCCCTGTGGACCGCCTACTACCTCAAGAAGGCTCAGCCCGACCTCAGGATCGCCGTCCTGGAGAAGGAGTTCGCCGGCTTCGGCGCCTCCGGCCGCAACGGCGGCTGGCTCAGCGCCGAGCCGCCCGGCCAGATGCGCCGCTACGCCGAGTCGCACGGCCGGGAGCCGGCCGTCGCCCTGCAGCGGGAGATGTTCTCCTCCGTCGACGAGGTCATCCGGGCCGCCGCCGAGGAGGGCATCGAGGCCGACATCCAGAAGGACGGACTGCTGCACGTCGCCACCAACGCCGCGCAGGAGCGGCGGCTGCGCGAAGGGCTGCCGACGCTGCGCGCCGAGGGCTGGGGCGAGGACGACCTGGTCGAACTCGACGCGGACCGGCTCGCCGAGCGGGTCCGCATCGCCGGCGCCCGCTACGCGCAGTGGAGCCCGCACTGCGCCCGCATCCAGCCCGCCAAGCTGGTCCGGGGCCTGGCCGACGTGGTGGAGCGGATGGGCGTCGCCGTCTACGAGGGCACCGAGGTCACCGAGATCCGCCCGCGCGAGGCGGTCACCACTCACGGCACCGTCCGGGCGTCCTACGTCATCCGGGCGCTGGAGGGGTTCACCGCCGGGCTGCGCGGCCACCGCCGGGTCTGGCTTCCGATGAACAGCAGCATGATCGTCACCGAGCCGCTGCCCGCCTCCGTGTGGGAGGAGATCGGCTGGCGCGGCGCCGAACTGATCGGGGACGAGGCCAACTCGTACTGCTACATCCAGCGCACCACCGACGGCCGCATCGCCATCGGCGGGCGCGGCATCCCGTACATGTTCGGGTCCCACGTCGACCAGCGCGGCGAGACCCGGGCCGCCACCCAGACGCAGCTCCAGGCCATCCTCAGGCAGCACTTCCCGGCCACCGAGGGCGTCGCGATCGACCACACCTGGTCCGGAGTACTGGGCGTGCCGCGCGACTGGTGCGCCACCGTCCACCTGGACCGGGACACCGGCCTCGGCTGGGCCGGCGGCTACGTCGGACACGGCGTGACCACCACCAACCTCGCCGGACGCACCCTGCGCGACCTGATCCTCGGGCGTGAGACCGACCTCACCCGGCTGCCCTGGGTCGGCCGCAAGGTGCGCGGCTGGGAGCCGGAGCCGCTGCGCTGGCTGGGCGTGCGCAGCCTCTACGTCGCCTACCGCGCCGCCGACCGGCACGAGAACTCCGGTCTTGAGCGCACCTCCGTCATCGCACGCGTCGCCAACGTCATCAGCGGACGCTGAAGGGAGCAGCCCCCATGGAAACCGCCACCGCCGCAACCGGCGTCACCACCGCCCTCGTCCCCGCCGTCGCCTTCCTCGCCGACGCGGTGAGCGCGGAGCTGCCCCCCGCGACGCCCAAGCCGACCAGCACCACCGGCCAGCAGGAGACCACCCTCACCCTGTGGCAGTCGCCCGACGGGCTGGTCGAGGTCGGCGTCTGGGAGTGCGACCCCGGCCGCTTCACCGCCACCCGCGACGGCTACGACGAGGTCTGCCAGGTACTGACCGGCTCCGCCACCGTCCACACGGAGGGCGGAGAGGCCGTCGAGCTGGTTCCCGGCGCCACCCTGGCGATGCCCGCCGGCTGGCGCGGCACCTGGCAGGTCCACGAGACCCTCCGCAAGGTGTACGTGGTGCGCACCCACGGAGCCGGTGCATGACCCTCGTCCTGCACGGCGGCCGGGTGTGGACCGGCGATCCGCGGCGCCCGCACGCGACGGCCGTCGCCGTGGCCGGCGGCCGGATCACGACCGTCGGCACCGACGCCGAGGTGCGCCGGGCCGCCGGCCGCGCGTCCGAGACGTTCGACCTGGCCGGCCGGACCGTGGTGCCCGGCCTCCAGGACGCGCACATCCACCCGGTCTGGGGCGCCCTGGAGGCGCTGCGCTGCGACCTCACCGGTGCCTCCGACGCCGAGGGCTGCCTCACGGCCGTCCGGGAGTACGCGGCCGCCCACCCCGGCCGGCCGTGGATCCTCGGTGGCGGCTGGAGCATGGACTGCTTCCCCGGCGGCTGGCCCACCCGGGAGCCGCTGGACGCGGCCGTACCGGACCGGCCGGTGTTCCTGCCCAACGCCGACCACCACTCGGCGTGGGTCAACTCGGCGGCACTGGAGCGCGCCGGGATCGACGCGGCCACCCCCGACCCGCCGGCCGGGCGGATCGAGCGTGACGCGGCCGGCCGGCCCACCGGGGTGCTGCACGAGAGCGCCATGGACCTGGTGGCCCAACTGCTCCCGCCGGACACCGTCGAGGACCAGCTCGCGGCGCTGAGCCACGCGCAGGCCCACCTCTTCCGGTACGGCGTCACCGGCTGGCAGGACGCCATCGTCGGCGCCTACGGCGGGGCCGGCGACACGCTCGCCGCCTACCGGCGGGCCGACGCGGAGGGACTGCTGAAGGCCCGGGTCACCGGCGCCCTGTGGTGGGACCGCGACCGCGGCCTGGAGCAGCTCGACGACCTGGTGGCGCGGCGCGGGGAGCCCGGCCGCCGCTTCCGGGCCGGCGCCGTGAAGGTGATGCAGGACGGCGTGCTGGAGAACGGCACCGGCGCCCTGCTGGAGCCGTACCTGGACTCCTGCGGGTGCGCCACCGGCAACCTCGGCCACTCCAACGTGCCCGCCGCGCTGCTCGCCGAGGCGGTGACCCGCCTGGACGCCGCCGGCTTCCAGGTGCACTTCCACGCGATCGGCGACCGGGCGGTGCGCGAGTGCCTGGACGCGGTCGAGGCCGCGGCCGCCGCCAACGGAGCGCGCGAGCGGCGCCACCACATCGCCCATGTGCAGCTGGTCGACGACGCGGACATCGGCCGCTTCGCCGCACTGGGGGTGACGGCCAACGTCCAGTCCCTGTGGGCGACCCACCATCAGCAGACCGACGAGCTGACCAACCCGCTGCTGGGCGAGGGGCGAGCCGGTCGCCAGTACCCCTTCCGCCGGCTCCTGGACAGCGGCGCCCGGCTCGCCGGGGGCAGCGACTGGCCGGTCACCACGGCCGACCCGTGGCAGGCCATGCACGTCGCCGTGCACCGCACCGAACCGCCCGGCTCGGCGCACACCGGATGGCCGGGCGCCGACCGCCCGTTCGTGCCCCACGAACGGCTGGAGCTGACCGACATCCTGCGCGCCTACACGTCCGGCTCGGCCTGGGTGAACGGCAACGACGCCGAAGTCGGCCTGCTGCGCGAGGACATGGCCGCCGACCTCGCCGTCCTCGACCGGGACCTCTTCGCCCCGGACGCGGAGGTGGCCGGCACCCGCGCCGTACTCACCCTGGTCGCGGGGGAGACGGTCCACGCCGAGTGAACGGCCGGGCGGCGCAGGGGTGTCGGGGGCGCCCTCGGGGCGGTGAGTGGTCTAGACAACATCTCGTTCCTGTGCGAGCGTGACGCCCGCACGTCTTCGTCCACTGTGGTTCCGGTGAGTGCTGATGCCCCGGAGAGGAGTGAGGAGGCTCGATCCGCCGTGCGCCAGTGCGGCGCGGCGGTCAACCCGCCGCCCCCTCGGCGTCGTTGAGCACCACCGGGAACGCCGTCCAGGCCACCCGTGCGGCAAGGCCGTGCCCCCGGCGCGCCGACAGGATCGGCGCCGCCGACGAGGGCCATCGCCAACGGTGGCTCCGAGTCGAGGAATTGGACGCATTCATGAAGAAACGCCGTTCGTTGCTCACTTCCTGTCTCCTGGCCGCGGGCCTGACGACCGGACAGCTCGCGCTGGTCCCGCAGGCCCACGCCGAACCCGCTCCCGCGCCGGGGCTGCCCGACGTCTCACCCGTCCCGCAGTCGCTCTCCCGCGCCGGGGCCGACGCCAACGTCACCGGGCGGGTGGTCGTCGTCGCCGACGAGGGCACCGACGCCGCCGCCCGGGACCGTCTCGTGCGCGAGCTGCGGGCCCACGGCGCCGACCGTGTCGACGTCATCGCCCCGGACCGGGCCGTCCCCGCGGGGCTGCTCACCGTACGCCTCGGTCCCGCCACCAGACCCGACATCGCCAAGGCGCTCGGCGACACCCGCGTCCCCGGTCATGCCGAGGGGTACGCGCTGCGGGTCGACACGAGTGAGCCGCAGCGCCAGGTCGCGCTCGGCGGCACGGACGCCGCCGGACAGTTCTACGCGGTACAGACCCTGCGGCAGCTGTTCGTCCGTGGCGGCGACGAATGGCGCATCGCGGGCGCCGAGGCCAGTGACTACCCGTCGATGCCGCTGCGGGGCACCATCGAGGGCTTCTACGGTCAGCCGTGGTCCGCCGCCGAACGGCTGGACCAGATGGACTTCTACGGCGACGTCAAGGCCAACACCTACGTCTACGCCCCCAAGGACGACCCGTACCACAGGGACAAGTGGCGCCAGGCGTATCCGGCCGACAAACTCGCCGAGCTGGGGACCCTGGTGCGGCGCGCGAGCGCCAACCACGTCCGCTTCACCTTCGCGGTCTCCCCGGGCGGGTCCATCTGCTACTCCGACCCGGCGGACCGCGCGGCGCTCAAGGCCAAGCTCCAGGCGGTGTACGACCTGGGCGGGCGGGCCTTCTCCATCCCGCTGGACGACATCAGTTACACCCGGTGGAACTGCGACGGCGACCAGCAGAAGTTCGGCGCACCCGGGCGGGCCGCCGCCGCCAGGGCGCAGGTGGACCTCCTCAACGACGTCCAGCGCACCTTCGTGGACACCCACGAGGGCACCCAGGCCCTCCAGATGGTGCCGACCGAGTACGGCGACCTGACCGACACCGCGTACAAGCAGACCATGCGGGCCACCCTGGACCCGAAGGTCGTCGTGATGTGGACCGGGACCGACGTCGTCCCGCCCTCCATCACCAACAACCAGGCGGACGCCGTGTCGAAGCTGTTCGGCCGGAAGGTCTTCGTCTGGGACAACTATCCCGTCAACGACTTCGGCAACACCCAGGGGCGGCTCCTGCTCGCGCCGTACGACAAGCGGGAGGCGGGACTCGGCGACCACCTCAGCGGCATCGTCGCCAACCCCATGAACCAGCCCTATGCCAGCAAGGTCGCGGTGTTCGGAACGGCCGACTTCACCTGGAACGACCGGGCTTACGACGCGGCGTCGAGCTGGCCCCGCGCCCTGTCCTACCTCGCCGGGGGCGACCGCGCGGCCGCCGGGGCACTGAACGTCTTCGCCGACCTGAACCACCTCGCTCCCACGTTCGGCGCGAAGCCGTGGCAGCCGCAGGCCCCGGCGCTCGACGCCCGCGTCAAGCGGTTCTGGCAGGAGTGGGACGCGGGCCGGCGCACCGAGGCACTGGCCGAGTTGCGCGAGTACGCCGCCGCCATCGCCGACGCGCCCGCCGTCATCCGCGGGGGAGCGGTGCAGGCGGGCTTCGTGGCCGACGCGGAGCCCTGGCTGAAGGCGACGGAGCAGTGGGGGCGGGCGGCCGTCGCCATGGCCGACGCGCTCGCGGCCCGGCAGGCGGGCGACGCGGACCGTGCGCAGCAACTGCTCACCACCTCCCGCGACCTCCAGCGCCAGGCGGCGGCCGTACGGGTGGACCCGGCCCGCAACACCTGGGGCAGGGTCCAGCCGAAGATCGGTGACGGCGTCCTGGACGCCTTCCTCGTCCAGGCCGATGTGCGCCTCGGTCTGTGGGACCTGGCGGGCGGCGCGGAGAACCTGGCACTGACGGGCACCGCGACCGCGTCCAGCGTGGAGCAGGACCTCGACCGACTGGCCGCCCGGTACATCAACGACGGTGACATGGGCACCCGTTGGGCCTCCGGCTACCAGGACGACGCCTGGGCGCAGATCAAGCTCGCCGCACCCGCGAAGGTCGCGGCCGTGACGGTCGCCTGGGAAGCCGCGTGCGCCGAGCGGTACCGGCTGGAGACCTCCGCGGACGGCGTCAACTGGACCACCGCCGCGACCATGGCCCCGGCCGAGTGCGGAACCGACGTCATCCGGCTGACGGGCGACGAGCCCGTGTCCTACATCCGGATGCAGGGCGTCAAGCGCCGTACGACCTGGGGCTACTCGATCTACGAGATGGCCGTCTACGGCAAGCCGGTGGCCTGAGCCGGACGGGCCATGGGTGATGTCGGCACGTCACCGCTCACCAGTAGACCGGCAGGGTGAGCGGTGACTTGCTCGGTGACTCGTCCTCCCAGATGGGGCGGTGGCCCTCGGCCAGGCGCAGGTTCGGGAGTCGGTCGAACAGGGCCTCCAGGCACACGGTCATCTGGGCACGTGCCAGGTGGGAGCCGATGCAGTTGTGCGCCCCGCGGCCGAAGGCGAGGTGCGGGTTGTCCGCACGGCACAGGTCGAGCCGGTCGGCGTCGGTGAACACGTGCTCGTCGCGGTTGGCCGCGGCGAGCACGGGCAGTACGGCGTCGCCGGCGCGGATGGTCCGGCCGTGCAACTCGATGTCCTCGACGGCCTGGAGGACGACGACGCCGTTCATCACCGGGACATAGCGCAGGAGTTCCTCCACCGCGCCCGGCATGAGGTCGCGGTGGTCGCGCAGGCGTGCGTACGCGCCGGGCAGGGTCAGCAGGGCCAGCACGGCGTCGGCCAGGAACATGGTGCTCGTGCGGTAGCCGGCGACCAGCATGGACAGCCCGAAGCTCACCGCGCTCTCGTGGTCCAGAGCGCCGCGCTCGCACGCGTCGACCAGCCGGGTGAGCATGTCGTCGCCGGGCTCGCGCCGCTTCCGGTCGAGCAGCGAGGTGATGTACTCGCGCAGTTGGGAGGTGGCCTCGCGGCCCTCCTCCAGCGTGAGGATGGCCCCGAGTGCGGCGTCCGCCCTGGGCAGGAAGTAGTCGCTGTCCTCGTAGGGGATGCCGACGAGATCGCACATCACCATCACGGGGAAGGGCTCGAGGAACCGGACGACCAGGTCGCCGGGCTGGTCGCTGCCGACGAACGGATCCAGCAGCCGGTCGGCCGATCGCCGGATGCGCGGCAGCCGGCTCCGCACGGACCGGACGCTGAAGGGCTCGCTCAGAGCCCGGCGCAGGGCGGCGTGCCGGGGGCCCTCCAGCTCCATCATCGTGACCAGGCCCGGCTCGTCACCGGGGACATGGCCGGGGCGGGGCGGCCAGTCGGTGATGCTCGGCCTGATCAGCCGGGCGTCGGCGATCAGTTCCTTGACGTCCTCGTAGCGGGTGGCGTACCAGGCGGTGGCGCCGATCGGCAGCCTGACCCTGGCCAGGGGGCACTCCTGGCGCAGCCGGCGGTACTCCTCGGGCGGGCCCATGGTGCCCGGCGGCGGGAGCGGGAGTTCGATAACGGGCATGTCGGGCGCGTCGGGCGCGTCGACGGCGGGTTCCGGCGTGGTGTTCACGGGTGGACCTCCCCTGGTGCCTGGGGGTCGGCTCACCAGCCGACCGGGAGGGTCAGCGGTGACTTGGTGACGGACTGGTCGTCCCAGAGGGGTTCCTGCCCCTCGGCCGGACGCAGTTGTGGGAAGCGGTCGAGCAACGCCTCCAGCCCGGCGGTCAGTTCGGCGCGAGCCAGGTGCGCGCCGACGCAGTTGTGGGTTCCCCGGCCGAAGGCGAGGTGGGGGTTGTCCGTGCGGCACAGGTCGAGCCGGGCGGCATCGGCGAACACGCTCCCGTCGCGGTTGGCGGAGGCCAGCACGGGGATGACGGCGTCGCCCCGGCGGATGGCCTGCCCGCCCACCTCGATGTCGTCGGTGGCCAGCAGCAGCACGGTGCCGTTCATCACCGGCATGTACCGCAGGAGTTCCTCCACCGCGCCCGGCATGAGGTCGCGGTGGTCGCGCAGGCGGGCCCACTGGTCCGGCCGGTGCAGCAGGGTGTGCACCGAGTCGGCCAGGAAGAAGCCGCTGATGCCGAAGCCGACCGTGAGCATGGACAGCCCGAAGGCCGTCACCTCCTCGTCGGTCAGCGTCCCGTCCTCGCACTGGCGGACCAGCAGGGTCAGGACGTCGTCGCCGGGCCGGCTCCGCTTCCGCGCGATCAGTTCGGCCACGTACGCGCGCAGCAGATCGGTGACCCTGCGTCCCTCCTCGGCGGTCACCATGCCGTCGAGGGCCGCGTCCAGGACCGGCAGGAACCAGTCCCGGTCCCGGGAGGGGATGCCCACCAGGTCGCACAGCACGAGCAGCGGGAACGGCTCGGTGAACCCGGCCACCAGGTCGCCGGGAGGGCCGCCCTCCGCGAACTCCTCCAGCAGCCGGTCGGCGACTTCGCGGATGCGCGGCAGCCGGTCCCGGACGGCTCCGGAGCTGAACGCCGAGGCCACGGACCTGCGCAGCGCCAGGTGCCGGGGGCCGTCCAGTTCCGCCATGGTGACCAGGCGGGGACCCTCGTCGGCGGCCCGGCCGGGACGGGGCGGCCAGTCGTTGATGGTCGGCCTGATCAGCCGGGGGTCGGCGAGCAGCGCACGGACGTCCTCGTACCGGGTGACATACCAGGCGGTCGCGTCCATCAGCAACCCGACCCTGGCCACGGGGCGGCTCTCGCGCAGCCACGCGCACGTCTCGGGCGGCCCCATGGTGCCCGGTGGCGGGAGAGGGAAGTCCAGGACGTCCGCCTCGGGGCCGGGTGCCTGCGCGCCGGGTGGGGGTGGGATCATGCTCGCTCCTCCGCTGAGGTGGCGCCGACTAGGGGCGCTCGGCTACGGGCGCTCGATGTAGCCGGTGGCGTAGAAGTACTCCAGGTAGCGGTCCAGCAGTGCCGCGTCGACGGGCGGGCAGCGCAGCCCCGTGCCGGCCAGGTCACGTTCGACGTTGGCCCGCCCCACGGCCGGGAAGGTGCCCTCGAAGTACATCTCCTTGACGGACATGTCCGCCTGCTTGCAGCGGTCCACGCACAGGGAGACGAACGGGGCGGTGGGGCTCGTGGGGTGCCGC
Source organism: Streptomyces sp. NPDC047453 (assembly GCF_040643155.1). NCBI lineage: Bacteria > Bacillati > Actinomycetota > Actinomycetes > Kitasatosporales > Streptomycetaceae > Streptomyces > Streptomyces sp. NPDC047453. The sequence continues at coordinate 15,080 of NZ_JBEYTS010000063.1, read as the reverse complement.
GCGACATGGCGGACGAGGTCGTCCACCCACTCCTCGTAGGGGAGCCGCCGGATCCGGTGGCCGCCCGTGTCCATCCGGTCGAGCATGTCGCGCAGGCTCGCCGGACGCGGGTTGGTCATGTGGTAGGTCCGGTGGGTGGCGCGGTGCGCGGTGGCGATGTGCACCACCGCCTCGGTGAGGAAGTCCACCGGGACGAAGTCCAGCGGCAGCGGGACGTCGGGGGCCAGCCCGGTCTCGGTGATCGTCTTGAACAGCGAGCAGATCGCGGTGTCGGTGTTGCACGCGCCGGTGCGCCGGTCGCCGGTGATCTCGTACGGCCGGTGGACCGCCACCGGCAGGCCCTGGCCCGCGGCGTCGCGCAACACCTCCTCGGCCACCCACTTGCTCTCGGCGTAGCCCATGGTGAGCCGGTCGGCGTGGTCGAGCGGCAGGTCCTCGTCCACGTGCCGTACGCCGGCGGTGCCGAAGCCGGCCAGCACCGCGATGGTGGAGAAGAAGTGCACGGGCACGGCGCGTTCGGCCGCCAGGCGTACGAGCTGCCGGGTGCCCTCCACGTTCGCGCTGCGCAACGCCTCGTACGGATAGAGGAAGTTGACCTGTGCGGCGGCGTGGATCACCAGGTCGAGGGCGTCGGCCAGTTCCTCGGCGCGGCCCGGTTCCAGACCGAGGCCGGGTTCGGTGAGGTCCGCGGGGAAGCACTCGACGCGGTCGGCGGCCTCCGTGGTGGCGAGGCCGAAGCGGGCCAGGTTCCGCATCACCTTCTGCCGGGCGTGCGCGGCGTCGCGGCCGCGCACCGGGCAGTGCACCCGGGCGCCGGTGCGACACAGCAGCCGGTCCAGCAGGAAGGCGCCGACGAAGCCGGAGGCGCCGGTGAGCAGCACCTCCCGGGGGTGCCGCCAGTCCGGCTCCGGACCGCGCGGCGGCGGCAGGGTGAAGCCCAGCCGCGCCTCGGCGCGGAAGTCCACGGCGCCGGCGTCGGGGGCCGCCTGGGCCCGCCGGCCCTCGACGGAGGTGAGAGCGGTGACGGCGGCGGTGAAGTCCTCCAGGGTGGGGGAGCGCAGCAGACTGTGGACCAGGGTGCGGCCGTGCCGGGCGTCGAGACCGAAAGCTGCCAGGGTGCGCGTGACGGCCTCGGCCGCCAGCAGGGAGTCGCCGCCGATGTCGAAGAAGCTGTCCCCGGGCGCCGGGCACACACCCAGCACCGCCTGCCACACCCGCGCCGCCGACTCCTGCGGACCTGGCAGGGGGCGGTGGCCGGGCGCCGGGACGGCGGTCCCGTCCGCGCCCGCCAGCAGGCGCAGCCGGCGGCGGTCGACCTTGCCCCCCTCGGTCACCGGGAACCGCCCCACCTCCACCAGCCGCGTGGGCACCGCCGCCGCGGGCAGCCATGCCGTGAGACCGCCGCGGATGCGGTCCAGCGGCAGCGCCCGGCCGGGCCGGGCCGGTGTCACGTACCCGATCAGGCTGTCGCCCTCCAGTTCGACGACGGCCTCGCCGACCGCGTCGTCCGCCCGCAGCCGCGCCTCGATCTCGTCCGGCTCGATGCGGTGCCCGCGCAGTTTGATCTGCCGGTCCACCCGCGCCCGGTACTCCAGTACGCCGTCCGCGCGCCGGACCACCCGGTCACCGGTGCGGTAGAGCCGCGTACCGGGCTCGAAGCGGTTGTCGACGAAGCGCTCGGCGGTCAGCTCGGGGTCGCCGAGGTACCCCAGCGCGAGCCCGTCCCCGCCGACGAGGAGTTCGCCCTCCTCACCGGCGTCCGCGAGCGTGCCGTCCGCCCGCACCACGTAGCAGGTGGAGTTCTCCAGCGGCCGGCCGATCGGCACCGCCGTCGCCCCGGGAGGCAGACCGTCCACAAGGTGCGCGGTGGAGACCACGCTGTTCTCGGTCGGACCGTAGAAGTTGACCACGGTGGTGTCCGGGCAGGCCGCCAGGATCGCGCGGGCCAGCTCCGGGTCCATCGCCTCGCCGCCGGCCGAGGCGAACCGCAGGGATCGCAGTGCCGACGGCCTGGTGCGCCCGATGTGGTGGAACACCCCGGTGGTCAGGTAGGCGATGCTGACCCGCTCGGACAGCAGCCGGGACTCCAGGGCGGCCGGTGACAGCAGTTCTTCCTGATCGGCGATCACCACGCAGGCCCCGGCGAGCAGCGTGGACCAGATCTCGATCGTGGAGGCGTCCGAGGAGAGGCCGTAGGCGTGCAGCACCCGCTCACCGGGCCGCGGCCGCTGCCACACCAGGTCGGAGGCGGCCAGCCGGACCACGCCGCAGTGCGGGACCGCGACGGGTTTGGGACGGCCGGTCGAGCCGGAGGTGAACATCACGTAGGCGCAGTCCGTGGGGAGTACCCCGGGCCGCGGGAGCGCCGCCGGCGCGGCCGGCGCCGATCCGTTCAGGGCGATGCGGGTCCGCACCCGCCGGATGCGGCACACACTGCCGGGCAGCGTCACCACGGTGTGCACCCCGGCGTCCTCCGCCATCGCCTGGAGCCGCCCGGGCGGGGAGGCGTCGTCGAGCGGGACGTACGCCGCACCGGTCTTGAGGATGCCCAGAAAGGCGACCAGCGCTTCCAGGGACCGGCTCCCGTACACGCCGACCCCGTCAGCGCGCCGCACCCCGGAGCCGAGCAGCCGGGCGGCCAGCGCGTCGGAGCGGTCCTTCAACTCGCCGTAGCTCATGCTGCGGCCGTGCTGTACGGAGGCGGTCGCCCGGGGGCGCAGCGCGGCCTGGGAGTCGAACAGCTCGTGCAGACAGCGATCGCGCGGGTACCACAGCGTCCCCGCGTTCCACGCAGGCGCCGAAAGCGTCATCGGGTCAGTGACCATGGGATGTCCCGTCTGTGCCGCACGTGAAGCACCTGCCGCACGGAGGACCGGGTGTCGAACTCTAGGTCTCGAACTCCGCGGCGAAGGCGGAGAAATCGGCCGTCCTCCACCTCTCGGGCCGCATGCGGATGAGGATGTCGTCGGCCAGTTGCTCCTGGTTGGCCGCCAGGTACGCCGTCGCGGCGTCCGCGTCCAGGTACCGGTGGGCCAGCGCCTCGTGCTCGGCGGGGGGCACCGGATCCTCGACGCCCACGACCGGCCCCTCCACGCTCACATAGCGGTACGGGGCCGATTCGTCCTGCACGCAGAGGCTGAACCGCCCGGCGTCGCGGACGAGGCGGGCCTTCAGCGCCTGCCGCCCGGTCTCGATCGACACCAGCCCGCCGGGCCGGTAGGAGTACCAGAGCGGAACCAGCAACGGCCCACCGCCGTTGCGGGGATCGTTCACCCCCAGGATTCCCACGTGGAGGCCGGCAAGGAACTCTTCCCGGTCTTCGACCGACATCCTGAGATCCACGCGTACCACCTCGATCGGGCAGAGAATCCCGCATGGCATCCTCGGGCGACGCGGACGCCCGCGCGGGTCCCGGAGGCCGAGCCGACGCAGGCGGCCGAGACGGGGCCCCGACTCCCAGAGTTCAACAGACCCGGGCGGTTCGCATCCCGGACCCCGGGCGAGGTCCCGTATATAAATGTGGAACATCGTATAGACTTCCATAGTCCGCACTCGTCCCAACGTCCCCAGGAGCCCCCCGATGGTGCACGTCCCGACCGGTTTCACCGGCCGCCACTTCCTCAAGGAGCTGGACTTCACCGAGGCGGAGTTCCGCGGCCTGGTCGGGCTGGCCGCCGAGCTGAAGGCCGCCAAGCGGGCCGGGACCGAGACGCCGTACCTGCGGGGCCGCAACATCGCGCTGATCTTCGAGAAGACCTCGACGCGCACCCGCTGCGCGTTCGAGGTCGCCGCCGCCGACCAGGGCGCGTCGACGACGTATCTCGATCCGTCCGGATCACAGATGGGGCACAAGGAGTCCGTGAAGGACACCGCCCGTGTCCTCGGCCGGATGTTCGACGCGATCGAGTACCGGGGCGACAGCCAGGACGCGGTCGAGGAACTCGCCGCGCACGCCGGCGTCCCCGTCTACAACGGGCTCACCGACGACTGGCACCCCACGCAGATGCTCGCCGACGTGCTCACCATGACCGAGCACTGCGCCAAGCCGCTGCGGGAGACCGCCTTCGCCTACCTCGGCGACGCCCGCTTCAACATGGGCAACTCCTACCTGGTCACCGGCGCCCTGCTCGGCATGGACGTACGGCTCGTCGCCCCCAAGAGCTACTGGCCCGCCCAGGGCATCGTCGACCGGGCCCGCGAACTGGCCGCCTCCAGCGGTGCGCGCATCACCCTCACCGAGTCCTTGGAGGAGGGCGTGCGCGGCGCCGACTTCGTCGCCACCGACGTCTGGGTCTCCATGGGGGAGCCCAAGGAGGTCTGGGACGAGCGGATCGAGGCCCTGGCCCCCTACGCCGTGACGATGGACGTGCTGCGCGCCACCGGCAACCCGGACGTGAGGTTCCTGCACTGCCTGCCGGCCTTCCACGACCTCGGCACCGAGGTCGGCCGCGGGATCCACGAGCGGCACGGCCGCACCTTCCTGGAGGTGACCGACGAGGTCTTCGAGTCGGCCCACTCGGTCGTCTTCGACGAGGCGGAGAACCGGCTGCACACCATCAAGGCGATCATGGTCGCCACCCTGGCCTGACCGGCCGTCCTCACGACCCGCGGCCCGGAGCCACCCCTTCCGCCGCCGTAACGCGACCTCCTCCCGGCTCCCACAAGCAGGGGGCACCCCCGAGGCCGCCCCGCACCACCAGAAACGAGCACCACCCCCGCATGTCCGCTCCCCGCATCAAGTCCCCGGCCCTCCTCGTCGCCGAGTCCGGCACCGACCGCGCGGGCCACGGCCTCAAGCGCACGATGGGCCTGTTCCAGCTCGTCTGCTTCGGCATCGGCGCGATCGTCGGCACCGGCATCTTCGTCGGCCTGTCCGACTCGGTCGCCCAGGCCGGCCCCGCCGTCGTCGTCTCCTTCGTCCTGGCCGCGATCACCTGCGTGTTCACCGCCTTCTCCTTCGCCGAGCTGGGCGGCGCGATCCCCGTCTCCGGGTCCTCGTACTCCTTCGCCTACGCGGGCCTCGGCGAGACCACCGCCTTCCTGGTCGGCTGGTGCCTGCTGCTGGAGTACGGCATCTCCATCTCCGCGGTCGCCGTCGGCTGGAGCCAGTACGTCAACGAGCTGCTGCACAGCCTCACCGGATGGCAGCTCCCCGCAGCCCTCTCCGCCGGCTCCGCCGACGGTGGGATCGTCAACCTCCCGGCCGTCCTCGTCATCGCGATGGCCTGCGTGCTGCTGGTGCGCGGAGTGCGCGAGAGCGCCCGGGCGACCGCCGCGATGGCCGTGCTCAAGATCGTCATCCTGGTCGCCTTCTGCGCCATCGGGTTCTCCGCCTTCAAGCACGGCAACCTCACCCCGTTCTCGCCGGCCGGCCTCGGCGGCATCGGCGCGGGCACCACGGCCGCGTTCTTCTCCTACATCGGCTTCGACGCGATCACCACCGCCGGCGAGGAGGCGAGGAACCCGCGCCGGGACATCCCCGTCGCGATCCTCGTCTGCATCGGCCTGGTCACCCTGCTGTACTGCGCGGTCGCGCTCGCCGCGATCGGCGCCATCGGCGGCGACCAGGTCGGCGGCCGGCCCGCTGCGCTGTCGTACGTCGTCAACACGGTCACCGGCTCCTCGGTCGGCGGCGCCGTCATCGCCTTCGGCGCGGTCGTCGCCATCGCCTCCGTGGTGCTGACCGTGACGTACGCCCAGTCCCGCATCCTGATGTCGATGTCCCGCGACGGGCTCGTGCCGCCCATCCTCCAGAAGGTCTCGCCGCGCACCTCGGTGCCCGTCGCCGGCACCCTGATCGTCGGCGTGGTCTTCGCGATCCCCGCGGCGTTCGCGTCGCTGGACGTCGTGGTCAACCTGTGCACCATCGGCACGCTCGCCATCATGGGCGTCGTCAACATCGCCGTGATCACGCTGCGCCGCCGTGAGCCGGGCCTCGCCCGCACCTTCCGGGTGCCGCTCTACCCGGTGCTGCCGGTGCTCGGCGTCGGCTGCTCCCTGTACCTGATGTACGAGACCGGCTGGACCACCTGGCTCCAGTTCGCCGGCTTCCTCGTGGCCGGGCTGCTCGTGTACGTGGGCTACGGACGCCGGCACTCCCGGCTGGCGGCGCGGGCCGGGGCCGCGGAGGTCACGCCGGGCGCAGCCGAGGCGGACCCGCGGACAGCCTGAACCACACCGCCTTGCCCGACGCGGTCGGGCGGTGCCCGCAGGCGGAGCTGAGGGCGCGGATCAGCAGCAGGCCGCGCCCGTGCTCCTGCCAGGGGTCCGGGGCCGCGAGGCCCGGCCGGGTCAGTCCGCCGGGCGGGGCCGGATCCGGGTCGTGCACCTCGACGTGGCAGCCGGTCGGCAGCAGCTCCACCACCAGCTCTATCGGGCCCCGGCCCGCCGTGTGCTCCACGGCGTTCGCGACCAGTTCCGCGGTGAGCAGTTCGGCGGTGTCGCTGTCGGCCGTGTGCTCCAGCTCGGTCAGCGCCGTACGGACCAGGGCGCGGGCCACCGGCACGGCGGCCGCCGAGTGCGGCAGCGCGACGCGCCAGGAGGCTGTCGAGGGAGGTTCGTGCAAGGTGTGTCCGTTCGTGGCGGGGGGCGTCCCGGTGATGACCATCAGGTTGTCCCGCTTTCAACGAGGGGAATGGTACGGGGGCCGTCCGCGGGGACTTTCGGCGGCCTCGTCCTCGGGGCCGCCGGGCCCGGCACGGTCGGCTTACCCCGGGGGACGGCCGTCCTCCCGCGGCCACTCCCGTCGTTACCTCCCTATCGACGAGCCGTGACCAAGTGACGGGTACCGGTCACAGTGGCGCGACTGTATCGCGTACTCGTGACGACGGTCATGAATGAGTGATAACTTCGGTGGGGAGAGCCGTCGAGGCAGAGGTCCAGTGCGGCAGCGGTTCGTGGCAGTCCCCCCGAGGAGGCCCTACGTCATGAGTCCCTTCACCGGCTCCACCGACCGCACCTCCCACTGGCGCCATCTGCGCGTCGAGCGCGCCGACGGCGTCGCCACGGTCACCCTCGCCCGCCCCGACAAGCTCAACGCGCTCACCTTCGGCGCCTACGCCGACCTGCGCGACCTGCTCGCCGAACTGTCCCGCGAGCGGGCCGTGCGCGCCCTGGTGCTGGCCGGCGAGGGCCGCGGCTTCTGCTCCGGCGGCGACGTGGACGAGATCATCGGCGCTACCCTGAGCATGAACACGTCCGAGCTGCTCGACTTCAACCGGATGACCGGGCAGGTCGTACGGGCCGTACGGGAATGCCCGTTCCCGGTGATCGTGGCGGTGCACGGGGTGGCGGCCGGGGCGGGAGCGGTCCTGGCCCTGGCGGCGGACTTCCGGGTCGCGGACCCCACCGCCCGGTTCGCCTTCCTCTTCACCCGAGTCGGCCTGTCCGGCGGCGACATGGGCGCCGCCTATCTGCTGCCCCGGGTGGTCGGGCTCGGCCACGCCACCCGGCTGCTGATGCTCGGCGAGCCGGTGCGGGCGGCAGAGGCCGAGCGGATCGGACTGATCAGCCACCTCACCGACGAGGGCAGCGCCGACGAGGCCGCGCGATCCCTGGCCCGCCGGCTGGCCGACGGCCCCGCCCTCGCCCTCGCCCAGACCAAGGCCCTGCTCACCGCCGAACTGGACATGCCCCTGTCCGCCGCGGTCGAACTGGACGCCTCCACCCAGGCCCTGCTGATGAACGGCGAGGACTACGCCGAGTTCCACGCGGCCTTCACCGAGAAGCGCCCCCCGAAGTGGCGGGGGAGGTGACCGGGGGTGACCGGTGCCATGAGGGTCGCGGTGATCGGCGGCGGACCCGGGGGCCTGTACGCCGCGGCCCTGCTGAAACGGCTCGACCCGGCCCGTGAGATCACCGTCTGGGAGCGCAACGCGCCCGACGACACCTTCGGGTTCGGCGTCGTGCTCTCCGACGAGACGCTCGGCGGCATCGAACACGCCGACCCGGTGGTGTACGAGGCCCTGCGCCGGGAGTTCGTGCGCTGGGACGACATCGGCATCGTGCACCGGGGCACACGGCACACCTCCGGCGGCCACGGCTTCGCCGCGCTCGGCAGACGGCGCCTGCTGCGGATCCTGCACGAACGCTGCCGCGCGCTCGGCGTCGACCTGCGCTTTCGCACCGAGGCGCCGCACCCGGAGCGGCTGTCGCGGACGTACGACCTGGTCGTCGCCGCCGACGGCCTGCACAGCGCCACCCGCGAGGCCTACGCCCACGTCTTCCGGCCCCGGGTGACCGGCCACCGCTGCCGCTACATCTGGCTGGCCGCCGACTTCGCCCTCGACGCCTTCCGCTTCGAGATCGCCGAGACCGAGCACGGCGTGATGCAGCTGCACGGCTATCCCTACTCCCGCCCGTCGCCCGACCACCGGCCCTCAACGAGGCCCTCCGGGCCGCGGGACGAAAGCGCCTCGACGGTCATCGTCGAGATGCGCGAGGAGGTGTGGCGCGCGGCCGGCTTCGACACCATGGACGAGCAGGAGTCCGTCGAGCGCTGCGCCAAGATCTTCGCGGACGCGCTCGGCGGGCGGCCACTGCGCTCCAACAAGTCCGCGTGGACCACCTTCCGCACGATCGTCACCGAGCGCTGGTCGCACGGCAACCTGGTGCTGCTCGGCGACGCCGCCCACACCGCACACTTCTCCATCGGCTCCGGCACCAAGCTCGCCGTCGAGGACGCTCTCGCGCTCGCCGCCTGCCTGGTCGAACAACCGTCCCTGCCCGAGGCGCTCACCGCCTACGAGGAAGAGCGCAAACCGGTCGTCGCCTCCACCCAGCGCGCGGCCCGGGCCAGCCTGGAGTGGTTCGAGAACCTGGACCGCTACCTCGGCCAGCCGCCCCGCCAGTTCGCCTTCAACCTGCTCACCCGCAGCCGCCGCGTCACCCACGGCAACCTCCGGCTGCGCGACCCCCGCTTCACCGACGCCGTGGAGCGCGAGTTCGGCTGCCCGCCCGGGACACCGCCGATGTTCACCCCGTTCCGGCTGCGCGGACTGACCCTGCGCAACCGGGTCGTCGTCTCGCCCATGGACATGTACTCGGCCACCGACGGCGTCCCCGGCGACTTCCACCTCGTCCACCTGGGCGCCCGGGCCCTCGGCGGCGCGGGCCTGGTGATGACCGAGATGGTCTGCGTCAGCCCCGAGGGCCGGATCACCCCGGGCTGCGCCGGCCTGTGGACCGGACGGCAGGCCGACGCCTGGCGGCGGATCACCGACTTCGTCCACCGGCAGGCCCCGGACACCGCGATCGGCGTGCAGCTCGGCCACAGCGGACGCAAGGGCTCGACCCGGCTGATGTGGGAGGGCATGGACGAGCCGCTGCCGCGGGACAACTGGCCGCTGGTGGCCGCCTCCCCGCTGCCCTACCGGCCGGACGGCCGGATCCCGGGCCAGGTCACCCGGGCCCAGCTCACCGACATCCGCGAGCAGTTCACCGCCGCCGCCTGGCGTGCCGCCAGGGCCGGCTTCGACCTGCTCGAACTGCACTGCGCCCACGGCTATCTGCTCTCCGGCTTCCTCTCCCCGCTGACCAACCGGCGCACCGACGCCTACGGCGGCTCACTGGACAAGCGGCTGCGCTTCCCGCTGGAGGTCTTCGACGCCGTACGCGGAGTGTGGCCCGAGGACCGTCCGATGACCGTACGGATCTCCGCCACCGACTGGGCCGAGGGCGGTACGACCGCCGCCGAGGCCGTGGAGATCGCCCGCGCCTTCGCCGCGCACGGCGCCGACGCGATCGACGTGTCGACCGGGCAGGTGGTGGCCGACGAACGCCCCGAGTTCGGGCGCTCGTACCAGACTCCGTTCGCGGACCGGATCCGCCACGAGGTGGACGTACCGGTGATCGCGGTCGGCGCGATCTCCTCCTGGGACGACGTCAACTCCCTGATCCTGGCCGGGCGTACGGACCTGTGCGCGCTGGCCCGCCCGCACCTGTACGACCCGCACTGGACGCTGCACGCGGCCGCCGAGCAGGGCTACACGGGCCCGGCCGCCGTCTGGCCGGCGCCCTACCGGGCGGGCAGCCGCCGCCCGCAGACGGGCCGCACGGACGCGCCCAAGCCCCGCCTGGCACTGGGGGGTTGACCGGCGTCAGAGCCCGGTGAACTCGGCGCCCGTGTCCCGCAGCCGCTCGTGCAGCCCCTGGAAGACGGCGGCCGAGCGGGCGCCGGGCCAGTCGGCGGGCAGCAGCCGCGCGGGCAGGCCCGGGTCGGCGTAGGGCAGATGGCGCCAGGAGTCCAGGGCGAGGAGGTAGTCGCGGTAGGCCTCCTCCGGTGGCGTGTCCGCGCGCTTCTCCCAGGCGCGCAGCACGCGCGCGTGCCGGTCGAGGAACGCCTCGTGCTGCGCGGCGATCGCCGCCAGGTCCCACCACCGCCCGACCGCCTCCGAGGTCGGCGTGAAGCCCAGGTGCTCGCCGCGGAAGAAGTCCACGTACGGGTCGAGGTCCAGCCGCCGCAGCGTGTGCCGGGTCTCCTCGTACAGGCGGGCCGGGGCGATCCACACGCCGGGTGCCGCCGTGCCGAAGCCGAGCCCGGCCAGCCGGGAGCGCAGCACATGGCGCTTGTTGCGCTCCGACTCCGGCACGGAGAACACGGCGAGCACCCACTCGTCGTCCCCGGGCTGCGCCGTGGCATAGATCCGGCGGTCGCCGTCGTCGAGCAACTGCCGTGCCTCCGCGGACAGCTCGTATCCCGCCGCGCCCTGTGCGGTGCGGGCGGGCAGCAGCAGCCCGCGCCGCTTGAGCCGCGACACCGAGGAGCGCACGGACGGCGCGTCCACCCCCACGGCGGCGAGCAGCCGGATCAGCTCGGCGACGGGCACCGGGCCTGGCGCGAAGCGGCCGTAGGCGCCGTAGAGCGTGACGATGAGGGACCTCGGGGCGTGTAGCGCCTGCTGCTCGGACACGTTGATCATTTTAGGTCTTCGGCATCACTGCTGGTCACCGTCACGGCAGGTCACCGACGCCGCCGCCCGCGGTCACCGCCGAGCACCGTCACGTGCGCGCTGTCACCGTCGTGCGGCGTCACCGCTGTACGCCGTCTGCGCGCAACCGGAACCGCTGGAGCTTGCCGGTGGCCGTGCGCGGCAGCGCGTCCAGGAAGACGAACTCGCGCGGGCACTTGTACGGGGCCAGCTCCGACTTGAGGTACGCGCGCAGCGCCTCCGCGTCCCGCGGCGCGCCCTGCCTGAGGACGGCGTAGGCGACCACGACCTGCCCGCGGTCCTCGTCGGGCCGCCCGACGACCGCCGCCTCCACCACGTCCGGGTGGCGCAGCAGGGCGTCCTCGACCTCCGGACCGGCGATGTTGTACCCGGCCGAGATGATCATGTCGTCGGCGCGGGCGACGTAACGGAAGTAGCCGTCGGGCTCGCGGACGTAGGTGTCCCCGGTGACGTTCCAGCCGTCCCGCACGTACACGCGTTGCCGCGGGTCGGCGAGGTAGCGGCAGCCGACCGGCCCCTGGACGGCGAGCAGCCCCGGCACTCCGTCCGGCACCGGCTCGCCGTGCTCGTCCTGCACGCGCGCGTGCCACCCCGGTACGGGCACTCCGGTCGTGCCGGGCCGGATGTCCTCGTCCGCCGCCGAGATGAAGATGTGCAGCAGCTCGGTGGCGCCGATGCCGTTGACGATGCGCACTCCGGTCCGCTCGTGCCAGGCGTGCCAGGTGGCCGCGGGCAGGTTCTCCCCGGCGGACACGCAGCGCCGCAGCGAGGAGACGTCGTGGGAGTCGAGCGCGTCGAGCATCGCGCGGTACGCGGTGGGGGCGGTGAACAGCACGGACACCCGGTGCTCGGCGATCGCGGGCAACAACTGCCGCGGATGGGCCTGTTCGAGCAGGAGCGCGCAGGCGCCGGCGCGCAGCGGGAAGACCACGAGCCCGCCGAGCCCGAAGGTGAAACCGAGCGGGGGACTGCCCGCGAACACGTCGTCCGCCTGCGGTCTGAGCACATGGCGGGAGAAGGTGTCCGCGATGGCCAGCACGTCCCGGTGGAAGTGGACGCAGCCCTTGGGCCGCCCGGTGGTGCCCGAGGTGAAGGCGATGAGCGCGACGTCGTCGGCCGCGGTGTCCACGGCCGGGTACGGCGTACCGGGTGCCGGACGGCGCAGCAGGTCGTCGGGGGCGTCACCGCCGTACGTCGTGACGGCGAGCCCCGGTACCTCCGCCTTGGCCAGGTCGTCCACGGCCCGGATGTCGCACAGCGCGTGCCGGACCCGGGCGATCTCGCAGATCGTGCTCAGCTCGTGCGGGCGCTGCTGGGCCAGCACGGTGACGGCGACCGCGCCCGCCTTGAGCACGGCCAGCCAACAGGCCGCCAGCCAGGGGGTGGTGGGGCCGCGCAGCAGTACCCGGTTGCCGGGGACCACCCCGAGGTCGCCGGTCAGCACGTGCGCGATGCGGTCGACGCGGGCGCGCAGGTCGCCGTAGGTCCACATCTCCCCGGCGGGGGTATGGAACACCGGGCGCCCGGCGTCGGTGGGGTCCAGCAGCTCGGCGGCGCAGTTGAGCCGGTCCGGGTAGCGCAGCTCCGGGAGGTCGAAGCGGAGCGCGGGCCACTGGTCCGGGGGCGGCAGGTGGTCGCGCGCGAAGGTGTCCACGTGCGCCGAGGCCGTCGGCCGCGCGGTGCCGCCCCTGCCGGAGTCCAAGGTGTCCATGGCCGGTTCGCCCCCTTGTCGTGGTGGGCTCGCACAAGGAGCGTATCGTGTTGGTGACGACAGTCAACAGCACGCGATACGGTGGATCGTGCTCCGGTCGGCCGGCAGAGAGGGGACCGGCGAATGCCCGCATTCTCGCTCGAACCGGAACAGGCGGCCTGGTGCGCCGAGTTGCGTGCCCTGGCCGCCGACCGGCTGCGCCCGCTCGCCGAGAAGGGCGAGCCGGGCCACGTCAACCGCGCGCTCCTCGCCGAACTGGGCCGACTCGGCCTGCTGGAGCGCTTGTTCACCTCCGGCGCCCTCGACCTGTGCCTCATGCGGGAGTCCCTGGCCCACGCCTGCGCCGAGGCCGAGACCGCCCTCGCCCTCCAGGGCCTCGGCGCCCACCCCGTCCACGCCCACGGCACCCCTGCCCAGCGCGCCCACTGGCTGCCGCGGGTGACGGACGGAAGCGCGGTCGCGGCCTTCGCCCTGAGCGAGCCGGGCGCGGGCTCGGACGCGGCGGCACTGGCGCTGGCGGCCCGCCCGGACGGCCCCTCCCGCTGGCGGCTCACCGGCGAGAAGTGCTGGATCTCCAACGCCCCCGAGGCCGACTTCTACACCGTCTTCGCGCGGACGACACCGGACGCCGGCTCCCGTGGCGTGACCGCGTTCCTGGTGCCCGCCGACCGCCCCGGCCTCACCGGCACCGCGCTGGAGATGCTCTCGCCGCACCCCATCGGCGCGCTCGACTTCGACGGCGTCCCCGTCACGGCCGAGGACGTGATCGGCGAGACCGACCGCGGCTTCCGGGTGGCCATGGGCACCCTCAACCTGTTCCGCCCCAGCGTCGGCGCCTTCGCCGTGGGCATGGCGCAGGCGGCGCTGGACGCCACCCTCACCCACACCGCCCGCCGGGACGCCTTCGGCGGCAAGCTGAGGGACCTCCAGACGGTCGCCCACCAGGTCGCCGAGATGGCCCTGCGCACGGAGGCGGCCCGCCTGATGGTGTACGCGGCGGCGACGGCGTACGACGAGGGAGCCCCCGGCGTACCCGGACGCGCCGCCATGGCGAAGCTGCTCGCCACCGAGACCGCGCAGTACGTCGTCGACACCGCCGTCCAGCTCCACGGCGCCCGCGCCCTGCGCCGCGGCCACCTGCTCGAACACCTCTACCGCGAGGTGCGGGCCCCGCGGGTCTACGAGGGGGCGAGCGAGGTGCAGCGGGGGATCATCGCGAAGGAGCTGTACGCGGGGTTGCGCGAGTCCGGGGAGGCCCTGTGACCGGCCTCGCGACCGTCGAGCCGCGCCGCGGGAGGAGGCCTTGTGACCGTCGTCGAGCCGTTTATGCCCGGGAGGTCTTGTGACCGTCGTGGAGCCGCGTACGCCCGTGGAGGTATTGTGACCGCCGACCGTGTCAATCCGCCCGCACTGTCCCCGCCCACCGGCTTCTCGCACGCGGTGGTCGCCACCGGCTCACGGCTGGTGTTCCTGGCGGGTCAGACAGCACTCGACGCCGACGGAAAGGTGGTCGGCGAGACCCTGCCCGAGCAGTTCGAGCGGGCGCTGACCAACCTGCTGACCGCGCTCGCGGCGGCCGGCGGCACCGCGTCGGACCTGGCCAGGGTCACCGTGTACACCACGGATGTCGCCGCCTACCGCGTCCAGGCCGCCGAACTCGGCCGCGTGTGGCGCCGGTTGGCCGGCCGTGACTATCCCGCGATGGCGGTGGTCGGCATCGTGCGGCTGTGGGACGAGCGTGCCCTGGTCGAGCTCGACGGCTTCGCGGTGCTGGGCGACGGCTGATCAGGTGGTGTCGGCCAAGTGGTCGACGGGCACGCGCCGCCGGAGGGTGAGGGTCACGGTCACCGCCGAGGGCGCCGGGTACGAGTGGAAGCTCCTGTTCCAGCCACCCGGGAGGTTCTTCCATGCCCCTGCGTCCCGTACTCGGCGCCCTGGGCGCGGCGGCGGCCACCGTGCTCGTGCTGAGCGCGCCCGCCACCGCCGCTCCGGGCGACAGCGTGACCATCGACCGGACGGCCCGCCTGTCGGCGGACGGCACCGTCACCGTCTCCGGCACCTACCGCTGCTTCGACACCAACGGCCTGGCCTTCGTCGGCGCCGCCATCAGCCAGGAACCGTCGGCCACCCGCTACGGCATCGGCGGCACCCACGCCGTGTGCGACGGCGCCTACCACCGCTGGCAGGACTCCGGCACCGTGACACCGAACCGGCTCACGCCCGGCCCGGCCCGCGTCGAGGCCGCCCTCGTGGAACTGCGCCCCCACAGCGGCCTGCCACTGCCGCACATCCACGCCACGCGCCAGCAGGACGTGACACTCATCGCGGACTGAGACCCGGCCAGACTGCCCGGCTGCCCGGCACCCCTGGGGGGCGGGGGGCCCGGCGGGGGGGGGGCGGCCGGGGGTCGCGGTTGGGCC
>NZ_JBEYTS010000062.1:0-40069 GCF_040643155.1 Streptomyces sp. NPDC047453 | reverse complement strand
CACCCCGGGTCATCCCGCCTGTCTACCGTCCCGGCCCGGCCGGGACAGCGAAACAGCCAAACCCGTGATCTCAACTCGGCACACGCCCTAGTGCCGTGAGGCGTTGCCAGCCCGGAGATACCCGCCGAACGCCCATGGCAAAATCAGCGGGTGCAGATCGGGATGCTGGGGCCATTGGAGGTTCGCGCGGACGACGGCCTCTTGGTCGACGTGCCGGGTGCGCGGTTGCGCGGACTGCTGGTCGCCCTCGCGCTCAAGCCGGGTCACGTGGTCCCGAAGGCGTCGCTGATCGACTGGATCTGGGGTGAGCACCCGCCCGCCGATGCGACGAACGCCCTGCAGCGCTTGGTTTCCCGGCTGCGGAAGGTGCTGCCGGACGGCGTGGTCGAGGGGCTGACGGACGGCTACCGGTTGACGGTGGTGCCCGACGCCGTCGACGCCGTACGGTTCGAACGCCTCGTCGGCACGGGCCAGGCACGTACCGAGGACGCCTCCCGGCGGGTGCGGCCGCTGCGCGAGGCCCTCGAGCTGTGGCGCGGTGCGGCCCTGCAAGATGTCGGTCTTCAGGACAGCGCCGCGTTCGACGCCGCGGTCGTACGGCTGGAGGGGTTGCGCCTGACCGCCACCGAGGAGCGGGTCGACGCGGAGGTCACCCTCGGGCGCGGTGCGGAGATGGTCACGGAGCTGACCGACCTGGTGGCCGCGCACCCGGTGCGGGAACGGCTCGTCGCCGCGCTGATGCGCGCCCTCGTCGCGGCCGGTCGCGACAGCGAGGCGCTGCTGGTGTACCAGCGCGCGAGGGAGGCCTTGGCCGACACGCTGGGCGTCGACCCCTCGCCGGAGCTGTCCGCGTTGCATGTCGCGCTGTTGCGGGGCGAGTTGGGGCAGAGAGAGCGGAGCGGCAAGACCAACCTGCGCGCCGAGCTGACCACCTTCGTCGGGCGGGGCGCCGATGTCGCGGCGGTGCGTGAGCTGATAGCCGGGCACCGGCTCACCACCGTGATCGGACCAGGTGGCTCGGGGAAGACGAGGCTGGCCACGGAGACCGCGCGCACGCTGCTCGGCGACCTGCCGGACGGGGCCTGGCTGGTGGAGCTGGCCGCCATCGGGGCGGACGGCGACGTGGCGCAGTCGGCGCTCGCCGGGCTCGGCCTGCGGGACGCCCTGCTCGGCGGGGCCCCGAACGCGGAGCTGACGGACCGGCTCATCGCCGCGGTCCGCGAGCGGGAGGCGCTGCTGATCCTGGACAACTGCGAGCACGTGATCGAGTCGGCGGCGGTGTTCGCCCACCGGGTGCTCGGCGAGTGCCGGCGGCTGCGGATCCTGGCGACGAGCCGGGAACCGCTCGGCATCACCGGGGAGGCGCTGTGGCTGGTCGAGCCGCTGGCCCTGCCGGAGGGGGACGCGGACCCGGGTCGGATCGAGTCCTCGCCCGCCGTTCAGCTGCTGCGGGACCGGGCCGGGGCGGTGCGCCGGAATCTCGCGGTCGACGCCCCCACGCTGGCGACGGCGGTGCGTGTCTGCCGGGCGCTGGACGGGATGCCACTGGCCATCGAACTGGCCGCGGCCCGGTTGCGCACCATGTCCATCGGACAGTTGGCCAACCGGCTCGACGACCGGTTCCGCCTGCTGACCAGCGGCAGCCGCACCGCGTTGCCGCGGCACAAGACGCTGCGCGCGGTGGTCGACTGGAGCTGGGAGCTGCTCACCGAGCCCGAGCGAATGGTCCTGCGCAGGCTCTCGGTGTTCGCCGGCGGGGCGAGTCTGGAGGCGGCCGAACGGGTCTGCGCGGGCGACGCGGTCGAGCGGGAACAGGTGCTCGATCTGCTCACCGCGCTGACCGAGAAGTCGCTGCTGCTCACCGAGGGCGACAGCGCCCCGCGCTACCGCATGCTGGGCACGATCAAGGAGTACGCCGGGCACCGGCTCGCGGACGCGGGGGAATCGGACCGGGCGCGCCACGCACACCTGGCCTACTTCACCGAACTCACCGAGACCGCCGAGCCGCACCTGCGCCGCGCCGAGCAACTGGAGTGGCTCGCCACGCTCGGGGCCGAGCACGACAACATCGGTGCCGCGATGCGCGGTGCGCTCGCGGCGGGCGAGGCGCAGGCGGCGATGCGGCTCGCGGCCGGCGCCGGCTGGTACTGGTGGCTCGGCGGGCACAGGACCGAGGGCATCGAGCTGATCACAGCGGCCGCCAGGACGCCCGGTGAGGTGCCTGACGAGGTGCGGGCCACGGTGTACGCGCTGATCGTGCTGTTCGTGAGCTCCGGGCGCAACGACGAGCGCCAGGCGGCGGAGTGGATCCACGAGGCATACCGGCTCAGCCGGATCGGCGGGCGCCGCCATCCGCACATGGGGCTCGTCGAAGCGTTGGAGCGCTTGCTGCGGGCGCCCGACGCCTCCCTGTCCGCGTTCGAACCGCTGCTGGACGACGAGGACCCCTGGGTGCGTGCACTGGCCCGGTGGCACCTGGGCAAGATGCGGATCGTGCTCGGTCAGGACACGCGAAACGCGGACGCTTACCTGGAGACGGCGCTCGCCGAGTTCCGGGCGCTCGGCGAGCGGTTCGGGATCTCGCTCGCCCTGACCGAGCTGGCGGAGCGGACTGCCGTGCGCGGCGGGTTCGCCGGTGCGTGCGAGCACTACGAGCAGGCGATCGCGGTCGTCACCGAGGTCGGCGCCGTCGAGGACGTCATCCGCATGCGGTCGCGGCAGGCGCAGCTGTACTGGCTGCTGGGCGACGAGGCCGCCGGTGCGGCGGCCATCGCCGAGGCCGAGCGGTGCGCGGAGCGGGTCACCTGGCCGGACGCGCTGGCCGAGTTGGCCCTCGCGAAGGCGGCACTCGCCCGGTGGGGCGGCGACGCCGCGGAGGCGCGCGGGCAACTCGGCGTCGCGACGGCCATGCTGGGCGACGAAGCGGAGAGGGCGAACATCCGCGCGGGGACGCACGACCTGCTCGGCTACCTCGCCGACGACCTCGGCGAGGCCCGCGCGCACCGCGCGGCGGCCTGCAAGGCGGCAGCCGAGGCGGGGTACGCGCCGCTGCTCGCGCAGGTGCTCGTCGGGGTCGCGGACCTGGCCCTGCGTCGCGGTGAGCACGAGCAGGCCGCGCGGCTGCTCGGGGCGAGCCTCGGCGTGCGCGGGCTCGAGGACCGCTCTCAGCCGGACACCGCCCGGATCGAGCAGGCCGCGCGGAACCGCCTCGGTGACGCGAAGTTCGCCGAGGCGGCTCGGGAGGGGACGCGGACCGGCTGGTCTCAGCTGGTCGAGGTCACGCTCGCTTCCTGAACGCGGAGACCGCCCACACGTATCCGAGGAGGGCGAGCCCGACGCACCAGGCGAGGGCCGCGATCGCGTCGCCGCTCGACGGGTTGCCGGCCAGCAGCCCGCGCAGCGTCTCGATGATCGGGGTGAAGGGCTGGTACTCCGCGAACTGCCGCACGCCGGTCCCCATCGTGTCGGCGGGCACGAACGCGCTGCTCAGGAACGGCAGCATGATCAGCGGCACGGTGGCCAGACCCGCCGACTCCGCGGTCTTCGCGCCCAGGCCCATGGCGACCGTGAGCCAGCTGGTCGCGAAGGCGAGCAGCAGCATGATGCCGATCGCGGCGAGCCACTGGAGGAGGCTCGCACGGGGACGGAATCCCATCGCGAAGCCGACGCCGATGATGGCCGCGTCGGCGATCAGACTGCGCACCGTCGTGGAGACGACATGACCGGCCAGCACGGCGCCGTGGGAGACGTCCATGGCTTTGAACCGGTTGATGATGCCCTTCGTCATGTCGCCGTTCACGGCCGCCGCGGTCGGCCCCAACCCGTAGGTGATGGCCATCACCATCAGGCCCGGCACCGCGTAATCGACGTATTTTCCCTCGACCTTGAAGGCGCCACCGAATACGTAGACGAACATGAGCATCATCACGATGGGAAACAGGACCGCCTGGAACACCGTGACCGGATTCCGGGCCGTGTGCTTGAAGTTGCGGCGCAGCATGATCGCCGCGTCGCCGAACGACGTCGAGACACTGCTCATTTCGCGATCGCCTCCGTGCTCGTGCTCGTGCGCCCGGTCAGGGCGAGGAATACGTCGTCGAGGTCCGGCGTGTGCACCGAGAACTCCGCTGCGTTGATGGTGTGTTCGTCGAGCTTGTCCAGCAGGGCCCGCAGCGACCTGGATCCGCCGTCGCTGGGAACGCGCAGGGTCAGTTCCTGGTCGTCCCGTGTGGAGCCGGTCAGGACCCGCGCCGCCGCGCCGAGTTCGTAGAGGTCGGTGAACCGGAGCCGGACGTGGCTGCCGGGGGCCTGGCGCTTGAGCTCCTCGGGGGTGCCCTGGGCGACCAGGTGGCCCTGGTCGAGCACCGCGATCCGGTCGGCGAGCTGGTCGGCTTCCTCGAGGTACTGGGTGGTGAGGAAGATGGTGGTGCCGTCGGTCACCAACTCGCGGACGATCCCCCACATCGTGCGCCGGCTGCGCGGGTCGAGACCCGTCGTCGGCTCGTCCAGGAAGATGATCCGCGGGTTGCCGACCAGCGTCATCGCCAGGTCCAGCTTCCGGCGCATACCGCCGGAGTAGGTCGACGCCAGTCTGTTCGCCGACTCCATCAGATCGAACCGTTCCAGCAGCCCCGCGACCACGCGGTCACCGGAGCGCACCCGCTTCAGGTCCGCCATCATCTGAAGGTTCTCGCGGCCCGACAGCAGTTCGTCCACCGCGGCGAACTGACCGGTCACGCCGATGACCGCGCGCACCTCCTTGGTCGCGGTCACCACGTCGTGCCCGGCGACGCGCACCGTCCCGGCGTCGGCTTTCATCAACGTCGCCAGGACGTTCACCGTCGTCGTCTTGCCCGCCCCGTTCGGGCCGAGCAGGGAAAACACCGATCCTGCGGCGACATCGAAGTCGATGCCGTCCAGCACGACTTTGTCGCCATAAGCCTTCCGCAGCCCTGAAACCGCGATCGCCGAATTGTTCATGCCCCCACCGTCCCCGCCGGGCCTGACACCCACCTGTCACGCCCCTGACACGACTACTGACACGGCGTTCCACCGCATCGCCGGCGCCGGACGGCGTATCCTCCGGGCGGCTTCCGGACGAACCTCGTGTGCGATCGCTTCCCCCATGACCCCCGCCCCTGGTAGATGAAGGGGGCATGACACGTCTGATTCGCGCCGCACGTGGTCTGATCGCCGCCGCTGCCGCCCTGCTCACCGTGACCGCCGCCCCTGCCACCGCCCGGGCGGCCCCCGAACCCAGGGCGCCCAAGGACTTCGTCGCGCTGAGCACCGTGGATCCGACGATCATCCAGGAGATCCGCTACTTCACCCCCCACAACTTCGTCGGGCAGCGCATCGACGGCTACCGGCAGCCGCTCTGCATCCTCACCCGCCCCGCCGCCCAGGCCCTTCACACGGCTCAGCAGCAGTTGCTGCGCAAGGGCTACAGCCTCAAGGTCTACGACTGCTACCGGCCCCAGCGCGCCGTCGACCACTTCGTCCGCTGGGCCCAGGATCTCGACGACCAGGCCATGAAGGGCGAGTTCTACCCTCAGGTCGACAAGACCCGGCTGTTCGAGGACGGCTACATCGCCGCGAAGTCCGGCCACAGCCGCGGCTCGACGATGGACCTGACCATCGTCAGGCTCCCGGCCGGCCCGACCCGCCCCTACGTCCCCCACAAGCCGCTGGTGCCCTGCTACGCGCCCCAGGCCGAACGCTTCCCGGACAACTCCCTGGACATGGGCACCGGCTTCGACTGCTTCGACACCCTCGCCCACACGCTCGACCCCAGGATCCAGGGGCAACAGCGCGCCAACCGGATGCTCTTGAAGAGCACGCTGGAGAACCTGGGGTTCGTGAACCTCGCCGAGGAGTGGTGGCACTACACCTACAAGCCCGAGCCCTACCCGGACACCTACTTCGACTTCCCCGTCGGCCGGCAGTCCCTCACGGCGAGGCGCTGAACCGCCGGAATCCGACGCTTCCGTACCGTCGGCCACGGCCGTGCCCTCAACGCCCGTGCGAGCTGCTCGGGTTCGATGCGGGTGGCTGAGGCCGTCGGATCGGACGACGGACGGAGACGTCAGGGTGGCGGACGAGGGTCTCGTCCGCCGGGTCCTGCTACCAGCCGGCCTGCCTCATTACCTCAGCGGTAATCGATCTTCCGTGCGGAACCGGTCAAGGTGGGAGTCACCGGGGCCGGGGCGGCCCGCTCCACACCGGCCACGGCCCCCTTGACCAGCGTTTTCGACCTTGACGGAGGCTGATCGGCATGTCCGCCACCACCCTGCTCGGCACTCTCTCCCGCACCGACCGCCCGCAGACCATGCTGCGCCGCTTCCTCGCCCTCGACGCCGTCGTCACCGGCGTCAACGGACTGGTCTACGTGATCGACTCGAAGCCGGTCGGCAACCTGCTCGGCATCGGATCGGGTCTGCTGTTCGAGCTCGGCGTCTTCCTGGTGGTGTACGCCGCGGGGGTCGGCTACCTCGCCACGCGGAAGCAGCCGTCGGCCCTCGCGGTGAAGGCGGTCATCGACGCGAATGTGCTGTGGGCCGTGCTCAGCATCGTCGCGATGCTTGCCTGGTTCTCGCCGACGACCGCGGGTGCCGTCTGGGTCCCCATGCAGGCCATGACCGTCGCCGGTTTCGGTGTGCTCCAGTTCCTCTCGCTGCGTGCCACGACCGCCTGAGGGACCGCAGAGATGTCCGGCTGTCGCCTTGCTTCCTTCCTCACGGGCCCTGTCCCGCCGTCGGCAGCAGGACGACCAGCCGGGCTCCGGGGCGGTTGTCCTCGATGCGGGTGGTGCCGTGGTGGGCCGTGACGGTGTCGCGGACGATGGCGAGGCCGAGACCGCTGCCGCCGGTGTCCCGGGCCCGGGCGTCGTCGAGCCGGGTGAAGCGCCCGAAGACGCGCTCACGGTCGGCCTCGGGGATGCCCGGCCCGTCGTCGGCGACGGTCAGCTGTGCGGTGTCGCCGAGTGTGCGGAGGCTGACGTCGATCCGGGTGCCGGCATGGCGCAGCGCGTTGTCCAGCAGGTTGCGTACGACACGGGCCAGGGCGTCCTCGTCGCCCGCCACCCGTGCCGCGCCGACGGCGTGCTGGTCGATGACGAGCCGGGTGCGCCGACGGGCTTCGCGCACTTCGGTGAAGACGATCTCATCCAGGTCGACGGGGCGGGCCCGCAGCCGCGGGCGGGCGTCGAGCCGCGCGAGCTGGAGCAGGTCGTCGACGAGCCGGGTGAGCCGTTCGGTCTGCGGCAGGAGTCCGGTGGCGAGGGACTGCCCGTCGGCCAGGCCGGGGTGGTGGGCCGCGACGGACAGGCGGGTGTGCAGGGTGCTCAGGGGGTTGCGCAGTTCGTGAGCCGCGTCCGCGACGAACCGCCGCTGCCGCCCGGTCGATGTGTCCAGACGGGCCAGCAGGTCGTTGAGGGTCGTGGCCAGCCGACCGAGCGCGTCGTCGGCGAGCGGCACGTCGAGGCGGCGGCTCAGGTCGGAGGCGGTGATCTCCGTGGTCTGGGCGCGCATGCCGTCCACGGGGCGCAGCGCGCGCCCGGTGAGCAGCCACACGACTCCGGTGAGGGCGGCGACGACCGCCGGAACTCCGGTGGCCAGACCGACGGTGAGCTGGGCCAGTCCGTGGTCGACGCTCTCGGTGGGAACGGCCACGTAGACGGTCACCGGGTCACGGTCGGTGCCCGCGGGGATGCCGACGGCGCGCCATGTCCCGCCCGTCCCTACGGGAATGTCGTCGACGGTGTGGGCGTGCGGGGTGTCGGACCGGCTCGCCGGGAAGGTGAAAGCGGGCGGCCGGCCGCGCAGGTTGGCGGAGCTGGCCAGCACTTTCCCCTTGCCCCCGATCACCTGTACGGCGACTCCCCCGTGGCCGGTGGTGGGCAGCACTTCCGCCGTGATCTGGTTGGTGTCCTCGTCCGCCGCCACGACCTGGGCTCGTTGCAGGGCGGTCTGGTCGAGTCCGCTGATCAGGCTGGCGTGCAGCCAGACGACAAGCAGCACGGCGGCTCCGACCAGGCCGGCGGCGATGACCGCGGCCGCGGCGGCGGTCAGGCGCAGCCGCAGTGATCGGCGGGCCCACCAGTACCGGATGCTCGCGGTCATCGGTCACCCCGCACCGCCGCGCAGCCGGTAGCCGGCACCGCGGACGGTCTCGATGGTCCGGCGGCCGAAGGGGGCGTCGATCTTGCGGCGGAGGTAGCCGACGTAGACCTCGACGACGTTGGTGTCGCCGTCGAAGTGCTCGTCCCACACGTGGGTGAGGATGTCCGTCTTGCTGATCACCTCGTCGGGGTGCCTGAGCAGATATTCCAGAAGGGTGAACTCCCGTGCGGTCAGGTCGATCTCGCGGTGGCCACGGCGGCAGCGGCGGCGCGCGGGGTCGAGTGCGAGGTCTCCGGCGGTGAGGACGGCGGGGCGTGCGGGTGCTCCTCGCCGCAGAAGGGCCCGGAGGTGCGCGACGAGCACGACGTAGGAGAAGGGCTTGCTCAGGTAGTCGTCGGCGCCGAGGTCGAGGGCGTCGGCCTCGTCGTACTCCCCGTCCTTCGCGGTGAGCATCAGCACCGGTGTCCAGGCTCTGGCCGCCCGCAGGCGTTTGAGGACCTCGTACCCGGACAGGCCTGGCAGCATGATGTCGAGCACGATGACGTCGTACGGCTCGTGGAGGGCGCGCCACAGCCCGTCCGGGCCGTCGTGTGCCAGGTCCGAGACGAAGCCCTCGGTGGCAAGTCCGTCGGCGATCGCCTCGGCGAGTGCGTGCTCGTCCTCGATGATCAGCGTCCGCATGGCAGCCTCTCGGAATCAACGATAGCTCCGGATCGGAGCGGCCGTTTCCTGGGAGGGAGCCGGGGATTGTGTGCGGCACGGCGGTGGGGTCAGCTCTCCATCACCGATTCCACCAGGTCCATGGCCAGGTCCAGGGTGTGGTGCACCGGCAGGCCGTGGCCGGTGTACCAGTCGGTCGTGGCCTCGGGGTGGGGACCGGTGACCGCGACACGCCCGCTGCCGAAGCGGGTCACGAGGGCGGCGGGGGCGCCGTTGTCGTAGGTGGCGAGGACCGTGGCGTCGGCGTTCTCGTCGAGGACGAAGAGGGGGCCGTCCTGGAAGAACACCGTGCGGGGCCGGCCTCGCCAGGTCACCGTGACCAGTGTGTCGTTCTCCTCGTGGATGGTGGCC
This sequence comes from Streptomyces sp. NPDC047453, assembly GCF_040643155.1. NCBI lineage: Bacteria > Bacillati > Actinomycetota > Actinomycetes > Kitasatosporales > Streptomycetaceae > Streptomyces > Streptomyces sp. NPDC047453. The sequence continues at coordinate 30,878 of NZ_JBEYTS010000062.1, read as the reverse complement.
CCTGGGGAGGAGATGTACTGATCGGTGTCACCGGGAAGCAGCCCGAAGCCCGGTGTGGCCCCGGCGAGGTAGCCGCCGAGGCAGAAGCCCAGGTAGCGCCCGCCGTCGCGGACGAAGTCGCGGATCGCCCGGCGCCGCCGCCGCAGTCGCCGGTAGGCGGAGTCGAGCGTGCCGCCACCGGGCTGGGCGTACAGCAGGGCCTGGGAGAGGAGCTCGGCCGAGAGCGGAAGCGCCTCGTCCGGGCCGGTGAAGCGGACGTCCAGGTTCCACGGCCCGCAGGAGAGCAGTCCGGCGACCGCCTCGGGGCAGCCGGGCGACGAGGCCGGGCCGCGGTAGACGAGAGCGAGGGGGCGGCGCCCGGCGGCGGCCCCGGAATGCCTCAGGTGTGTCATGGCTACCTCACCGAGGGTACGTCGTCGGCCCGGCCAGCCGCGGGTGCGCTGTCGTCTCCTTCGGCGGGGAGCCCGTGCCAGCTCGTGCCCGGCGTCAGACGCTCGCCCTTCATCACCAGGGACAGCGCACCGAGCCGGACACCGGCGCCCACCTGCGTGTCGTAGAGCACGACGGTCCGCGTACCGACGCTCGCGGCGGGACCGACGGTCACCGTGGACATCTTCATCACACGGTCCTCGAACAGGTGGGTCTGGAGAGAGACGAACATGCCGATCGAGGCGTCGTCGCCCACCTCGACGAGGTCGAACTCGGTGAGGTACGTGGTGCCGATCCAGGTGCGCCGTCCGATGCGGGCACCGAGCCCGCGCAGCACCGGCGGCAGGAAGGGCGTCCCCACCAGGGCGCCCACGCCCGCGGGTACCGCCGCCGCTTCGAAGAGGCCGGTGACGAACTCCGTACGGCGCACGAACAGGCTCCACAGGGGTTCCACACGCGGCCGGTATCGTCCGGCGACGACCCACTTCGCCAGCACGCAGCAGCCGATGACGGCCAGCACCGCGCCGGCGGCGAACAGCGGCGACACGAGCAGCGGCACCCACGGCCCGGTGCGGCGGGCGGTGTCCGACAGCGCGAGCAGGTACAGGAAGGCCGCGGTCGCGAGCACCGACATGGGCAGGGTGGCGCGGAAGAACTCGATGGCCAGCCGGCCGAGTACGGCTTTGCGGGTGGGCCGGAACGTCTTCTCCTCCGGATAGGACCCGCTGTCCTGGCGCACCGGCAGCCGCAGGGCCGGTGAACCCAGCCAGGTGGTGCCGGCGGGCACGCGCTCCGGGGGCGGCACCGTGCCCACGCCGACGAGCGAGCCCGGGCCGAGCCGTGTCCCGGCCGGGACGAGCGCCGCGTTGCCCACGAAGGCGCGTTCGCCGATGTCGGTGGGTTCGAAGGCCATGCGCCCGGCCGCGAAGGTAGCGACGCCGACGCCGGCCATGTCGGCGACGAAGCTGCCGTCGCCGAGGGTGAGCAGGTCGGGATCGATGTGCGCCGCGGTGGAGATCTCGGCGCGCCGGCCGACACGGGCGCCGAGCAGCCGCAGCCACGGGACGGTGTAGAGGGTGGCGTAGAGCGAGTTGGTGAGGGTGAGGCTCTGCTCCAGCAGCTTGTCGGCGATCCACTTGCGCACGCCCAGCGCCGAGTGCGCCGGATGGATTCCGGGGGGTGTCCTCGGCAGGACCGCCCGCTTCCCGGCGGCGACGACCAGGCACACCGTGGCCACGAAGACCGGGCCGGACAGCACGATCGCGGCGAGACCGGCGAGCGTGCCACCGCTCGACCAGGCCCACCAGAACAGGGCGGCACTCGGCACGGCCGCGGCGACCACGATGGACTCCAGCAGGACCAGACCGAGCACGACGGCGGCCAGTTGGCGGGGCCGCCAGCGATCCGCCTCGGTCCGGTCGCGCAGCATCGTCTCGACGAGCGGGGCGAGTGCCTCGACCGGGCGTGCGGGCGATCCGGCGCGGCGCGCTCCGGCCGGGACGGCCTTGCCCGGGCCCGACACGGACTGCTCACCGAGCGCGGACCCGGGGCCCAGGTAGGCGCCTGGTTCGAGGACCGCGTTGGCGCCGACGTATGCCCTCTCGCCGACGGTGATCGGGGCGATGGTGACCCATCCGTCGGCAACGTGCCAGGGGCGCAGCGTGGCACCGTAGCCGATCGTGGCGTCCCGGTCGACGCCCAGCAGCGTGGGCAGGCCGACGAAGCCGGTGGCGATGGTGGTGCGGGGGCCGACGCGGGCACCGAGGAGCCGCAGGTACGGGCCCATGAGCGGGGATCCGCTGAGCATCCGCAGCGGGCTGATCCCCAGCAGCAGCACGTCCAACAGCCACAGCCGCAGGTACGTCGCCCCCCAGAGGGGGTACCGGCCCGGCCGGATGCCCGCCGCCAGCGGCCGCGCGAGAAGGACGGGAACCAGCCAGCGTACGGCGAACCAGCCGGCCAGTACCGAGACGGCCGGCCCGACGGCCGCGCTGCCCGACACCTGTCCGTGAGTCAGCACGAAGGACGCGGCCACCGGACCGGTGAGCAGGAAGAGCAGTGCGTAGAAGGCCGTTGCCTGGAGGAGTCCGGCCCGCGCGATGCGGGCGCGGCCGTGCCGCAGGGGGGCGGGGCGGGGCTGCCGCGGCGCGCGGGAGGCGTCGGCCGTGGAGCGCAGCCGTGCCGCGAAGCTGGTCACGGTCGGGTTCTCGTACAGGTCACGCAGGGTGGGGCCGGGTCCGCCCTCCGGGTCGCGCAGCAGCGACACCGCGCGGGCGGCGAGCAGCGAGTGACCGCCGAGGTCGGTGAAGAAGTCGGCCTCCGCGGAGAGTTCGCCGGGGTCCATGCCGAGCGTCCGTGCCCAGGCGTCGCGCACCCTGGCCTCGAGCCGGTCGCGGACCGGCGCCACAGGGCCGGTGCCGGCGAGGCGGCGGCCGGTGGGTGCGGGCAGTTTCGTACGGTCCGTCTTGCCGCTGGGCATGACGGGCAGCCGATCGAGGAAGTCCAGCGTCGCGGGCACCATGTAGGCGGGCAGCGACCGGCGCAGGCGCCGGTGCAGCCGGGCGGCGAGATCGTCGTCGGGGACCGCGCCGTCCCCGGCGGGCACGACGTAGGCGGCGAGTACACGGTCACCGTCAAGTCCGTCGCGCGGCGACACGGGGGTGGTGGCCGCCTGGGCCACGCCGGGGTCCTCCAGCAGCACGTTGTCGATCTCCTCCAGGGACACCCGGTAGCCGCGGATCTTCACCTCGGCGTCGGCCCGGCCGAGGTATTCGATCTCCCCGTCGTCGGTCATCCTGCCGAGGTCTCCGGTGCGGTACAGGCGGCCCGAGCCGGGCGCCAAGGGGTGCTCGACGAAGCGCTCCGCGGTCAGGTCGGGCCGTCCCGTGTAGCCGCGTGCGAGGCCCGGACCGCCCAGGCAGATCTCACCGACGGCGCCGTGCGGCACGGGCCGCAGCCGCTCGTCCAGGAGGACGGCCGAGCAGGTCGGCAGCGGGCGGCCGATGGTCACCGGACGCCCCGGCCGGAGTTCCTGCCAGGTGGCGGTGACGGTTGCCTCGGTCGGCCCGTAGGTGTTGAGGATGCGCCGTCCCGGCCTGCTCCACCGCTCGACGAGTGAAGCGGGGCACGCCTCGCCGCCGACGACGACCTCGCGGAGCCGCGGGAGGTCACGGGACATCGTCGCCAGCAGTGTCGGGACGCAGTACAGAGCGGTGACCTGGTGCTCCTGAAGGAAGTCGGCGAGATCGTCGCCCAACTGTCCGGGGCCGACCGGTCCGGCGACGAGTGTGGCGCCGGCCGCCCAGGTGGGCCAGATCTCCTCGATGGAGAAGTCGAACGAGAGGGTCATGCCCTGGTACACGCGATCGTGCGACCGGATGCCGTAGACCGGTGCCACCACGCGCAGAAAGTTGCAGATGCTCGACTGCGCGATCTCCACGCCCTTCGGCCTGCCGCTGGACCCCGAGGTGTACATCACGTATGCCAGCGGATCGTCCGCGCCCCCGGCCGCGACGGCGGGCCGTTCGGGCGGCAGGGCGGCAAGATCCGCGGCACATGTGTCGACCTCGATCACCGCGCACGTCCGGCACCGCTCCGCCCAGGCGGCGCCGGACGCGAGCGCCGACGTGGTCAGCACCACGGCCGCGCCCGCGTCGCCCAGGATGAAGGCGACCCGGTCCGGCGGCGCGGCCGGGTCGATCGGCACGAAGGCCGCGCCCGCCTTGCACACGCCCAGCAGGCACGCGTACATGTCCACGGACCGGGGCAGCAGCAGGGCCGCGCGACTGCCCGGACCGATGCCGGCACGGTGCAGATGCCGGGCCACCCGATTGGCCCGCGCGTCGAGATCGGCGTAGGTCAGGAGCCGCGATCCGCATGCGAGGGCCGGGGCTGACGGAGTGCGGTCGCAGGCGTCGTCGAAGAAGCGGTTCAGCCGGTCACCGGTGCCCCCGGTCGCCGGGGCCGCACGGCCCCGGCGAGGAGAGACGGGTGGGGCTGCGGTGCGGGAAACCATGGGCTCCCCCTCTTCGATGCGAGAAGGACTCGCTTGCCCGGTGTCGAAAAGGACCCGCTCGTCCCCAGGACACCTCCAGCCTCGGTGACGCCCGCTGAGAAGACACTGAGAAGCCGGCCGGGGCCGGCCCCGCGTGCCGCCCCGGTCATGTCCCGGGCGAGCCGAAAGTGGTGGTGACGGTGACGACCGCCGCCACCCCGTCGACTCGAAGGGTGCCGGCGTCGAGGTCCGGGAACAGGACCGCGTCGAACCGGTCGAGGGTGACACCGGACTCCTCGACGGCCACCGTGCCCGCCAAGGCGATCACGAGGACCAGGACCCCGGTCCGCGGGACGACGGAGAAACCCTCACGGGCCATGCGGACGTGCGCCGTCGCGCAGGTGCGCCGCGTCATCACGTTGAGATCGACGATGGGGCCGGAGAGCAGCCGGCAGTCGGTGACCGCGTCACCCGGAAAGGAGAAGGGCTCGTACGCGTCGGCGATGGTGTGCGAGGCACCGTCGACGTTCAGCTCCATCCCCGCCCCGTCCACGACGGTGATGATCCTGTCCACGCCCGCGAAGGAGGAGAACGGACCGCCGCGAGCGACGTCGGCGAGACTCACCCGCCAGACGAAGTCCTCCAGACCCGCGCCGGAGCCGTCGGCGGCGACCTCCCGGGTCAGACCGCCGCCGTTCTTCCAGCGCGTCGCCGGCCGGTCCTGTGCCCGGAGCACGCGTCCGCCCGTCGCGCCGCCCGCTCCTTCCGCCACGGTTTCCGCTCCTGTCGTCATGCCGTCCGCTCCTTGCCTCATGCCGTCCGGTCCTTCAGCGCGGCCTCGGTGAACACCCGGTACCCCGTGTCGGGCCGGTATCCGTGAATCTCACGCGTGTCGAGCGCGCCCATGTACCGCAGCACCGCCTCGTTGACGACCTGACCCGGCACGAGCACCGGGAAACCCGGAGGGTACGGCGTGACGAAGGTGGCCGAGACGACCTCCCGCCCGCTCTCCGTGGCCATGGCGACCTCGTCGGCCGTCAGGTACTCGACCTTGCTGTCGTCGTACGCCAGGAAGAACGCCTCGCGAAGGTCGCCCTCCGGCGTGTGGGCGCCCGGACGGAACGCGGTGTGGAACGCGCTGAAGTCCGGCAGCGCGGCGGACCCGGCCTGGAGGGCGGCGCGCCTGCGCTGGTGCAGGGCACGCTCGCGGGGGCTCATCTCCTCGATGCTCTCCTCGAGTTCCTCGACGATCTTGACGAGGACCTCGATGAGGTAGGCGACGGCGCTGCGCGTGGTGCCGATGGTGGTCATGAACAGCAGCGTGTTGAGCGTGGTCTTGTTGACCTGAACGCCGTACCGGTCCATGAGCTGTTCGTGCTTGAAGGTGTCGCCGTCGATGCCCGTACGGCCTATGTGCAGGGTGGCCCGAGTCGGGTCGAGGACGAACTCGTCGTCCTCCCAGGCGGCCGCCATCTTCGCCAGTCCGGTGCGCAGCGGCTGGTCCGTGCCGGAGGAGCGGAACCGGCTCGGGATGAGTTCGGGGGTGGTGAGGAAGTGCAGGTAGCGGCTGAGCACCGGGTGCTGGTCGATCGCGTCCCGCAGGACGCCCGCCTGCTCCAGCTGCTTCTGCACCAGTTCGAAGCCCTCCAGCTCGGCCTGTCTGCGGCCGAGGTCGAGCGAGGCGAGGATCTGGTAGTTCGGCGACGTCGAGGTGTGCGTCATGTACGCCTCGTGGAACGTCTCGGCCGCCTTGTGCCGGAAGTCCTGGTCGAAGATGTGGATCATCGAGCCCTGGCGCAGTGACGTCAGGGTCTTGTGCGTCGACTGGGTGGCGTACACCCGGACACGGACGGCGTCCGGGTCCGGCATCAGACGGGTGCCCAGCAGGGTCTCGTCGTCCGGGTCCTCGCCGAGGCTCTCCCGGTGCTCGGCGTACCGCTCGGCGTAGTCCGCGTCGCGGTAGCGGTCGGTCAGCTCGCGGGCGGCTGCCATGGCGGTGCGGCGGCGGTAGACGGGGTGGAAGCGGGCGAACGCGAACCAGGCCTCGTCCCAGAGGAAGGCGAGGTCCGGCTTGAGCGCCAGGCACTCCTCCATCACACGGGAGGGGTTGTAGACGATCCCATCGAAGGTGCAGTTGGTGAGCAGGAGGAGCTTGACGCGGTCCAGCAGGCCCTCGCGCCGCAGCATGAGCAGCTTCCGCTTGATCTCCTCGACGGGCACGGCGCCGTACATGCCGTACTGATCCATCGGATAGGCGTCGAGGTAGACGACGTGGGCGCCGGCGAGCATCAGCCCGTAGTGGTGGGACTTGTGGCAGTTGCGGTCCACCAGCACGACGTCGCCCGGCCGGACCAGGGCCTGCACGACGACCTTGTTGGCGGTGGACGTGCCGTTGGTGACGAAGTACGTCTGCCGGGCGCCGAACGCGCGGGCCGCGAGGTCCTGCGCCTCCCGCAGCGGTCCCGTGGGCTCCAGCAGGGAGTCCAGGCCGCCGGAGGTGGCGGAGGTCTCGGCGAGGAAGATGTTGAGCCCGTAGAAGCGGGCCATCTCCGGGATCCAGTGGGAGGAGACCACCGAGGTGCCGCGGGAGATGGGCAGGGCGTGGAAGACGCCCGTCGGGCGCCGGCTGTGCGCCCGTATGGCGGTGAAGAACGGTGCCGTGTAGCGCTCGCCGATGCCGTGCAGGATCGACAGGTGGAGCTCCAGAAGCCCTTCCCGGGCGTGGAAGACGCGCGCGAAGCCCCGGCCGAGCGTGCCGGCGGTCCGCTCGACGGCGCCTTCCGTCATCAGGTAGAGGTCCAGCTCCGGCCGCAGTTCCAGCAGTCGGGCGCCGAGGGCCTGGGCCCGGTGCTCGAAGAGGTCCTCCTCCGGGAGGGCCTCGGCGGCGGTTCCCTCGAAGAACCGCCGCACCACGTGCAGGTCGTGCCGGGACCGGTTGGCGAACCGGTGGCGGATGACGACGGCCTGGAGGCTGGAGTTCACCAGCGACGCGATCACCGCGTCCTCGAAGCTTGGGGCGACGACGAGGTCGTAGACGAACTCGTCCTCGTCGCGGCGCAGGTGGCGCAGTTCCTCCCGCAGCGCCTGCTCCTCCGTCTCGTCGAGGTCTCCGACGACGAGTACCTCGAAGTACGGCTTGGCCGCGGGGTCGTGCACCGCGGGCGGCTCCTCGGCGGCCGGGTCCTCGGGGTGCGCCGGCGCCTGCGCGGCGTTTCGATAGGTGTCCGTGCCGAGGGCCAGGTTCAGGTCGTCCGCGCGCTCCGCCAGCCGGTGCCGGTCTCCGGCCTCGTGGAGCCGGCGCAGCTCGTCGAGGCCCGCCCGGCCCGGAAAGGCCCAGCAGTTCTCGATCGGTGCCAGCAGCCGGAACATGTCCTCCAACTGCTCGGTCAGCTCCTTCGCACAGGTGCCGGCGCTCGGGTCGAGGCTCAGTCGACGCGTCAGTGCCGCCAGCGCGCTCCAGGCGTCGGCGCGCAGCTGCCGGACGCTGTTGTAGACACCTGTGGTCAGCAAATCGGTGGACCGGGTTGCCGCCTCGGTGGCGGAGTCACCCATCTCTGTTCCCTTCATACGGGGTTGGCGCGGACGGTTCGGACGGATGGTGGGGGGCGCCGGACGGAGCGCCGCGTTTCCTTCGGGTGCCGCAGGGCGTCGACCGGTATCGCGGACCGGTTCGGCAGTTCTGCCATGGGTTCCATAAAGCACCAGGTCAAGGCACCGGTGCTACGCCCATGGCGCGCAATTCGTCTCGTATCCCAGACGCCCTGCGGCGAGGCGGGATCAGGGTTTCGGGGCGGACGTACGCTCGCGATATGTCCACGGTCCCCGCCGCCGCACAAGTGCTCGCCGTCCTGCGCTACCTCGCCGCCCAGGCCGGTCCGGTGCCGGCCGCGGCCATCAGCCGCGACGTGGGGCTGCCCCGCTCGACGACCTATCACCTGCTCGACACCCTGGCCCGGGACGGCTTCGTCGTGCACCTGCCCGAGGAGCGGCGCTACGGGCTGGGGGTCAGCGCCTTCGAGCTCGGCTCCGGGTACAGCCGCCAGGCACCGTTCCAGCGCCTGGCGCGGGTCCCGCTGGCGCAGCTCGTGGACCGCACCGGCTACAACGCGCACCTGGCCGTGCTGCACGGCCGTGAGGTGATCTACGTCATCGAGGAGCGGCCGTCGGGACGCGCACCGCTGGTCACCGAGGTCGGCGTCCGGCTGCCCGCGCACCTCACCGCCAGCGGCCGGGCCGTGCTGGCGCGCCTCGCGCAGGCGCAGGTGCGCGCCCTGTTCCCCGACCCCTCGGCGTTCGTCCTGCGCCACGGGCTCGGGCCCACCTCGCTGTCCGCGCTCCGCAACCTCCTCGTGGAGGTACGGCGGCGTGGGTACGCGACGGAGGAGGGAGAGGTGACGCCGGGCTTCTCGTCCGTCGCCGCCCCCGTTCTCGATCACAGCGCCCACCCGATCGCGGGCGTGGCGGTCACCTTCCCGGCCGAGGAGGTGGATCCGGAGCAGCAGCAGCGGATCGCCGCGGAAGTGGCCCGGACCGCACGGGAACTGAGCCGCCGTATCGGCGGAGTTGCCGACGCACCGCGCCGCCCGGGGGACCAGGCCCCGTCGTCGTGAGGCCTGGCCCACGGGGCCGTGCAGGGTGGCGTGGAGCCTCGCGGGTCGGGCGGTGGAACCACTCCGGTCGGGCCGCAGAGGCTCATCGGTGGGAGAACGGCCGCGGCCCCGGCGCACCGCGAGCGGTGTGCCGGGGCCGTTTCCGGTTCCCCGTTCAGGCGGCCTCCGAGAGGCCGGCCCTCACTGCAGCCGGCCGGCCTGGGACTCGGCGGCGGCCAGGGCACGGCCGGAGGCCACGTACTGCACGGCCTCCTCGATCTCGGGGGCGAGCCAGCGGTCCGTGCCGGGGCCCTCGACGACCTCGCGCAGCCCGTCACGCACCGCGGCGGTGGCCGGTGCCGGCGTCAGCGGGGCGCGCAGGTCCAGGGCACGGGCGGCGGTGTAGAGCTCCACGGCGAGGACGCGGGTGAGCCCGTCGATGGCACGGCGCAGCTTGCGGGCGGCGGACCAGCCCATCGAGACGTGGTCCTCCTGCATGGCGCTGGAGGGGATGGAGTCGACGGAGGCCGGGCCGGCCAGGCGCTTGAGCTCCGAGACGATCGCGGCCTGGGTGTACTGGGCGATCATGTGGCCGGAGTCGACGCCCGGGTCGTCGGCGAGGAACGCGTTCAGGCCGTGGTTGCGGGCCACGTCCAGGAAGCGGTCCGTACGCCGCTCGGCGACGGAGGCGATGTCGGCGACCGAGATGGCCAGGAAGTCCAGGACGCAGGCCACGGGCGCGCCGTGGAAGTTGCCGTTGGACTCCACCCGTCCGTCGAGCGTGACGACCGGGTTGTCCACCGCGCTGGCCAGCTCGCGGGAGGCGACCAGCTCGGCGTGGGCGAGGGTGTCGCGGGCGGCGCCGTGGACCTGCGGGGAGCAGCGCAGCGAGTACGCGTCCTGGACACGGGTGCACTCGGGGCCGCGGTGGCTGGCGACGATGCCCGAACCGGCGAGCAGCGCGGTCAGGTTGGCGGCGCTGCTGGCCTGGCCCGGGTGCGGGCGCAGCGCCTGGAGGTCGGCGGCGAAGACGGCGTCGGTGCCCAGCTGGCCCTCGACGCTCATGGCCGCGGAGATGTCGGCGGTGCGCAGCAGCATCCGCAGGTCGTGGCAGGCCAGGACGAGCATGCCGAGCATGCCGTCGGTGCCGTTGATGAGGGCCAGGCCCTCCTTCTCCTGCAGGACGACCGGGGTGATGCCGGCGGCGGCGAGCGCCTCGGCGGCCGGCTTGAGCTCGCCCTGGGCGTCGCGGACCTTGCCCTCGCCCATGATCGCGAGCGCGCAGTGGGCGAGGGGGGCCAGGTCGCCGGAGCAGCCGAGGGAGCCGTACTCGTGCACGACGGGGGTGATCCCGGCGTTGAGGAGATCGGCGTAGGCCTGGGCGGTCTCGACGCGGACGCCGGTGCGGCCGGTGGCGAGGGTGGACAGGCGCAGCAGCATCAGCGCGCGGATGACCTCGCGCTCGACCTCGGGGCCGGAGCCGGCGGCGTGCGAACGCACCAGGCTGCGCTGGAGCTGGGTGCGCAGCTCGGTGGGGATGTGGCGCGTGGCCAGGGCGCCGAAACCGGTGGAGACACCGTAGTGCGGCACCACGTCGTCGGCCAGACCCTCGATCACTTCGCGGCTGCGAGCGATCTCCTTGAGGGCCTCCTCCGCGAGGACCACGGGCGCGCCGTGACGGGCGACGAGAACAACGTCGTCGGCGGAAAGAGGGCCGACATTCACAACAACAGTCATAAATCTATGAAGTCCCATGTCAGAGCGGCTTCGCGAGGCGCTGACGGCACTCACTGTCCGGGATCCCAGACATTGTGCTCCGGGCGGTACGAAAACACCGATGGGGTCCGCCCGGCCGGACGGACCCCATCGGTGTTCGAGAGTGGTGTGCGGTTACCCCTCTGCAACTATCCCTGAGCTGCCGGGACAGGTTCCTCCGCCGCCTGCTCGGAGGCCTCAGCGAGGTCCGCACGGCCACCGCGCGGGCGGCCCCACAGGAAGTACACGCCCGACAGGAGTGCCAGCCAGACGGCGCCGACGATCAGCGCGACACGGGTGCTGTCCGAGAAGGCGAGGAGCCCGAGCACGCCGACCATGAAGGCGATCGCGATGAACTGGCCGTAGGGCCAGAACGGAGCCGGGTACTTGAGGGCGGCCTGCTCCTCGGGAGACATCTTGCGGCGGGCGGCGACCTGCGCCAGCAGGATCATCATCCAGACCCAGACCGTCGCGAAGGTCGCGATCGAGGCGATGATGACGAAGACGTTCTCCGGCATCAGGTAGTTCAGCACGACGCCGAGGAGCAGCGCGCCCATCATGATGACCACGGTCATCCACGGCGCACCGTTGCGGGAGAGTCGGCGCAGGGTCGCGGGAGCCTGGCCGCGCTCGGCCATGCCGTACATGATGCGCCCTGCGGCGAAGATGTCGCTGTTGATCGCGGACAGGGCCGCGGTGATGACCACCAGGTTCAGCACGGTCGCCGCGGACTTGATGCCGAGGCCGACGAAGATCTGGACGAACGGGCTGCCCGCGGAGTCGACGTTCTGCCAGGGGTTGAGCGACATGATCACCGCGATGGTCAGCACGTAGAACAGCACGATGCGCAGGGGGATCGTGTTGACCGCGCTCGGGATCGTCTTCTCCGGGTCCTGGGCCTCTCCGGCGGTGACGCCGATGATCTCGGTGCCGCCGAAGGCGAACATCACCACGGCCAGGGACATGATGATGCCGTGGGCTCCGTGCGGGAAGAACCCGCCGTTGTTCCAGAGGTTCGACACCCCGACGTGGGCGCTGCCGGTGTGGATGCCGAAGACGAGGATCGCCACACCGGCGATGATCATCGCGATGATGGCAACGATCTTCACGAGGGAGAGCCAGAACTCCAGCTCACCGAAGACCTTGACGCTGAACAGGTTCATCACGCCGACGACGCCCACGACCGCCAGCACCCAGATCCAGCGCGGTACGTCGGGGAACCAGAAGCCCATGTACACGCCGAACGCGGTGACATCGGCCAGACAGACGATGACCAGCTCGAAGGCGTAGGTCCATCCGGTCGCGAACCCGGCCAGCGGCCCGAGATACTTGGTGGCGTACTCACCGAACGATCCCGCGCACGGGTCGCTCACGGCCATCTCGCCGAGGGACCGCAGGACCAGGAAGACGGCCGCTCCGCCGATCAGATAGGCCAGGAGGACCGCGGGACCGGCAGCCTTGATGGATTCGGATGATCCATAGAAGAGCCCTGTCCCGATCGCTGAGCCCAGCGCAAGGAAGCGGATGTGCCGGGACTTGAGTCCCCTGGTCAAGGTCAACGCCGTGTCCTTGGTCAACGTAGTGCTCCTTGGGGACGGGAGGTCCCGGACGGGTGAGAAGTGGGTTGGGGTGCCGCCAGCGGCGACGGCCGCCGCGCCCACAGAACGAACGAAGGCCTTGTATATTCCTGTATATACAAGCCCGTCAATAGGTGGACCCATGAGCGAACACGAGACGACATCGAGTAGCACATCTCCAGCGGTCGGGCGCGCGCTGGACATCCTGCTGCACCTCGCGAGCCGTTCGGGCCCGGTACAGGCGGGCGCGCTGGCCCGGGATCTCTGCATCCCGCGATCGTCCGCATACCACATCCTCTCGGTGCTGGTCGACCGGGGATTTGTCAGTTACGTCCCGAAGGAGCAGGCGTACGGACTCGGGGTCTCGTCCTTCGAGATCGGCTCGGCCTACTTGCGGCACGAACCGCTGGAGCGGCTGGCACGCCCGATCCTGCGCAGCGTGGCCCATCGGCTCGGCCAGACGGTCCACCTGGGCATCCTGTACGGCGCGGAGACGGTCTACCTGCTCAAGGAGCGTCCGCCCACCGGTCAGGGATCCGACGTCGACGTGGCCCTCGTCACCGACATCGGCGTCCGGCTGCCGGCGCACCTGACGGCCAGCGGCCGTTCGATCCTCGCCCATGCCGGCGAGGCGCAGCTGCGGGCCCTCTTCCCGCGGCCGGGCTCCCTTGTCACGCGCACCGGCAAGGGGCCGCGCTCACTGTCCGAGCTGCGCACCCTGCTGGAGCGGGACCGGGAGCGCGGCTGGTCGGAGGAGATCGAGCTGGTCTCCGAGGGGCTGCGCTCGATCGGCGTGGCGGCGTTCGACCACAACGAGCGCCCCGTGGCGGCGTTCAGCAGCACGTGGAGCCGGCACTACAGCCGGCACGACGCGGACCATGTGCGAGAGGTCCTGCAGCAGGAGGCGGCACGCCTGACGGCCGCGGTCTCCGGCCGCGCCCCCTCGGGTCCGGCGGGCGGCCGAGGGGCGCAGGGCCCGGTCCTCGGGGACGGATCCTCCACGCACGCGGCCTGACCATACGTGAGCCGTGCGGCTCGCGGTCAGTGCGTGTCGAACGTGCCCTCGAGGCGGTAGCGGGAACCGGGGTGCAGCAGCCGCGCGATGCTCACGATTGCGTCCTGCGACCAGGTGCGGCGCTGGATGAGCAGGCACGGCTCCGACGCCTCGATGCCGAGGATCGCGCACTCCTCCACTGACGGGAGCACCGCCTCCACGATGTGCTCCCCCTTACCGAGCGGCGCGACCTCGGAGAGGAACGTGAACGGCGTGCGCAGGGTGAAGTCCTGCTCCAGGTAGCCGGGGGCGAAGTCCGGGTTGACGTACCGGTCCTCCAGCTGGATCGCCACGTCGTCCTCGAAGTGCACCACCCGCGACCGGAAGACGGCCTGCCGCTCGCCGAGGCCGAGCCGGCCGCGCACCTTCGGCCCCGCCTCCTCCTCGCACAGCGCCAGCACCCGTGCGTGATAGCGGTGCCCGCGCCGGCGGACCTCGTCGGCGATGTTGTGCACCTCGACCAGGCCGGAACTGCCCTTGTTCAGGGCCACGAACGTACCCACACCCATGACGCGCCGCAGCAGGCCCCGCGCGGTCAGCTCGCGCAGCGCGCGGTTGATGGTCATGCGGGACAGGCCGAGCGACTCGACAAACTGGTTCTCCGACGGCAGGGCGTCGCCCTGGCGCCAGCGACCGCTGGTGATCTGCTCGGTCACGAGGTCCTTCACCCGCTGGTATGCGGGAGCCGACGTCGCGGTCCGCTCCTCGTACAGACGGGCGAGGTCCGCACCGCTCACGACCACGCCGTTCACCATCCTCGTCACCCTCGCTCCCCCCATGCCCGTCGGGCGGGCTCTCGTCGAAAAATTCTAGGGGAGACGCCTTCCCCGGGGTCTGCCCGGCCGGTTCCGGACCGATGTCCCGCGGTCCGCGCATCCGGTTTCGCGCATCCGGTTTCTCGGATCCGAGAAATCCGGTCGACGCCGCTCGCCACCGTTGCGCCCGTCACGTGTCATGGGTGCACGGAACAAGGTTCGACATCCCCATTCAGGAGGCATCAGCATGGCCGGCGTTTCCCCAGAGGCCCGTAGCATCCGCGCCCCCCGCGGCACCGAACTGAACTGCCTCGGCTGGCAGCAGGAAGGCGCCCTGCGGATGCTCATGAACAACCTCGACGCCGAGGTTGCCGAGCACCCGGAGGAGCTGGTCGTCTACGGCGGCACCGGCAAGGCCGCCCGTAACTGGGCCTCCTACGACGCCATCGTGCGCACCCTCAAGACGCTCAAGAACGACGAGACGCTCCTCGTCCAGTCCGGCAAGCCGGTCGGTGTCATGCGCACCCACGAGTGGGCGCCGCGTGTGCTCCTCGCCAACTCCAACCTGGTCGGCGACTGGGCGAACTGGGAGGAGTTCCGGTCCCTGGAGGCGCAGGGCCTGACCATGTACGGCCAGATGACCGCCGGTTCCTGGATCTACATCGGCAGCCAGGGCATCCTCCAGGGCACCTACGAGACCTTCGGCGCCGTCGCCCGCAAGAAGTTCAACGGCACGCTCGCCGGCACCATCACGCTCACCGCCGGCGTCGGCGGCATGGGTGGCGCCCAGCCGCTCGCCGTGACGATGAACGACGGTGTCGCCATCTGTGTCGACGTCGACCCGACCCGCATCGAGCGTCGCATCGCGCACCGCTACCTCGACGTGGCCGCGGACAACCTGGACCACGCGCTCCAGCTCGCCATCGAGGCCCGGGACGCCCGCAAGCCGCTGTCCATCGGCCTCACCGGCAACGCCGCGGAGATCTTCCCGAAGCTGCTGGAGATGGACGCGCCCATCGACATCGTGACCGACCAGACCTCGGCGCACGACCCGCTGTCCTACCTCCCCGTCGGCGTGAGCGTCGAGGAGTGGCACGAGCAGGCCCGCAAGGACCCGGCCGACTTCACCGAGCGCTCCCGCAAGTCCATGGCCCAGCACGTCGAGGCGATGGTCGGCTTCCTCGACAAGGGCGCCGAGGTCTTCGACTACGGCAACTCCATCCGCGACGAGGCCCGCAAGGCCGGCTACCAGCGCGCGTTCGACTTCCCCGGCTTCGTCCCGGCGCACATCCGCCCGCTGTTCGAGGAGGGCCTCGGCCCGTTCCGCTGGGCCGCCCTGTCCGGCGACCCCAAGGACATCGAGGCCACGGACAAGGCCATCATGGAGCTGTTCCCGGAGAACGAGCACCTGCACCGCTGGATCAAGATGGCCGGCGAGCGCGTGGCCTTCGAGGGCCTGCCCGCCCGCATCTGCTGGCTCGGCTACGGCGAGCGCCACCGCGCCGGCCTGAAGTTCAACGAGATGGTCGCCTCCGGCGAGCTGTCCGCCCCGATCGCCATCGGCCGTGACCACCTGGACTCCGGCTCCGTCGCCTCGCCGTACCGCGAGACCGAGTCGATGATCGACGGTTCGGACGCCATCGCCGACTGGCCGCTGCTCAACGCCCTGGTGAACACCTCCTCCGGCGCGTCCTGGGTCTCCATCCACCACGGCGGAGGCGTCGGCATGGGCCGCTCCATCCACGCCGGACAGGTCTGCATCGCCGACGGCACCGAACTCGCCGCCGAGAAGCTCTCCCGCGTGCTGACCAACGACCCCGGCATGGGCGTCATCCGCCACGTGGACGCGGGCTACGAGTACGCCACCTCGGTGGCTCAGCAGCGCGGAGTGCGCGTCCCGATGGCCGAGGGCGACACGGAATGAGCACGGACAACACTGTGCTGCCTGCCGGCACCGGGACGGTGACGGCAGATGTGGCGCCAGAGCCCTGGACGGGCCGGGACGACGGGCCGGGCGCCGACAACCTGCGCTGGCACCACGTGGTCGGCCTCGAACCCCAGGACACCGAACCGGGGGACGTCGCGTTCGTCGGCTTCCGCAGCGACGAGGGAGTCCGGCGGAACAAGGGCCGTCAGGGTGCGGCGGACGGCCCGTGCGCGCTGCGCGGCGCCCTCGCGTCCATGGCGCTGCCGACGCCCGTGCGGGCGCTGGACGCCGGCGACATCGAGGTGGCCGACGGGGACCTGGAGAACGGGCAGCACCGCCTGGGCCGGGTACTCACCTCGCTCGTCGACCGCGGCCACCCCGTGGTGGTGCTCGGCGGCGGCCACGAGGTCGCCTACGGCAGCTACCTGGGACTGGCCGGGACCCGCGCCCTGCACGAGGGCGCTCGTCTCGGGGTGCTGAACCTCGACGCGCACTTCGATCTGCGCGACGACGTCCGGCCCAGCTCCGGCACACCGTTCCTCCAGATGGCACACGGCGAGGAGCAGCGCGGACAGCGGCTGAACTACTGGGTGCTCGGCGTGAGCCAGCCGAGCAACACGACCCGTCTCTTCCAGACCGCGGACAGGCTCGGGGTGCGGTACCTGCTCGACACCGAGTGCGGCCTGCCCGACCTGCAGCGCGTCGACGCGTTCATCGAGGAGTTCCTCGCGAGCTGCGACGTCGTGCACCTCAGCATCGACCTCGACGTGCTCCCCGCCAGTGCGGCTCCGGGTGTGAGTGCCCCCGCCGCGTACGGGGTGCGGATGGAGGTCGTCGAGCACGTCTGCGCCGCGGTGGCGGCGAGCGGGAAGCTGGCCGTCTGCGACGTCGCCGAGCTGAATCCGGACCTCGACGCCGACAACCGCACGGCGCGGGCCGGCGCCCGACTGGTCCACCGCATCCTGACCACCAGGAGCGCGACGGCCCGCCGGGCGTGACCTTCGAGCCGGTCGCCAGGCTGTGCGAGCGAACAGGCCGCAGCCTGGCGACCTCCGTCTGAGTACGGACCTGAGTACGCGCGCTCATGCTCCGCGACATGGCGCGCGCCACACTCCACGGCATGACCCACCTACCGCCACCGGCCGAGGAGTTGCGGATCCTCGACGCGGAGTTGTGGCAACTCGACGCCCGCCGCGCCCAGTTGCTGGCCCGCCGTGCCCACCTGATCGGTCTCCTCCAGCCGGCCTTCCCGCCCGCTTCCCCCGGGGCGCGGCGGCCCGAGACCACCGCGCCCCAGGTGCAGAACGTGCTCCTCGTCCTCGGCGGCGTCCTGCTGACCGTCGCCGCGATCGCGTTCACCCTGGTCAGCTGGGGACACCTCGGGATCGCCGGGCGGTCTGTGGTGCTCGCCACGGTGACCGTGGCGGCGCTCGGCGCTCCCGTGCTCCTGCTGAAGCGCGGGCTGCGCTCGACGGCGGAGGCGCTGGCGGGCCTCGGTCTGGCGCTGACGGTGCTCGACGCGTACGCGCTGCACGAGGTCGCGCTGACGGCCACCGACGGCACGGGGTACGCGGCCGTCGCGGCGGCGTTCCTGGCCGGGGCGTGGTGGGGGTACGGCAAGGGACTCGGTTCCCTGCGCGTCCCCTTCCCCGCGGCACTGGCCGCCGCCCAGTTCCCCTTGCTGCTGTGGGCGGTGGCGGCCGGCGCGGGCCCGTACGCGCTCACGGCCGCGCTGTTGCCGGCGGCCGCGTTCGACACGGTCGTCGCGCTCCGGACGTCCACGAGGTCCCTGCGCGTCTCCGCCGCCATCGCCTCGTACGGGATGGGCGGTTGGGCCGTGGCGGCGGCCGGCGTGCTCTCCTGGGATGCCTCCGGACCGAGCGCCGCCGCCCGTGCGGCGACGCTCCTCGCCCTCGCGGCGGCGATCGCGCTGTACGCCGCATGGCGTGCTCCGCAGCGGGGCCTTGCCACCGGCGCCGCAGTGACCGGCGGGCTGCTCCTGGTCGCGGCGCTCGGCGGCATCCCGCGCGCGTCGCTGCCCGGAGTGTGGACGGTGCCCGGCTATCTGGCCTGCGGGGTCGGGCTGCTGTCGGCCGTCCGCGGTCCGCTCCCGGAAGCCGTGCGGCGCGGTGCCGCCTGGGCGTCGGCCGCCGTCCAGACCCTGGCGGTCCTGTGGGCGCTGCCCCTGGTCGTCGTGGCGCTGTGGGGTCCGGTCGGATGGACGGGACGAGTCTGGTCGGGGGCGCCGTCGGATCTGCGCGCCGCGGTGACGGTCTGGGCGCCCTGGCCGGCGCACGCGGCGGCAGCGCCGCTGGTGTTCGCGGTCGTCGCGGCGGTTCTGGCCGGGGCGGCCCGCGCCACCGCGACCCGGCGCGACCCGGCCGCGGCCGGTGCCGTGGTCCTGGTCTGGGCGACCGCGCTCGTCCTCCCGACCGCACTGCAACTCCCGTATGCGGTCGGCCTGTTCACGCAGGGGCTGACGATCGTGGCGGCGCTGGCCGTGGCGGCGTTCGCGCGGCAGACACCGGCGTCCCTCAGCGCCCTCCTCCTTTCCCTGCTCACCGCGGCCGGCCTCGCGCTGCTCTCGCTCGCCGCCCAGGGCGCCACCCTGGCCGTGCTCGCCGCGCTGACGGGGATCTTCGCGGTGGCCGCCGTACACCCGCGTCTGACCGCCGTCTGCGCGAGCGCGTCCCTGGCCGGTGCGGCGGGTCTCGCCTGTGCGGTGGGTGCCGCCGCGGGCTGGCCTGCCGCTCACACGGCACTGCTGGTCCTGGTCGTCCCGGCCGCAGCGGCCCTGCTCGCGGCGCGGGTCCCGCGGACCGGGGTGGCGGTCGAGGCCACGGGCGCCGTCGCGGGGCTCCTGGCCGTCGGGCTGGCCGTCACCGACGCGCCCGTGCTGGCCCTCGTGCTGGCCCTGTCCGGGGTGATCGCCGCGGGCACCGCCGTGCGCGCCGACCGCCGTCAGGCGGGGTACGTTGCCGCCGCGCTGTTCGTGCTGGCCACCTGGGTGCGGCTCGGGTCGTGGGCCGTGGGCGCCCCGGAGGCGTACGCCCTGCCGGTGACCGTCCCGGCGCTGGTCGTGGGCTTCGTCCGGCGCCGTCGGGACCCCGGGGCCTCGTCGTGGACGGCGTACGGACCCGGGCTGTCGGCGACGCTCGTGCCGAGCCTGCTCGCGGCGTGGGCCGACGCGGACTGGCCGCGCCCCCTGCTGCTCGGCACGGCGGCCCTCGTCCTCACCCTGCTGGGTGCCCGCCACCGTCTCCAGGCACCGCTCGTCCTCGGCGGGAGCGTGCTCGTACTGGACGCGCTGCACGAACTCGCCCCCTACCTGGTGCAGTTGGCGGGCGTACTCCCCCGCTGGCTGCCTCCCGCGTTCGCCGGCCTGCTGCTGCTCGTGCTGGGCGCGACGTACGAGCAGCGGCTCCGGGACGCCCGGCGGGTGCGTGAGGTATTGGGGCGGATGCGCTGAGGAACGGCTACGGCATCCGGACGGCGAGCGGTGAGCGACCTCTAGGCTCGTGGCTGACCTTGGTTGCCGAAGAGGGGTTCAGAACATGAGCGGGAGAGTGACGGCGGTCAGCAGCAACGGGGAGTACTCGTTCACCAAGCCGAACCGGGACAGCATCACACTGCTCGCCGGGCTCGGTGTGGAGGGGGACGTGCACGCCGGTGTGACGGTCAAGCACCGGTCGCGCGTCGCGCAGGATCCCACCCAGCCGAATCTTCGCCAGGTCCACCTCATCCATGAAGAGCTCTTCGACGAGGTCGGCGAGGAAGGGTTCACGGTGGCGCCCGGCGAACTCGGCGAGAACATCACCACGCGCGGCATCGATCTGCTCGGTCTGCCGGTCGGCACACTGCTGCGCGTCGGCGACTCCGCGGTCCTGGAGGTCACCGGTCTGCGCAACCCCTGTCTGCAGATCGACAACTTCCAGGTCGGGTTGCTGAAGCAGGTCGTCGGCCGCGACGAGGCGGGGAACATCGTGCGCAGAGCCGGAATCATGACCATCGTGCGGGAAGGCGGCGTGGCGCGTCCCGGCGACACGATCGAAGCGGAACTGCCCAGCGGTCCGCACCGCCCCCTGGACCGGGTCTGACGCGACTCCCGCGCAGGCCGTGACATGAGCAGTCGAGGCACCGGGGTTACGGGCCGCTCTGGTGGACGGCGTGGCTGCCGGTGTTCTCGACGATCACGGTGTCGCCGGTCCGGCTGAAATCGTAGAAGCGGCGGGCGTCCGCCGTGCTCAGGTGGATGCAGCCGTGGGAGGTGTCGGCCCGGCCGACGGCGTGGTCCCAGGGTGCCGCGTGCACGAACACTCCGGCGCTGGTCAGGCGCACGGCCCAGTGGACCGTGAGGACGTAGTAGTCGGGGCTGCCTGGATCGCAGGTGACGTGCGCGCTGCACGAGGTCATCTTGACGACGGCGTCCTTGCCCAGCACGTGGAACGTTCCGGACGGCGTCCGGAAGCCGGACTTTCCGAAGCCGACGCTGAAGGTCATCACTGTCCGGCCGTGATCCGTGACGGTCATCCGGTGGGTCGCCGCGTCGATCGTCGAAACGTGGCCCCCGGAGGCCGCCCGGGCGGGCCCGGCGCCCAGCGTCAGGACCGACGCGAGGACGCCGACCAGCACGAGCCGGGTGGCATCACGGAGGCGTGGGCGTGGAACCCGGCGTTGGTGGGGCATTTCTGATCACCGCCGCTCTCTGCACGAACCAGGATATTCCGCCCTCTCTCAGTCGGCGTCCGCGAGCATCGCCTCCGAGAGCGTCCACAGGCGCCGGGCGCCCGCCGGGTCGACGGCGTAGCGGGCCACGGGGGCGCCGCGGCGGTCGAGGACCTCCGCCTCGGCGCAGTCCGCGAAGTAACGCCCGCCGATGCCCTCCAGCGGGGGCGAGGTGGCTACGAGGACGGATGTGGCGGCGCCCTGCCCGACTGTCTTGATGAGCTCCGCCGGAACACCGCCGCTGCCGCGGCCGCCCTCGGTGTGGCGTTGGAGGTTGGTGTGGATGGCGCCTGGCATCACGGCGTTGGCGGTGATGTTGTCGTCGGCCCAGCGGCGGGTGGCCTCCACCGCGAACAGGACGTTGGCGGTCTTGGACTGGCCGTAGGCGAGCCAGGCGTCGTAGCGGCGGAAGGCGAAGTGGACGTCGTCCCACACGATCGGGGAGAGTTGGTGGCCGCTGGAGCTGACGGAGACGATGCGGGCGGCGCCGTCCGCGGCGAGCGCGTCGTGCAGGCCGGTGGCGAGCGCGAAGTGGCCGAGGTGGTTGGTGGCGAACTGCCACTCCCAGCCCTGTTCGGTGTACCGCTCGGGGCAGGCCATGACGCCCGCGTTGTTGACCAGGATGTGCAGCGGGCCCTGCCAGGCCGTGGTGAAGGCGGCGATGGACGCCGGATCGGCGAGGTCGAGGCGGGCGACGTGCAGGTCCTGGTTCCCGGTCGTATCGGCGATGTCCTTGGCGACGCGCTCTCCCGCCGCCACGTCGCGGACGGCCAGGGTGACGGCGGCTCCGGTTCCGGCCAGAACGCCGGCCGTCTCCGCGCCGAGGCCGGAGGAGGCGCCGGTGACGACGACGCGGCGGCCGGTGAGGTCGATGCCCTGCGCGACGTCGGCGGCCGTGCTGGAGAAGCCGTAGGGCGTGGTGATGGCAGTCATGGGTGAACTCCTTTTGGAGTAGGGCGAGTTGGGTTCGGTTCAGGGCTTGAGCATGCGGCCCTGTTCCACCTGGGGGTGCCGCCGTACCAGGCGATGGCGGGGTGGGGTCATGACCGCAACGGTAGGAAGGCCTCATGCATGAGTCCAACGAAAGTTGCGCACGGATGGTATGCGTATACATCATGGACTTCACGGATGTGTCGCTGACCGCGCTGCGGGTGTTCCGCGCGGTGGTGGAGCAGGGGACCTTCACCGCGGCCGCGGCGGCACTGGGGTACACGCAGTCTGCGGTGTCCCGGCAGATCGCCTCGATCGAGCGGACCGCGGGCGCGGAGTTGCTGGAACGGCGGCGTGACGGCGTGCGGCTGACCGCGGCCGGCCGGGTCGTCATGCGCCGTGCGACGGTCGTGCTCGACGAGATCGACGCGACCGCCCGTGAGCTGTCCGGACTGCCCGAACCGGGCGGCACCGTCCGCCTCGGCTGGGTGCCCAGCGCCGGTACGACCGTGGTGCCGTACGCCCTCGCCGCGCTGCGGCACAGCGATCCGAACGTGCACGTCATCAGCCGCGAAGGCGGCACTCCGGCGCTGGCGCGGGCCCTGCGGGCGGGCAGCATCGATCTCGCCCTGCTGTCGTCGGCGCCGCCGTTTCGCGCGCCGGACGGCGAATCGCCCCCACTGGCGCTGGAGACGCTCACGGAGCGCGCACTGTGTCTGGCCGTGCCGGCGGCGCACCCGCTGGCCCGCGGGGATTTCGTCGATGTGGCGGACCTGCGCGGACAGCGGTGGATCGCCGGTTCGTCGTCCGGCGCGGACGGGCTGATGGGAGTGTGGCCGGGCCTGGACGACCGCCCCGAGATCGTGCACACGGCCCGGGACTGGCTGGCGAGACTGCATCTGGTGGCCGCGGGCTGCGGACTGACCACCGTGCCCTCGTCACTGGGGCCGGCGGCGCCGCCCGGCGTGCGCATCCTGCCGGTGCGCGGCGGGCCGCAGGAGCAGCGGCGCCTGCTCCTGGCCCGGCTCCCCCGGCCGCCGGCCGAGCCCGTGGTGCGCCTTGCGGCCGCCCTGCGGGCCGCGGCCCTCGGCACCACCCCGGATCCGTCTCCCTCGTGAGCGGCGCCGCGGTGGCCACCCCCACCGCCCAGGGCCATCGCGTACAGGTCGGCGACCTGTACGCGATGGGTTTCCGGGCGATCCCCGACGCCGTCCGCCGCGGGCGGGCTCAGCGCATGTCGGCCGGCCGGTCGGACCCGTCGAAGGGGAAGCGGCGGCGGAAGTCGTCCGCCGCGTCCTCCAGGGTGCAGAAGCTGACCCCGTCGTGCCCGGAGACGTAGTCGATGAAGCGTTCCAGCATGAGCAGCACCTGGGGGCGGCCGCTCACGTCGGGGTGCAGCGTGATCGGTAGGACCGCGTAGTCCAACTCGCGGTGAACCCAGTCGAACTGGTCCTTCCAGTCCTGTTCCAGGACGCGCGGGCTGACGTAGCCGTGGCTGTTGTGGGCGTGCTTGTTGAACATCATCGGCGGCAGGTCGTCCACGTACCAGTTGCCGCAGAACTCGACGAGGTCGACCTCGTGGCCGTGGATCAGGGGCTTCATCCAGTCCTTGGCCTCCGCGGTGTAGTCGATCTTGGTCCACTGGTCGCCCACGCGGGCGTAGAAGGGGGTGAAGTCGCGGTAGTTCTGCGAGTGGTCGTAGGAGAAGCCGTACTTGTGCAGGAGCTCCGCGGTGTACGGCGACATCTCCCACCAGGGTGCGACATAGCCGCGCGGCTTGCGTCCGGTGTACTGCTCGATGAGCTCGACGCACTTGGCGAGGACGTCCTCCTCCTGCTGCGGGGTCATCGCGATCGGGTTCTCGTGCGAGTAGCCGTGGGCGCCGATCTCATGGCCCGCCTCCACGACCATCCGGGTCTGCTCGGGGAAGGTCTCGATGGAGTGGCCCGGGATGAACCAGCTGGTGCGTATGCCGTACCGCTCGAACAGCTTGAGCAGGCGCGGGGTTCCGACCTCGCCCGCGAAGACGCCGCGCTGGATGTCGTTCGGGGAGTCCTCGCCGCCGTAGGAGCCGAGCCAGCCGGCGACGGCGTCCACATCGACACCGAGGGCGATCTTGATGTCCTTGGTGGCCGTGGGACCGGTCGTCGTGGCCCGGGCGGTGCTTTCCTGCGTCACAGTACGCATTGCCTTTCGTGCGAAGAGGTCAGAGTCGGTGGTCGAGGGCGCTGTGGATACGGGCCGTGGCGGCGGACAGCGCGGCGGTGTCGGCGTCGGACCAGTCGCGCTCCTCCATGCTGTGCACGGAGAGCCAGCCCGCGAGGGCACCGTCGCGTTCAACGGGGCCGAGCATCTGGGCGTGCACTCCGTAGACGTCGATCAGCGCCTGCGGCGGATGCGGGTCAGCCTCGAAGTGGGGCTGGACGAGGGGGATCCGGTGGCGTTCCAGCCACTCGACGGTGTTGAGTCGCCGCTGGTCGAGGGAGGCGTCACGGCGGATGGGCCGCACACCCTCGCGGTACGCCTCGCCCGCCGTGAGGTCCACGTGCAGACCGTGCTCGGGGAGGTCGACGCGGAAGGTGGTGCGGTCGGCGCCGGTCGCGGCGAGCAGGTCCGTCAGCACCTCCTGGAAGCGGGCGCGCAGGCTGCCGGTGCGCAGCAGGTCGCCGTGGCCGGGGAGCGCGGGGGCGGCGCCGGCCAGGTCCAGCGACTTCCACAGGGTCGCGGTGACGCTGTCGAACACCGGGACTTTCAGCTCCTGTTCGAGTTGCTCGGCGACCCCGGCGCCGTGCACGTTGGTGCAGACGACGGCGACCGCGTGCGCGTCCCCGCGCGCGGCGTCGCGGATCTGGCGGGCGACCTCGCCTTGCGGGATGCGGGCGAAGGCCTCGTTGTCGCTGATCCCGAACGGCTCGGCCGCCAGGGTGCAGACGACGCCCTCCTTGGCGTACGTCGCCGCGATCCGCTCGGCCACGTCGCGGGTGTAGGGCAGGGCGAGCCCCAGGCGGGTCACGCCGTACGCGGCGCAGGCGTCGAGCAGCGCGAGGGTGGAGGTGGTGGCGGGCACGCCGGTGGCCTCGGTGATCGCGGCGCACAGTGCGCGGTCGCGGTCGACCCCGAGCCAGGAGCCGGAGGTGCCGTTCCAGGCGATCACATCGACCTTGGCGTCGGCGAGTTGCCGGGCGGCGGCGAGCATCGGCGCGGTGTCGAACTGGGCGTCGCAGCCGCCGTCCAGCGCGATACGGGTGACGGGTACGCGGGCGAAGTGCGCCGTCACACCGGCGTCGGCGCCGGTGGTTCCCAGCAGCCGGTATGTCACCGGTTCCAGGCAGGTGTTGGAGGACGGGGTGAGCATGCCCAGCCGATGGGGCTGCCCGTCGGGCTTCGCGCGCGTCAGCGGCGTCGTCATGGTCGAGGTCGTTGGGGACGTCGTCATCGGGTCGTGAGCCTCCTGCTGCAGTCGAGGGCGAGGGACGACGCGGTGAAGAGCACACCCGCGCCGACGAAGTACAGAAGGGCCCAGGTGTAGGAGCCCGTGCCGCCGACGATGAAGCCCACGACGATCGGTGTGACGATGCCGGCGATGTTCCCGGAGAGGTTCATGGCGCCGCCGACGATCCCGGCGTTGGCACGGCCCGCGAGGATGGACGGCAGCGACCAGTACAGGCCCGCCCAGCGCAGGAAGAACAGCACGGTGGAGAGCAGGGCGACGGCCGTCATGGCGTCCGGCACCAGCACCACGCCGAGCAGTCCGGCGACGACGACGCCACCGGCAGCACCCAGCAGGGTGCGCATGACCGTGTTGATCGAGGCGCCCCTGGCCTGCCACCGGTCGGACAGCCATCCGCCGACGAGTTCCCCGACGAAGCCGGCGCCGAAGATGGCCAGGGTGGACCAGCCGATCGACTTGATGTCGAAGCCCTTGGCCTCGGAGAGATAGAGGGGGCCCCAGGTGAGCAGCCCGTAGAAGACGCCGTTGAAGCCCATCCAGCCCAGGCACATCGCCCAGAAGGAGCGGTGCTTGAGGTAGGGCAGCAGCCCGGCGCGGCCGCCCTTCTCCCCTTGCGCGTCCTCCTCTGCGTGGGCCTGTTCGATGTACGTGGCCTCGGCTTCGTTGACCCGGGGATGCTCGCGCGGGGTGTTGCGGATGTACCAGGCCGCGTAGAGCCCGACGAGCGAGGTCAGCACACCGGCGACGACGAAGCTGACACGCCAGCTGCCGGTCCAGGTGATCAGGCCGGAGATGATGACGCCGCCGAGCGCGGCGCCGAGCGGGGCGCCGCCGTCCAGCAGCACCGCGCCCCTGCCCCGCTCCCGGGCGGGCAGCCACTGGGCGTTGAGCTTGCCGCCGGCCGGCATCACGGGGGCTTCGACGGCGCCGAGTGCCAGTCGTAGCCCGAGCAGAGACCCCGCGCTGGTCGCGCCGGCGGTGAGCGCTTGGACGACGCCCCAGCCGACGCAGGCGCCGGATGCCATGAACCGGGCGCCGAACCGGTCGATCAGCCAGCCGCTGGGCAGTTGCATCAGCGCGTACGTCCAGAAGAACGCACTCAGCACGAAACCGGTGGTCTCTTTGGAGAGTCCGAGATCCTTCGTGATCAGTGGCAGGGCCACCGAGACGGAGCTGCGGTCGATGTAGTTGAGCGCGACGACACCGAGGAGCAGCACGAACATGGTCCAGCGCACCCGACTGGGCCGCGCGCCCGTGGGAGAGGTGGAGCCGGGTGCGGTCTCGACGTCCGTCTCCGGGGTGCTCCCCGGGGCAGGCCCTGAGGTGGGCTGTCTTGCTGAGGCACTCATGGTGAACCCTCGATTCAGCAGGGGAAAGGAGGTGAAAAGGGCACGGTCCGGCACCAGGACAGGACGGGGTCCAGGTGGGACCAGGACAGCTGCAGCAACGTCACAGCCAGGCCGTTCGTCGGCTTGGTATACCTAAAATGGTGGTGCGGAGAACTCCCCGTCAAGGGTTTTGGTATACCTTAATTTCCTCAACACGCCCGGAGGGCTTGTGAACGCGAAGAAGACCGCGGCGGCCTGCGCCGCCCCGGCGGCGCAGCAGCCCGCCGCCAGCTCGGCCACCGGTCCGATGTGGTTGCGCGACCAGGTCTGCGAAGGCCTGCGGGACCGCATCATCACGGGCCGCCTGAGGCCGGGAGACCGCCTCATGGAGCGCGAGGTGGCCGAGGAGTTCGGGGTGTCACGCGTGCCGGTGCGCGAGGCGATCCGCATCCTGCTGTCCGAGGGGTTCCTCCAGGCGCTCTCGCCCCGCCGCATCGTCGTCCGCGGCATGACCCGCGAGGACGTCGAGAACCTCTTCGACATGCGCGAGGCCCTGGAGGTCCTCGCGGCGCGCCGCGCCACCGAGCGCGCGACCGCGGACCAACTCCAGCACCTGGCCAAGATGTTGCAGGCGGCACGGCGGGCCACCATGTCCGGCACGCCCGAGCGCATCTCGCGCGCCAACTCCGCCTTCCATCACCAGATCATGGAACTCGCCGGCAACGACCTCCTCAGCAACACGCTCGGCTCGCTCGAAGGACGACTGCGCTGGCTCTTCCAGCAGATCGACGATCCCCACCCGCTGTGGGACGACCACCGAGGGCTGTACGAGGCGATCGCGGCCGGAGACGCGGAACGCGCCGCGGACCTCTCGCTCCGGCACATCCAGCACTACCGAAAGGTCGCGCTGAGAGTGCTGTTCGAGGAGCCGCCCTCCCGGCCGTGAACAGCCGAGCCTGTGCGCACACGGCCACTCGGCACGGCGACCTCGAACTGGCCTCGCAGGGACGAGCTGATCACACGGGCGGCCCGGCGCCCGGCTCCACGCCGCGGGGCGCAGGGCCGCCCGGTCAACCGCTTCCCGACTGAAGTGCTGCGACGTCGGTCACCAGGGCAGCGGCCCCGTCACGTCGAAGTAGCCGCCGGTGGGACCGTCCGGGTCCAGTTGTGCCATGCGGACGATGATTTCGGCGCCCTCCTCGACCGTCTGCGTCCCGGTGTTCCCGTTCAGGTCGGTCTTGGTGAAGCCGGGCTCCACCGCGTTGATCCGCATGGCCGGGAACGCCTTCGCGTACTGCACGGTGATCATGTTGACCACGGCCTTCGAAGCCGGGTACGCCACCCCCGGGTAGGCAGCGGCGGGGTGGGCAGGGTCGGCCACGTGCGCGAACGAGGCCAGGCCGCTGCTGACGTTGACCACGACCGGCGACGCGGACCGCCGCAGCAGCGGCAGGAACGCGTGGGTGACGCGTACCGTGCCGAAGACGTTGGTCTCGAAGACCTCCCGCATCAGGTCGGCGGTGAGGTCCGCCGCGCCCACCACCCCGTTGTCCGCGCCGCGCGCCTCGACGCCTGCGTTGTTGACCAGCACGTCGAGGCCTCCGTCGGCCTCGATCGTCTTCACCGCGGCGGCGACGGAGGCGTCGTCGGTGATGTCGAGCTGTACGGCCCGGGCCCTGTCGCCCAGCTGCTCGGCGGCGCGACGGCCCCGGGCCGCGTCCCTGCTGCCGACGTAGACGGTGTGGCCCGCGGCGATCAGGCGACGGGCGGTCTCGTAGCCGAGGCCCTTGTTCGCTCCTGTGATCAGTGTTGTCGTCATGCCTCCACGATCCGCCCCGCCCGCCCGCGCAGCCAGGCGCCCCGTCTTCCTGGGACCAGCGGTACCAGGCAGACCCGCGGCCGGCGGGGTCACACTTGGTCGCATGGCGACGGCGGAGTTCGGTAAAGCGGTGCGCCGCTGGCGCGACCGGGTCCCGCCCGAGGCGGCGGGGCTGCCGACCGGCGGGCAGCGGCGCGCGGCGGGGCTGCGCCGCGAGGAGCTGGCGATGCTTGCCGGGATCTCCGTCGACTACGTCACCCGGCTCGAACAGGGCCGTGCCACCAACCCCTCGTCCCAGGTCGTCGAGGCCCTGGCCCGGGCGCTTCGGCTGTCGGAGGAGGAGCGCGCGCACCTGTTCCGGCTGGCCGGGCTCGCGCCGCCGGGCCCCGAGACCGTACCGGCATACATCACCGCGAGCGTCCAGCGGCTGCTGGACCGGCTGACCGGGACGCCCGTGGCGGTCTTCGACGCGTCCTGGACCCTGCTCATGGCCAACGCGCCGTACGCGGCCCTGATGGGCGACCCGTCCGGCCGGCGCGGCAACGAGCGCAACGGCGTGTGGCGCCACTTCCTCGGCCCGGGATCCGGGGCCCGGCGCCCACCACAGGCGCAGCGCGATCACGAGGCCGCGCTCGTCGCCGACCTGCGCGCGGCCGCCGAACGCTACCCGGCCGACCGGCGGCTGCACCGGTTGATCGCCGAACTGCGCGGCGGCAGCGAGCGGTTCGGCGAGCTGTGGGACGCGGGCGCCGTCGGCCGCCACGAGGCCTCGCGCAAGACGATCGACCACCCGCGGGTGGGGCCCGTCACGCTGGACTGCGACGTCCTCACCGTGGCAGGCAGCGACCTGCGGATCATGGTCTACACGGCCGAACCCGGCACCGAGGACGCCGAACGCCTCGCCCTCCTCACCGTCCTCGGCACCCAGGACCTCGTGAGCCCCACCCCCTGAGCATCCCGCCGGATACGGCCTTGGCCTGTCTCGATCTCGATTTTGCCTATAGATGTTAGGTAAATGCATAATGGTCGTCGGATCGTGGGTGCCCTCGGTAGGCCACTCCGCACTACCGGCTCCTGCGAACAACCCGTAACTCTTGATCAACAGGCTGAGACGATGAACACCGAGCACGACTGGATCACCACACCCGTCACCGCGGACCTCCTGCGCGGCGCCCTCGACGTGGAGCGCACGGCGCACGGACTGCTGCCGCACCGGCTGCCCGCTGGGGCGCGTCGGCAGATCCCCGACGAGCAACTGGCCATGGCCGAGGCCCAGCCGTCCGGCGTACGGCTGGCCCTCCGCACCCGGGCGACCACCATCGAACTGGTGACCCTGCCCACCAAGAGGGCCTACCGCGGCCTCCCGGCCCCGGCGGACGGCGTGTACGACCTGCTGGTCGACGGCCGCCTCGTGGGCCAGGACACGGTGACCGGCGGCAACGTCCGCACCATCGACATGGCCACTCAGTCCGCCGAACTGCTCGAAGGGCCTCCCGGCACCGCCCGGTTCACCGATCTGCCCGCACGGGACAAGGACGTCGAGATCTGGCTGCCTCACGCGGAGATCACCGAGCTGATCGCCCTGCGCACCGACGCCCCGGTCGAGCCGGCGCCGGACAGCGGCCGCCGAGTGTGGCTGCACCACGGCAGTTCCATCAGCCACGGCTCGAACGCCGCCCACCCGACCGCCATCTGGCCGGCCCTGGCCGCGGCCCGGGGCGGAGTGGACCTGGTCAACCTGGGGTTCGGCGGCAGCGCGCTGCTCGACCCGTTCACGGCCCGCGCGATGCGGGACACTCCCGCGGACCTGATCAGTGTCAAGATCGGCATCAATGTCGTCAACACCGACGCGATGCGCCTGCGCGCCTTCGCCCCCGCCGTCCACGGCTTCCTCGACACCATCCGCGAGGGGCATCCGACGACGCCGCTGCTGGTCGTGTCCTCCATCCTCTGCCCGGTCCAGGAGGACACCCCCGGCCCCCTCGCGCCCGACTTCCAGGGCGGGACCCTGCGGTTCAAGGCCACGGGCGATCCAGCCGAACGCGCCGCCGGGCGGCTGACGCTCAACGTCATCCGCCGCGAACTCGACCGGATCGTCAGGCAGCGGGCGGCCGACGACCCGAACCTGCACCACCTCGACGGCCGTGAACTGTACGGCGAGACGGACTACGCCGAACTCCCGCTGCCCGACGAGGTCCACCCCGACCCCGCGGGTCACCGCCGCATCGCCGAGAACTTCGCACGGCTCGCGTTCGGCGCCGGCGGCCCCTTCGATCCCGAGACGAACGGCTGACCACATCGCGGTCGACTCTCCGTCGTCGAGGGCGGCGTCGAGCGGGCGTGGACGTACCCGATGGCCCGTGTCCGCGGGGGCCCGGGAGACTAGTAGGGCTCCGTTAGGTCTTCTCGGCCCTGTTTGGGGCATGTTGGACGTTGTGGACTTACATGAAGTGAACCGTGCTCGGGCGAAGTTGGCGTTATTCGTAGCGGATGTCTTCGCATCGGTGCCACGCAAGGATCAGCGGGCGAAGGGTGACTGCTACCT
>NZ_JBEYTS010000061.1:0-40789 GCF_040643155.1 Streptomyces sp. NPDC047453 | reverse complement strand
GCCATGGAACGGCAGCAGCCTGATAGCCACACCCAGCACCTCTGGGCGACCCAACCCTACGAATGGCTCGATCAACCCGAACAAGAAGGTAGAGCAGCCTGAGCCAGGAATCCCTCTCCCTTCAGGGAGGGGAGGATGTCAACCGCGCAGTCTGCCCCACGGGCGGCCTGTTCGAGGGGATCGACTATCGTGGCCGGGTGAAGATCGCGCTCATGGACTCCGGGATCGGGCTGCTGGCGGCCACCGCCGCGGTACGGCGGCTGCGCCCCGACGCAGATCTCGTGCTCTCCCTGGACCCCGCGGGCATGCCGTGGGGTCCGCGCACGCCGGAGGACCTCACCGCGCGCGCCCTCGCCGTCGCCGAGGCCGCCGCCGCGTACCGCCCGGACGCCCTGATCGTCGGCTGCAACACCGCGACCGTGCACGCGCTCACCGCCCTGCGGGCCGCCCTCGAACCGGACCTGCCGGTCATCGGCACGGTGCCGGCGATCAAACCGGCCGCGGCCGGCGGCGGACCCGTCGCCATCTGGGCGACGCCCGCCACCACCGGCAGCCCCTACCAGCGGAACCTCATCCGCGACTTCGCCGACGGCGTGCCGGTCGCCGAGGTGCCCTGCTGGGGTCTCGCCGAGGCCGTGGAGCACGCGGACCAGACGGCGATCGACGAGGCCGTCGCCGCGGCCGCCGCGCTCACCCCCGCGGACGTGACGACCGTCGTCCTGGGCTGCACCCACTACGAACTGGTCGCCGACCGCATCCGGGCCGCGGTCCGGCACCCGGACGGCCCGCCGCCGGCCCTGCACGGCTCGGCGGGCGCCGTCGCCGCCCAGGCGCTGCGCCGGATCGGCGCCCGGTCCGAACCGGAGACCGCGGCCGAGGGCGGCGTGACCGTACTGCTGAACGGACGGGAGGGCGTCCTGCCCGCCCCGGCCCTGGCCTACGCGGAAGGCCGCCGCCTCCAGCAGGTCACCCCCGCCCGCTGACCCGGGCCGGCCACCCGACGCGTCCCGTCCGGGTGCGGCCGCACGGTCCCGTCACCCTGTGCGACGCGCTACCCGCGCTGCGAAACCTGAGTAACCTCATGGGTATGAGGGACCACCCCCATCCCGAGAACAGTTCCCATCCGGAGGTGTGGACCGGACGGGCCACCAACCGGATGCAGTGGCTGCTGGCGCCGGCCGGCGCCGCCTGCATGGCACTGGGCATCGAGCTGGCCGTCGACTCCGCCTGGACCTCCGGCATCGCCCCGCTGGTGATGTCCGTCGTGGGCTGCATCGCGGCCGGGCTGCTGGTCCTCTTCGGCACCCTCGCCTTCGTGCACGTCGCCGTGCGGGTCGACCACGAGTGCCTGGAGGTGCGCTGCGGGCACATCGGCCTGCCGCGCCGCC
This sequence comes from Streptomyces sp. NPDC047453, assembly GCF_040643155.1. NCBI lineage: Bacteria > Bacillati > Actinomycetota > Actinomycetes > Kitasatosporales > Streptomycetaceae > Streptomyces > Streptomyces sp. NPDC047453. The sequence goes on along the minus strand of NZ_JBEYTS010000061.1, from coordinate 39,401 downwards.
GCATCCCGCTCGCCCATGTCGCGGGCGCCGAGTTCGCCCCCCACGTCACCCCGCGCCAGTGGGGCGGCTGGGGCTACCGGTGGCGGCCCGAGAAGGGCACCGCGGTCGTCGTACGCCGCGGCGAGGGCGTCGTGCTGCGCCTGTGGGACGGTCATACGTTCACGATCACCATCGACAACGCCGAGGCGGCGGTGCACGTGATCAGGGACCGGCTCCACCCGTCGGCCCGTGGCCGGGCCTGACCTGCCCGAGCGGCCTGGCCGGTCCCTCGAAGAGGGCCGGCCGTACACTCCCGGAGTGACCGTCACCGCAACTTCCGTCGACGAGTCGGACCGGCTGCGTCCGCAGGCCGCGCCCGCGCCCTGGAGGGCGAGGCTCCTCCGGCTCGTTCCCGCCGCCGCAGCAGCCTTGTCGGGCGTCCTCCTCTACTTCAGCTTCCCTCCGCGCCCCCTGTGGTGGCTGGCGCTGCCCGCCTTCGCGGTCTTCGGCGGGGTGCTGCGCGGACGCACCTGGAAGGCGGCCCTTGGTCTCGGCTACCTCTTCGGCCTCGGATTCCTGCTGCCGCTGCTGGTGTGGACCGGCGTGGAGGTCGGCCCCGGTCCGTGGCTGGCGCTCGTCGCCGTGGAGGCGGTCTTCGTCGCGCTGGTGGGCGCGGGTGTCGCGGCGGTGTCCCGGCTGCCCGTGTGGCCGCTGTGGGCGGCGGCCGTGTGGATCGCTGGCGAGGCGGTACGCGCACGCGTGCCGTTCCACGGCTTCCCCTGGGGCAAGATTGCCTTCGGGCAGGCCGACGGCGTGTTCCTGCCGCTGGCCGCGGTGGGCGGCACCCCGGTGCTGGGCTTCGCGGTCGCCCTGTGCGGCTTCGGCCTGTGCGAGGCCGTGCGCCTGGCGGTGCGGGGGCGGCGCGGAGAAGCGGTACGGCGTCCGGCCGCGGCGGCGGCCCTGCTGAGCGTCGCCGTCCCGGTGGCGGGCGCGGTGGCCGCCGGGCCCCTGGTGAGCGACAAGGCCGAGGACGGCACCGCGACCGTCGCCCTCGTCCAGGGCAACGTGCCCCGGGCGGGCCTGGGGTTCAACGCCCAGCGGCGTGCGGTCCTCGACTACCACGCGCGCGAGACGGAACGGCTGGCCCAGGCGGTGAAGGCGGGCAAGGCCGCCATGCCGGACTTCGTGCTCTGGCCGGAGAACTCCTCCGACATCGACCCCTTCGTCAACCCCGACGCGCGTGCCGTCATCGGCATGGCCGCCAGGGCGGTCGGGGTGCCGGTCTCCGTCGGCGGTGTCGTGGAGCGGGACGGCGAACTGTTCAACGAGCAGATCCTGTGGGACCCGGCCAAGGGGCCCACCCAGACGTACGACAAACGGCAGATCCAGCCGTTCGGCGAGTACCTTCCGTTGCGCCCGCTGCTCGGGGCGATCAACAAGGACTGGACGTCGATGGTCCGGCAGGACTTCAGCCGGGGCGGCAAGCCGGGCGTGTTCACCATCGACGGCACGAAGGTGGGCCTGGCGACCTGCTACGAGGCGGCCTTCGACTGGGCCGTGCGCGACACGGTCATATCCGGTGCGCAGATGATCTCCGTGCCGAGCAACAACGCGACCTTCGATCGCAGCGAGATGACCTACCAGCAGCTCGCCATGTCCCGGATCCGCGCGGTCGAGCACAGCCGTACCGTCGCCGTCCCGGTGACCAGTGGCGTCAGCGCGATCATCATGCCCGACGGGCGGATCACGCAGAAGACCGGCATGTTCGTGCCCGGCTACCTGGTCCAGAAGGTGCCGCTGCGCTCCTCCGAGACGCCCGCCACCCGGCTGGGCACCCTGCCGGAGCTCGCCCTGGTACTGGTCGCGGCCGGCGGCCTGGGCTGGGCCGTCGGCGCCGGACTGCGCGGGCGGCGCGCCCGGAAAGTGTAACCGTACGCCGGAGGTACGCCCCCCGGATGCCCCGGACCGCGCCATGGTCCGGGGCACCCGGCCGTTAGGGTCGGCTCCATGGCAACTCCCGACTTCATCCGTACGATCAGGGCCTCGGCCGGCAACCAGTTGCTGTGGCTGCCCGGGGTCACCGCCATCGTCTTCGACGACGACGGCAGAGTGCTGCTGGGCCGCCGCTCCGACACCGGCATGTGGTCGGTGATCGGTGGCATCCCGGAGCCGGGCGAGCAGCCGGCCGCCTGCGCCGTGCGGGAGGTTCACGAGGAGACCGCGGTGCACTGCGTCGCCGAGCGGGTGGTCCTGGTCCAGGCGCTGGAACCCGTCACCTATGGCAACGGCGACATCTGCCAGTTCATGGACATCACCTTCCGTTGCCGTGCGGTGGGTGGCGAGGCACGGGTCAATGACGACGAGTCGCTGGAGGTGGGCTGGTTCGAGGTGGACGCGCTGCCCGAACTGAACGAGTTCGGCCTGTTCCGGATCAAGCAGGCCATGTTCGATGCACCCACGTGGTTCAACCCCACGGAATTGAGCTGAAGTATGGGCCGTGCCCATATGTGGTGCCGCGGGCGGCCTGCCTAGGGTCACCCCATGACCTCGCCCCTCCCCTCTCCGCACACCCTCTCGCTCGACCTCGGCGGCCGCACAGCGCTCGTCACCGGCGCCGCCGGCGGCATCGGCCGTGCCTGCGCGCTGCGGCTGGCCGCCGCCGGGGCGAGGGTCAGAGCCGTCGACCGGGACGCGCCGGGCCTGGACGCGCTCGCCGAGCGGGCGGGCGCGCTGGCCGGCTCCCTCGAACCGCTGGTGCTCGACCTCACCGACCTGGACGCCGCCGAGCGGGCGGCTGCCGGGACCGATGTGCTCGTCAACAACGCGGGGCTGCAACTGGTGCGCCCCATCGAGGAGTTCCCGCCCGAGGTCTTCCACACCGTGCTCACCGTGATGCTGGAGGCGCCCTTCCGGCTCATCCGCGGCGCCCTGCCGCACATGTACGACCGGCGGTGGGGCCGGATCGTCAACGTCTCCTCCGTGCACGGTCTGCGCGCCTCCGCCTACAAGTCGGCCTACGTGGCGGCCAAGCACGGCCTGGAGGGGCTGTCCAAGACCACCGCCCTCGAAGGCGCCCCGCACGGCGTCACCTCCAACTGCGTCAACCCCGGCTATGTGCGCACACCGCTGGTCGAGGCGCAGCTCGCCGACCAGGCGCGGGCGCACGGCATCTCCGAGGAGCGCGTGCTGTCCGAGGTGCTGCTCAAGGACAGCGCGGTCAAACGGCTGCTGGAACCGGAGGAGGTCGCCGAGGCCGTGGCGTACCTGTGCGGCCCGCAGGCGTCCTTCGTCACCGGCGCCTCGCTGGTCCTGGACGGCGGCTGGACCGCGCACTGACCGACCGCCCGGTTCCTCTTCGCATCCGGGTTTTCCACAGGCTCCACGAGAGGACCGGGCGATGGGTGATCCTGTGGGCATGTCCAGCGATCACGTACAGTCCGCCCGGCGCCCCGCCGCCAGGACTCCGGCCGGCAGCGCCGAGGCCCCCTTTCTCGAGCTGCTGGCCCGGGGCGCGCCCACCGCCGCCTACGAACAGCCGGTGCTGCTCGCCCGCGCCGAGGGCCGGCCGGCCGAGTGGATCGACGCGCTCGAACGAGCCAGACTGCTCGCCCTGCGCGTTCGCGCGGAACTGGAGGGCCGGCGGCGCCGTGAGGCGGAGCTGTCGGCACTGTTCGAGACCGCCCACGACCTGGCCGGGCTGCGCGACCTGGACGCGGTGCTCCAGGCCATCGTGCAGCGCGCCCGCTCGCTGCTCGGCACGGACGTCGCCTACCTCACCCTCAACGACCCCGCCCGCGGGGACACCTACATGCGCGTCACCGAGGGCTCGGTGGCCGCCGGCTTCCAGCAACTGCGCCTGGGCATGGGGGAGGGGCTGGGAGGCCTGGTCGCGCAGACGGCCCGCCCCTATGTCACCGACGACTACTTCGAGGACGCCCGCTTCCAGCACACCGGAACCATCGACGCGGGTGTGCGGGACGAGGGCCTGGTCGCGATCCTCGGTGTGCCGCTCATGCTCGGACCACAGGTGATCGGCGTACTGTTCGCGGCCGACCGGCGGGCCCGCGTCTTCGAACGGGAGCAGATCGCCCTGCTCGGCTCCTTCGCCGCCCTCGCCGCGGCGGCCATCGACAGCGCCAACCTGCTCACCGAGACCCGCTCGGCGCTCGCCGGCCTGGAGCGGGCCAACGAGATCATCCGCGACCGCAGCGGCGTCATCGAGCGCGCCTCGGACGTCCACGACCGGCTCGCCGAACTCGTCCTGCGCGGCGGCGGAGTGCACGACGTCGCCGCCGCTGTCTCCCAAGTGCTCGATGGAGACGTCGAGTTCACCGAGGCTGCCACCGTACCCGCCGACGCCCTGGAGGCCTCCCGGGCCGAGGGACACGCGGTGCCGTACGGCTCGGACTGGATCGCCGCCGTCACCGCGGGCGGTGAACTGCTCGGCGCGCTCGTGCTGCGCGGCCACCCTGGCCTGGACCCCGTCGACCAGCGCACGCTGGAGCGAGCCGCGATGGTCACCTCGCTGCTGCTGCTCGCCAGACGGTCCGCCGCCGAGGCCGAACAGCGCGTCCGCGGCGAGCTCCTGGACGACCTCCTGGACGCCCGCGACCGCGATCCCCGCCTGTTGCGCGAGCGCGCCGCCCGGCTGCACGCCGACCTCGACGCCACGCATGTCGTGCTCGCCGCCCGCCTCGACGCCCGGTCCGCCGACGCCGAGCAGGAGGCCGCCGCCCGCCACCGCCTGTGGTCGGCGGCCTTTCACCTGGCCGCCACCCGGCACGGACTGGCCGCCGCCCGCGACGGCGGTACGGTGCTGCTGCTGCCGCTGCGCCGCGGGGACAGCGCCACTCAACTGGCCCGCAGAACCGCCCGTCACCTCGGCACCGGGGTGCACGAGGCGGTCACCGTGGGCGCCTCCGCCCCCGTCGAGAACCTGGCCGCCCACCCCGAGACCGTCGCCGCCGCCTACGAGGAGGCGCGGCGCTGCCTCGACGCCCTGCGGCTGCTCGGCCGCACCGGCGACGGCGCCGCCGCCCAGGACTTCGGCTTCCTCGGCCTGCTGCTGGCCGGTGACCGGGACATCGCCGGCTTCGTCGACCGCACCGTCGGCGCGGTCGCCGCCTACGACGAGCGGCGCGGCACGGAGCTCATACGCACCCTGGAGGCGTACTTCGCCTGCGGCATGAGCCCGGCCCGGACCAAGGACGCACTGCACGTCCATGTGAACACCGTCGCCCAGCGACTGGAGCGCGTCGGCCGGCTGCTCGGCCAGGACTGGCAGACTCCGGCCCGCGCCCTGGAGATCCAACTAGCCCTGCGCCTGCACCGCTTGTCGGCACCGGCGCAGAGCTGACCCCCGTACGCGAGCGGGCGTACGGGGGCCGGCCGGATCGGGGGAGCGGGAGGGGATCAGAGGGTACGCGCGCCGGCGGCGCGGGCGGCCGTGGACTTGGCGCCCGCGGACGCGTCGACGTCGGCGAGGTCGCGGTGCCGGGTCTCCTTGGCCACTCCCACCGCGATCAGCGTCAGCACGGCCGCCGCGATCACGTACAGGGCGATCGGGGTGGAGCTGCCGTAGGCGGACAGCAGGGCGGTGGCGATCAGCGGGGCGGGCGCGCCCGCGGCGACGGAGGCGAACTGGGCGCCGATGGAGGCGCCGGAGTAGCGCATGCGGGTCGCGAACATCTCGGCGAAGAAGGCCGCCTGCGGGGCGTACATGGCCCCGTGCAGTACCAGGCCCACGGTCACCGCGAGGATGAGGTAGCCGAAGCCGCCGGTGTCGGTGAGCCAGAAGAACGGGAACATCCACAGGCCGACCCCGGCGGCACCCAGCAGGTACACAGGGCGGCGCCCGATCCGGTCCGACAGGGCACCCCAGGCCGGGATCACCGCGAAGTGCACCGCGGACGCGATCAGCACGGCGTTGAGCGCGGTCTGCTTGGAGACGCCGACGGAGGTGGTGGCGTAGACGAGGATGAACGCGGTGATGACGTAGTAACTGATGTTCTCCGCCATCCGCGCCCCCATCGCGACCAGCACATCACGCCAGTGATGCCGCAGTACGGACACCAGCGGCAGCCTCTCGGTCCGGTCCTCGGCCGCCCGCGCCGCCTTACGGGTCTCCGCCTGCGCCAACGCCTGCTGGAACAGGGGCGATTCGTCGACGGAGAGACGAATCCACAAACCGACGACGACGAGTACACCGGAGAGCAGGAACGGAATGCGCCAGCCCCAGCTGACGAAGGCGCTGTCGGAGAGCACGGCGGTCAGCAGCGAGAGCACACCGGTGGCGAGCAACTGCCCCGCGGGCGCCCCGGTCTGCGGCCAGGAGGCCCAGAACCCGCGCCGTCGCGCGTCCCCGTGCTCGGACACCAGCAGCACGGCCCCGCCCCACTCACCGCCCAGCGCGAAGCCCTGGACCAGACGCAGCACGGTGAGCAGCACCGGAGCCGCGCTGCCCACCGTCGCATGGGTGGGCAGCAATCCGATCGCGAAGGTGGCCCCGCCCATCATGAGCAGGCTCAGCACCAGCAGCTTCTTGCGCCCCAGCCGGTCACCGTAGTGCCCGAACACCAGCGCGCCCAGCGGCCGCGCGGCGAACCCGACCGCATACGTCAGGAACGACAGCAGCGTCCCCACCAGCGGATCCGAGTCCGGGAAGAACAGCTTGTTGAACACGAGCGCGGCAGCCGAGCCGTACAGGAAGAAGTCGTACCACTCGATGGTGGTGCCGATGAGACTGGCGGCGACGATGCGGCGGAGGTTCGCCGGGGGTGGGGGAGAGGTGGTCGGGGAGGCCATGTGCGCCACTTCCTCGTGTGCGATGGGGACGGGTACGTGTCGGCACACGGTAGGAACATGCAGGTCAGGCGGACATGTGGCGAGCCAACATAGTCTGGCGGGTGGCTATGCGTGCGGCCACCATGCCAGCCCGTGGAGCGGTGGTTCAGGGGCTCGAAGAGAGCCGAACGAGGACCGTCCGGGAAGCGTGATTAGGGGTGATTTGACGATGCCGTGCTGGCCCCGGTGCTGGTTTGGCGCTGGCTAAAAGACCACGTCATCACCCGTGTTCACCCTCCCGTGCTGACTTGGTGCTGACTACGCTCCGTTGAACTCGGACATCTGGGGGCTGAGCGGTCCTGAGGGTGACCAGGTTGACCAAGCCCAGCCTTGCTCTTCATTCTCTGTGTGTTGGGCGAGGCGCTGCGCTGGATGCCGTGCACGTCCGTCCCAGCAGTTCTTGGTCTGCTGGTGGTACGGCGCTTGTGTGTCTCTGACCTGTGTCGATGACTCAAGTTGCTCCTGATGCGGACGTGGGCGCGGCCTGGGTGTCTGGCAGAGGACGGGCACCGGAGCAGATCGCCGGCCACCTGGCCAAGGCCTACACGCCCGGCTCGGGATGCGGATCAGCCACGAGACGATCTACAAGTCCCTGTTCATGCAGACCCGCGGGGTACTGGCCAAGGCCCTGTAGAAACATCTGCGGTTCGGCCGCCCGACTCGGCGCAACATCCACAACACCGTCGTGGGCGTGGGCGCGCCCCGGCGTATTGGACCACTCGTGCCGGGCCGGGTTATGAGGCGCGGCGGATGGGCGCGGTGGCGGTGGGGGCGACCGCGTTGGGGCCGAACTTCGCACGGATGCGGTCCAGGGTCTGCTCGGTGACGAGCCGGGAAGACGGGCAGTAAACACCACCTGATCTGCGACGGGAAGGGAACGCCGCTCCGGGTCATCACCGCCGCGGCCAACGTCAACGACGACGCAGACCCTGGCCCTGGTCGACGGCATCCCGCCCGTCGCCGGCAAGCCGGGCCGACCGCGCCAGCGCCCCGACGCCCTGCTCGGCGACAAGGGATACGACAGCAACCCCAACCGCCGCGAACTGCGTAAACGTCGGATCCTGCCGGTGATCTCCCGCAAGGGCGCCCCGAACATCAAGGGGCTGGGCAAGCTCCGCTACGTCGTTGAGCAGACCTTCTCGCTCTTGCACCACTTCAAACGCCTGGCCATCCGCTGGGAGCGACGCCTCGACCTGCACGACGCCTTCGTCTCCCTCGCCTGCGGCCTCATCTGCTGGAGGCGCCTGAGGATAGCCCGCCCGTGATCCTGTTACGACTCTGAGGGTCGAGAGAGGTCGGGCACCGCCTGCCTCGGGCAAAGGGCTGATCACGTGCGGGTTGGGCGATGCGTGCGCCGTGCTCTGAGTAGGGCACATATGATCTCTATTCGGGCATAGGCTGGCCGGATTCGGGATCGGGGATGCGGATGGGTCCTTCCTCCACAAGGTGGCCCCGGTACGTCTCGTTCATGCCGGCCGCCATGATCGTTGGCGGGGCCTTCTGGAACCTCCTGACTCCGCGTGCGTACTGGGGTGATTACCTGCTGGTCGCCGCTGTCACGGTGGCAGGAGCACTGCTCTCGCTACGGCACACGATCGCGGCCGGAGCGGCCATCGTCCTGGTCGAGGCGGCGCTGTTGTTCGCGGGTGGTTACCTCGGCAATGTCGCCGCATCGACCATCGAACTGGCCAACCTGGCGTTCACCGCGCTCATCGCGATCGGGGTGAACCGGGTGGTCGCTCGTCATGGGCGCCGTCTGGAGACGGTGCGTTCCGTTGCGGAGGCCGCCCAGCGGGCTGTACTGCCCCCGCCGCCGGCACGTGTTGGCCCCTTGGCCGTCGCCGCGGTCTACAAGGCCGCGCAGATCGAGGCGTTGATCGGTGGTGACGCCTATGCGGTGCAGGACACGCCGTACGGCACCAGGCTGCTGATCGCGGACGTGCGGGGCAAAGGCATGGGCGCGGTCGGCGTGGTGTCCGTCCTGCTCGGCACGTTCCGGGCCATGGCAGACCAGGAGCCCGACCTTGCAGTGCTGGCCGGGCAGCTGGAGCGCGCATTGGTCAAGGAGGGCGCGCTGCGCGAGGAGGAGGTCCGGATGGAGGGGTTCGTCACGGCGCTGCTCGGTGAGATCTCACCGGATGCGGACCAGGTACGGCTGTTGAACTGCGGCCACCCCTCCCCTTACCTCCTCCAGGACACCGCCGTATCCACCCTGGATCCCGGCAAACCAGGTCTGCCGCTGGGCATGAGCGGCCTGGGTGTGCCGCAGGCGGAGCCCGAGACCTGGCCATTTCCGCCTGGCAGCACGCTTCTGCTGGTGACCGACGGTATCACTGAGGCCCGGGACCGTTCCGGAGCCTTCTACGAACCGGCCAGCCGGCTCAGCGGCCGGGGCCCGTTCCGGCAGCCGGACCAGGTGATCGAGACCCTGGTACGCGATGTCGAGCACTGGACCGGCGGTCCACGCGACGACGACATGGCGATCCTGGCCATCACCCGGAGCACCAACGGCCCGGCCCGCCCGTGAACCCACCTCAGGCAGAGCACGCCCAAGTTCGGTCGCTCGGCAACGGCGAACCTTTGCGGTCACAGCCCTGGCTCACCAGAGCGGCCCAGTATGGATACGACCAAGATCTTGTTACGAGCTCTATGCCAGCGGAAACGCTGGCATCGATACAGGCGAAATCGCCAGCCTCCATGCGGGCCTCTCGTTCAAGGTGAACAGCCGCGTTCTTGTTCGGGACTTCCGCCGGTTCGACCGGGAACTCCACGCTGACCTGGCCAACCCCCTGGCTGCTCCGGGCCCAGCAGGCCGCTCGGGCTCTGGGAGAGGCCCGCGGCTGGAGCCGCTGGATCACCAGCGATGTGAACCGAGCCCTGGTCATCGTGCTGTCCGGCTATCGCGAAGGTGAGTCGATCCGATACTCCGAGCTCTTCCCGGCCCTACGAATCCGTGGGCTTCCCGTCGTGCGGATAGCCGAAGTCCTCGACCGTCTCGGCCTGTTCGCCGACGACCGGGCCCCCGCCGTCGACCGGTGGCTGGAGCGAAAACTCGACGGCATGCCCCCAGGCATCCATCGCGCCGTCGAAGCCTGGGTTCGGTGCCGGAGGGCGCCTTGGCGCCGTTGATCCGGCTCAGCTCCGCCTCGCCTGAGCGCACCTTGGTGACGGTTGCCTCGATGCCGGCCCCGGCCATCATTCGGCTCGTCTCGCGGCGCTGGCCCGCCGGCACGAGCGTGACCACACTGCCGGACTCACCGGCGCGGGCGGTGCGGCCCGCCCGGTGCACATGGTCCTTGGGGTCGGTGGGCGGGTCGACGTTGACCACGAGATCGAGGTCGTCGACGTGCAGGCCACGGGCCGCGACATTGGTCGCCACCGGAACGGTGATCTGGCCGTTCTTGAATTGCGCCAGGGTCCGTGTGCGCTGTGGCTGGGACTTGCCGCTGTGCAAGGCCCCGGCGTGCACCCCGCTGGCCCGCAGATGCCGGGTGAGCTGGTCGACGGCGTGCTTGGTGTCGAAGAACAGCAGTACGCGGCCGTCGCGGGCGGCGATCTCCGTGGTGACGGCGTAGCGGTCAGGGCCGTGGACGACCAGAACGTGGTGCTCCATCGTCGTAATCTTGCCCGCGGACGGGTCGACCGAGTGGACGACGGGGTCGTGGAGGTAGCGGCGGACCAGTTCATCGACGTCGCGATCGAGAGTGGCCGAGAAGAGCATCCGCTGACCGTCGGGGTGCACCTGGTCGAGGACGCAGTTGGCCCGCGCCCAGGGAGCCGTCCGGGCCGCATGACGAACCGCCGGGTGCCCTCGGTCTGAACCTTCCCCTTGATCGTGGACACCTGGAGACTGGGACGTGCGGTTCCAGAGGAAGTAGTGCCAGGTGGGAAGCAAGAGCAACCGCAGCAGGCGGTACACGGAGGAGTTCAAACGGGCTGCGGTCGCGCTCGTTCGCTCCTCCGGGAAGACCGTCACCAAGGTGTTGGACGGGCGTCGCCCACAGCCGCACCGCTTTGTCGTCCGGTCCCGAGCATCCCGACACCCTCACCCTGGCACCAGTTGGTCGACTGGCGGGGGAACGAGGGGGGATGTGTTCGGTCATGTCGTGGAAGGTGGACTGGCGGTCGTTGCTGGGGTAAGGATGGCGTAGCAGGCGCGTGATCTGTCGGGCAATGGTCTGGTGTGGATGTTCCGAGAAGGGATGTCCTTGGGCCGGGGTCCAGACGAGAATCCCGGCCCGATTGCGGCGGGCCGGGGATTCTGTGTTGTGCGCCTGGCCGGAGGGCGTCGGCCCGATTACGGCGGGCCGGGGTTCTCCAGCATGCGCATCACGCGGTTGCTGGTTTTAGTCTTCGTCGAATCCGCCGAATTCGCCGCCCTCGCCCTTCTCGTGGTGGCGCTTGATGACGCGGAAGCTGCCGACGACTCCGTTCTTGACCTTTACGCCGTCCTCCATCTCCTCGTGGTGCTTCTTGTGGTGCTCGCCCTTCTCGTGCTCGCCCTTCTCGTGCTCGCCCTTCTCGTCCTCGTCCTCGTCCTTGAACTTCGTGCGGACGTTGTTGGCCTCGCTGTGGGGGCCGACGGTGGCGACGGGGGCGCCGTTGTCGCAGGTGACGCCGCGGAAGAACTCGACGGTCCTCTTGCTGTCGTTGCGGATGTTGAAGCTCTTGGAGCCCAGACCGCTCACTACGGTGATGCAGCCGTCGGGGTGGGCGGAGAACGACCGCTCGTTGATGAAGATTCGGCCGATCTCGTGGTGGCGGCGCTTGCCGTGCTCGCCGCGCTCGCCCTGCTCGCCGCGCTCGCCACCCTCGCCGCCGCGGCCGCCGCCCTCGTTGCCCTTGCCCTGTCCGCCCTCGCCGCCCATCGGGGCGTAGGCGGGAGCGGGGGCCTGTTTGACGACAGCCGGGGCCGTCTGGGGTGCGGTGGCGGCGGTGGCGTAGGTGATGCCGGTCGCGGTCAGTGCCGCAGCGGCCGCGAGGGCCGCGGCGGTCGCGTGGGAACGGTTCATGATCATGTCGCTTGTTCCTTCTGAGACGGAGACTTGTTCCTTCTGAGACGGAGAGAGGAGCGCCCGCTGTGGCAGCCGGTGCGTGATTGAACGTACTAACGCCCCCTATTGCTGTCATATCGAGCAGGTCGGGATCTCCGGCTTTGTGGGGCTGATCGGGTATGTAGAGGTCCTGTACGCCGCTCCGAAGGAGAGCTGAGTGACCATCAAAACTTACCCTAAGTTTGGAGATTGAATGACAATTAGCCCTTGCGGGTGATCTTCTGACGTCTACTCACCCGCCGTGGCGGTGGGTCGCCGGGAAGTGTCGGCGAGTCGCTGCTTGACATGTGGTCTGTCGTAGGTTCCAAGGAGGCCACGTGAACGGTGGCTGTCCGACGAACGCGGCACGGTCGCCGGGACCTCGCCGTCCTGCTGCTGGGCTTCGCCCTCGCCGCCCGCCGTTCCGAACTGCGGCTGCTGGACTGGACCGACCTCGAGGTCGAGGAGGGCCTGGCCGTCGAGGTCTGGCGGCCGAAGGCCAACCATGAGGGCCCGCTCGGCGTGCCCTTCGGCTCCAGCCCGGCCACCTGCCCCGTCCGCGCCTGGCGCCGGTGCCTGATCGAGCACGGCCGCCAGCCGGTCGGTCCCCTGTTCGTGCGCATCGACCGGCACGGCCGCATCGCCCACCCGATGCACCGGCACGGCCAACAGATCGGAGACCCCTCCGGCCGGGGCTGAGCGGTCCTGAGCCGTTGCGTGACCAAGCCCAGCCCTGCTGCTCGGTTTCTGTGTGCTGAGCGAGGCACTGCGCTGGATGCGGTGCACGTCCGTCCCAGCAGATTCTTCGTCTGCTGGTGGTACAGGCGTCACACGTCGCTGACCTGCGTAAAGCGTGGCCACGTACGGCTCGTTGGAGCCGTCGGTCCGGGAATGGTCCGGATCTTGTGCTCAGCGAGACGGGCCTGGTCATCTGTCGACGCCGCACCCCTCGGCTCGTGGACAGCTCCAAGCGGATGTGTTGGCCCGCCCCGTGCTACGGCGAGGTGGGCAGGTGCGGGGAGCGGAGCACGAGCAGGGTGATTTCGCTGGGGGCGAAGACGCGGAACGGCGGGCCCCAGAAGCCGGTGCCGCGGCTGGTGTAGAGGAGGGTGCGGGTGCCGTGGTGGCTGAGGCCGGCGAGGGCGGGCTGGTCGATGCGGACCAGGTGGTGGAAGGGCCAGATCTGGCCGCCGTGGGTGTGGCCGGAGAGTTGGAGGTCGATGCCGTCGGCTGCCGCCCGGTCGACGAACTTGGGCTGGTGTGCCAAGAGCAGGACGGGTAGGTCGGGGTCGGCGCCGTTCAGGGCTCCGGCGAGGTGGGCTCGGTGGCCTGCCAGGCCGGAGGACTCGGCGGTGACGTCATCCACGCCGGCGACCACGAGGGTGTCGCCTCCGCGTTCGAGCAGCAGATGGCGGTTGCGGAGCGGCTCCCAGCCCAGCTCGTCCATCAGGTCGACCCAGCCCTGGGCCTCGCTGTAGTACTCGTGGTTGCCGGTGACGTATACACGGGCACGGGTGGCCTGCACGGTACTGAGTGGGGCGGCCTGGGCGCGGCGGCGTTCGGCCGTGCCGTCCGCGATGTCGCCGGTGTGGCAGACCAGGTCGGCTTCCAGGGTGTTCACCGTCTCGCATACCCGCGCTGACCAGCGAGTGCGATCGAGTGGGCCGTAGTGGGTGTCGGTGATGAGGGCGACGCGGATGCCGTCCAACCCGGCACCCAGCCGTGGGAGTTGCACGTCGAGTCGGCGCACGCGTGGCACGCGGCGGGCTTCGGCGTACCCCCAGGCGAGTAGTACGGCGGTTATGCCGAGTACGGTCCAAGTGACGATTCGGGCCCGGTCCTGACTCTCGCCGACGCCGGGCACGGTCAGGGCGAGCCGCAATGGGACGCCGAGCAGAATGGACCAGGTGAACAGGACCCAGCTGGTGCCCAGCAGGGTGTCACCGATGATCGCCGCCCGGTCCTGCTGGCGCCGGCCGTGGCCGCGCACCATCGCGAGCGGCATACAGATGAGGCCGAGGGCGAACAGGGCGGTGCCGACCCACGTGACGGCGGGCGGCCAGTGCTGACCGGCGTACAGCAGCAGCCAGCAGGGCACGGTCCACAGCAGCACGGGCGCGATCAGGGGGAGGTGGCGCATCAGGCGGCGCAGTCGGCTCTGCTGAGCCTCGTGCGCTGCACTGTTGGCGGATCGCGTCTCGCTGGTATCGGTCACGCTTCCCCTCCTTGGGCAGCCGGGCTGCCGTCGCGCGTACTGTATCCGGCCGCTTCGGATCGGTCGGACGGGGTGTTCATGGTGGGTGACCCACGCGGCGAAGGCGTCCATCGTTACCCGCCCGTGTCACGTCGTCTAACTCTTCGTGCGCCCCACCGGATAGGTCTGAGCGTCGTGCCATGGCATGGCCCGTGCCGGCTGACAGACCGGTACAGGCCCTCATGAAGCGATCTTGCATAACCACTAAAGAGTTGCGAAGCGGTTCCACAGCGATGCGGCGTCGGCTGCGCCGCTTCGAGTGCCGGGGAGCGCGACGCTCGACGACTTGGGAAGGCGCTGCCACACACGCCGTTCCCGGATCCTTGCCCCCGGGCGGACGCCCGCGAGTTCGCGAACTCCGGACTACTGCACCGCTTCGCTGAACTCCATGCCGAGGACATCCGGGTCAGCCGCTCCCGCTGGGAGCGCAACGACCTGACCGTGACCGGCTTCCTGTGCGTGGTTCTCTGCGGCTCGACGCTCCAGGCTCGGGTCCAAGTCCTGCGCGGCGGCCCCAACTTCCTGATCAAGGCAACGTGTTGGTGATCTACAAGACCTCAGGCGCAAGTGGGGTGGTAGGGCAGCGCAGATAGGTACTTTTGCCACTGCGGGCGGCTGGGGGCATCGGTGTTCGCGCAGATCTGTCGGATGGTCTGGTCTGTTCCCAGTGGCCACAGTCGTACCGTGCCGTCCGCTCCGCCGAAGGCGAGGGTCTTGCTGTCCGGGGTAAATGCCAGTGAGTCGAGTTCCAATGCGTTGACGGCGAAGGGCTGGCCGATAGTGGCAGGGTGGGCCGGGTCGCTGACGTTCCACAGGCGCAGACCCTTTCCGCTGGTGGCGAGGGTGTGTCCGTCCGGGCTGAAGGCTATGTCGGTGACGCGGCTGTTGTAGCCGCTGAGTGGGGGGCCGAGGGGGGTGGGGTGGTTGTGGTCGGTGATGTTCCACAGTTTGACTTCGCCGTCGCCGGGGGCTCCGCTGGTGAAAGTCTGGGCGACCGTGGCGAGGGTGTGCCCGTCCGGGCTGAGCGCCATCAAATTGGCCCCGCCGGGGAACGAGGGCCCGGAGCGGGTCGGATGCTCGGGATCGGTCACATTCCACAACTGGACCTTGTCGGAGGTGTATCGGCCGGCGAGGACGAGGGTGTGCCCGTCGGAGCTGAATGCGAATGTGTTGAACTTGAAGGTGCCAGGGCTGGCGGCAGCGGCGATCGGTTGGCCGCGCAGTTGGGGATGTACGGGGTCGGAGATGTCCCAGAGCCTCACGCTGTGGTCGCCGCCGGCAACCACAGTGCTGGTGGAGGTCGCAAGGGTGCGGCCGTCGGGGCTGAACGCCACTGATTCGACGCCGCTCCCGGCGCCTAAGGGGAAGTTGAGCTGGGTGAGGACGGCAGGCTTCGTTGGTTCGGTGAGGTTCCAGAGGATCACGCGCCTTTCGCCGTTGGCGATGGTGGCGAGGGTGCGGCTGTCGGGGCTGAACGCCAGGGATATGACGGTATTGCTGAAGTCTTTGATCAGGCTGAGGGGGGTGGGGTGAGCAGGATCCGCGGTGTTCCACAGTCGCACGGTGTCGTCGGTCGAGGCAGTGGCGAGGACGCGGCCGTTGGGGGCGGACTCGGTCGAGGTGACGCCTGCGGTGTGATCGGTCAGCAGGGCGGTGGGCAGGTGCCACAGCCGCACGGTGTGGTCGTCACTGCCGGTGGTGGCGATCGTGCGCCTGTCGCGGGCGAACGAAACGGAGTGAATCCCTGAGGTCTGGCTGCCCAGGGGTGGGCCGAGGGACGTCGGACGGGCGGGGTCGGCGATGTTCCACAGCCGGAACGTCTGGTCTTCGCCGGGGGTGGCGAGGGTGTGGCCGTCCGGGCTCAACGCCATCGCATAGAAGTTACCGAGGGAGCTCGTCAGGGGGCCGCCCCGTCTCACTACGTGGTTCGGGTCGGTCACATTCAATAGCTGCACGGTGTTGTCGCCGATGGCGAGGGTGCGGCCATCCGGAGTGAATACGGCAACGCCGATGGCCGTCCAGATCTTGCCGAGCGAAATGGGGCGGGCGGGGTTCGCGACGTTCCACATGCGCGCCCCGTCTTCCACCGAGGAGGTGACGAGGGATTGGCTGTTCGGGCTGAACGCGACGACGTTGACTGCCGATTTGTGGTGCATGGGCCGGCCCAGCCGAGTCGGATGGGCGGGGTCCGACACGTCCCACAGCTGTTGGTCTGTGTAGCTGCGGGCGCCGGTGGCCAGGATGTGCCCGTCGGGGCTGAATGCCATCGGGTTGATGGCGGAGGTGTGGGGGAGGGCCGGGCCGAGCGCGCGGGGATGGGCCGGGTCCTTCACGTCCCACAGCCGTACCCCGTCGTGGGCCATTACGCCGCCGGCGATGGCGAGTGTGCCTCCGTCGGGGCTGAACACCAGGGAGGAGGCGCCAGGAATCCGGAGAGGCTGACCGAGTAGGGATGGATGCGCTGGATTCGTCATGTCCCAGATCCGCAACATGCCCTTTTGGTGGTCGTTGTCGTCGTAGCCGATGGCGGCCAGGGTCCGGCCGTCGGGGCTGAAGGCCGCCTTGCTGACGCTGCCGGAGAACTCGCCCAGTGTGGTGGACAGCGGCCGGTTCGCGTCTTCGAGCAGGCGCGTGTAGCGGTCGCCGGTGGGCTTCAGACGGTATGCCTCGGTGTCGATTCTGGCCGCGAGCGAAGGGTCGGTGGCGCGTAACTGATCCGCTTGGGCTGCGATCTGGTTGACCAGCGCGGTCTGCTGCCCGGCCTGTGCAAGGCCGT
The DNA here is from genome assembly GCF_040643155.1 of Streptomyces sp. NPDC047453. Lineage (NCBI taxonomy): Bacteria > Bacillati > Actinomycetota > Actinomycetes > Kitasatosporales > Streptomycetaceae > Streptomyces > Streptomyces sp. NPDC047453. The sequence goes on along the minus strand of NZ_JBEYTS010000061.1, from coordinate 22,516 downwards.
TCTGGTGGACGGCGAACACCCCAGCCGCCACGGCGGCGAGGGCAAGCGCTGCAACGGCGATGCGGCCGGTGCGGAACTGCCGGGCGTATCGGTCTGCCTCACGCAGAGTGGCAGCGAACCGCACCTCACCGGGAGGGGGAGCTGCCGCGGAAACCTCGAGCCGGTTTGCCTCGGGCGCCACCAGACGAAAGCCCTTACGGCGCACGGCAAGAAGCTTGGCGTCCATGCCCGCGACCCTGATCAAGTGACCGTCCGTGTCGAGGGCGCCGGTCACCGCGGTGCGCGAGCGCAGCCCGTAGAAGACATCGCGGAGCCAACTCGCCCCAGGCCGACGCCACAGCAAGGCCCGCAGTCCGAGCGCGAAGGCCACGCCAAGCGACGGTCCCTCTATCCGGTCCGGCGCCGCGGCTTCGTCGGACAGGACGATCCGCCACACCACGCAGCGACCATTTTGCTGCGGACCGGCCACGCGCCAGGCGGCGCCCAGCGCTGCGGCGAACTGGCCGTTCGGGCTGCGTACTCCGTCCATCGTCCGCGGGTCTGGATACAGGCCCGCAGGTCCTGCGGGGAACTCCCGCAGTTCCAGGATGCCGGTGGCACCCTCAGCTGCAGGGGCATCTCCGCTTGGCTCGGAAAGGCGGCCGAAGACCACGGGTACGCGGGCGACGGGACGTCGGCGCGGCGCGATGCCAGCCATCATCAGCGCGGCAATCACCAGAAGGGCCTCGGCAGCCGACGACGGCCCGCCCGCAGCCGCGGTTAGGCGCAGCTGCTGGCTCCGCTGCAGGAGCGCGTCGATACCGCCGGCAAGCCGCGGCGAGAGGTTGGAGAGTCCCTTTCCAGAGGGCTGCGTGGGCCCAGGAGCGGCATCGAGGCCCAGCAGCCCGCCGCCCGCCCACGCCCCGAGCAGCCGCAGCAATGCGCCGTCGTGTTCCTCGGCACCACCTGGGGATGCGAGGAGCGCCCTGGCCAACAGAAGAGGGTGATCGGCTCGTACCGCAGCTGCGTGTTCCTGATCCGATGCGGTTGCTTTGAGCCAGGTGTGCAGGTTCTCGCAGTCGCGCCCCGCCAGCCAGGCCGGATCGTCCCGGACCGCCTCGCTGCAGCAGCTCCACCACAGCGCTGACTCGCCCAGCAGCTCCCGGGCCGCAGTCTGCGGACCGGATGCGCGCTCCAGTACCTTCTCGACCGCGATCCGAGCCGTGCGGCCGGCACGATGTCCCGGCAAGCGCCAGCCCGTTGGGCGGGCCGCCACAGCTGTCGCGGGGACTCCGTCCCGAGTACCTTGCTGCCCCGGATCCGCTGCCCCGGTCACCGCAGCGCCCGGTCGATGACGCGACGCAGACCCGCGTTCGAAATCAGTGCCCGCACCTCGCGCCAGGCGTGTCGGGTCGCCTCGTTGAGTGAGGCGCTGACCGACAGCGCGACCGTCGCGGCATCCCACTCACTGTCTGGACCCACCGGAACCGGCACGGAGGCCGTCCAGTCCTCACCGGAGAAGCCCGGAAGCTGAACGTACGAGGCGGCAGGGCCAAACGACCCCCTCACGATGGGAACGAGCAGCACCCGCTCCGGACCGGCCAGGTTCGTGTACCTGACGGCCGTCATCACTGGCACGGCCGCCTCCACGCCATGCACGACGACTTCCAAGCTGTGCTCGGCAACAGAGTCCCCGCGGCTACGAACGAGGAAGCGTGCGACGCCGTCCGGGGACGACGCCTCCAGCAGCACAGTGTCACCTCCCGCGGCGGCAAGGCCCCCGCTCCGCGGAAGCGGCGGGAGCGGAAACCAGCCCGGGGCAAGCGGCCTGCCCGGGGGCTGACTGCGCCCAGCCTCGGAAAGCGGGTGCCGACTTTCGGCTGGCTTCTTCGCGAGAACAGGCTCAGCGTCGAGGTCTCCTGAGGGCAAGTCGGCGCCGATGAACGACGCCCAGAACCGCTTCCACAGCGAGTACCCCTCACGTGCGCGTACCCCAGCGTGAGGATGATGAGGAACCGCGCGGCCGGTAAACGAGCGCCAAGAACGCCAGGCGAGCGAACCGTCCGTCACGACGCCTCCTCACAGGTAGGAGATGGCCCCTCACTGACCACTGACGGCAGCGGCTCCAGAACTGCTTCGCGAGGCCCGCGGAGAGCCTCGGCCGGCGTCGTCGCCCGACCGATCTGGGCCAGCAGCGTCGGTGCGGAGGCTCCCACGGTCACCGCCGCGTAGATGCCGGTGACCTCGGTGTGGAGCAACCATCCGGCCGCGCCCCCAAGCGCCACGCGCATGATGGCCGCGAGCGAGTCAGCGAAGGGATCGACGAACTTGCCCAGCGGTGGGAGCGGGACCTCTGTCGCCCGGGCCGTATGTCGCGCCTGTTGCCAGGCGTGCAAACGTCCGTAGGTAACGACTGCTTCGGCGATCAGCCCACCGCCCGCACCGAATGCCACCGCCTCGATCCACGTCAGCATCAATCGCCCCCGGCAGACCTCATGTCGCTGTACCTGATCGTTGGTTAGTTAGCGTACGCCTCGCCATGCTCTCGGCAGGCTTACGGAATCGGGTCTTCACCGCCCATTCACGCCGCGCTGAAGGGTGTACTGGTGCTCCAGAGCGGAATAGTCATTCCTGAAGGGGCGGAGTGTGTCAAGCGAGGTATTTCTGTTGGTTGTCGGTGCTTCTGAGCAGCGGTGACCGTCTCGCCGTCGGCGGGACGGTGACGGCGGGTGGGATGGAACTGCTCGTCGGACATGCAGTTGTGGGGGTCGCTGCTCTCCAGCCCTTGATGGGGACGGCAGGGCCGTGCTCGGCTGCCGGTCATTCCTTCGCGCGCGCGGGGCCGCATGGAGCGGTGCGACGTGCGGCAGGCGGGGTCAATCAAAACCGCGACCGCGCCGTGCAGGGGGTCGTGGGGATAAGCCCGGCATGCGCGATCAGGTCGGGGTCATCGAACACGGCGAACAGCTCCGCGGGCCTGTGGGAGACTTTCACTTACGAGGTGCCTTGCTGTCAGCGGCGGATGGAAGCGTAGGAACTCTGCCGGATTGGCTGGCCGGCTTCGACGAGATCGAGGACCTTGCGTCGGAACTCAGCTGGGTAACTACGGTGCACAGGAGCCTCCTTGAGTGTCTGGAGCATCATCTGTCCAGCAAGATGACTCCACCAGACCCGGGGCACATCACTCTAGGCCGTGACTGTGACCTGGGGCTTCGAGCTGGGACCGAATGCGCCTGAGGCCACTCGACATCGGGGGACCTGACCATCTAGAATATTACTTCTAGAATGCAGATTCGGCGGGAACCGTAACCAGCATCGCAACAGGCCAGGGCATGCCCTGAAGGCGTCAGGCGGATCCGCCCTCCCGTGCGCCGCCCTCGGCCGGCGCCGGGCGCCCCACGGACCGCCCCCGCGGGCACATCTCGCTGTCCGCCCGCCGACACAACCACTTCGCCGATCCGCCCCCGCAGACCAACCACTACAGTCCGCCGCCCGCGTCTGCCCGCACGGCCCGACGGAACCACGGCCCTCGTACGAGCCCCTGCCGATGGGAGACCCCAAGGTGTCCGCCCCTGACCTCGACCCCTACCTCGACGCCCAGTACGACGCGCGCGCATCCGTGCCGGACTACGACGTCTACGCCAGGCTCTACCGCAGCCTCAGCGACGAGGCCTACGCGGCCCTGCCCCACAAGGAAGCCGCCTACGGCCCAGGCGCCCGGGAGATCCTCGATGTGTTCCCCCAGCCGCCGCACGCAGACGCCCCGGTGTTCGTCTTCGTGCACGGCGGCTACTGGCGTGCCCTCTCCAAGGAGGAGTCCGCCTTCGTCGCCCCCATGCTCCACCGGGCCGGAGCGGTGGTGGTCTCGGTCGACTACGCCCTAGCCCCCGGGGCCACCCTGCCGCAGATCGTGGACCAGGTACGCCGCGCCGTCGCCTGGACCCACCGCGAGATCGCCGCGTACGGTGGGGATCCAGGCCACGTCGTGATCTGTGGCAGCTCCGCCGGCGGCCACCTGGCCGGCATGGTCCTCGCCGACGGCTGGCACGACCGGTACGGCATCCCCGTCGACGCTGTCACCGGCGGCCTGCTGATCAGCGGGCTCCACGACCTCACCCCCCTGCTCCGCACCCGCGTCAACGGCTGGCTTGACCTCAACCTCTCCTCTGCCCGGGAGAACAGCCCCCTGTTCCACCTCCCAGCGGCCCCGAAAGCCCCGCTGGTGGCCTGTCACGGCGCCCTGGAGTCCGAGGAGTTCATTCGGCAGACCCGCGGGATCGCCGACACCTGGGCGGCCTGTGGCGGACGGGCCCGCTACGCGTCCGTCCCTGACCGCGACCACTTCTCCGTCGCCGTCGACCTGAGCGATTCCGAGAGCACCGTCGGAGCCGCTGCCCTGAACCTGCTCGGTCTCGACTGTGCGGGTGATGGGGCAGTGTCGACCTGAAGGGGTCTGGTCCGTAGTCGGTGGTGACGTTGGGTGTCCGTCAGGGCAGGAGTATGCGGTGGCGGAGGAGGTCGAATCCGGCGCGCCCGTGCATCTGTCTTACGCCGCTTCGCCGCCCTGCTGAAACCGGCCGAGGGCGGCGGCCGGCATCACTACCGGCTCCGGCCGCCCATGCGTTTCCTGTCTTCGTCCGCTATCGGCCGCGTGCCAGAGGCGGGGCAGATCGGTGGCCAGAGCCAGCAGGCCGTCTCGGTCGGGCAGCGACGGGCGGGACTCACGCGCCGCCGTGAGGCCGCCTCGGCCTGGGCCAGGGCGGTGAGCCTGGCCTCCCACCGGCTCTCCAGCGTCTGGGCGCCGGGCCGGCTGCCGGGATCGACCGCTGTGAACGCCCGCTCGGCGCGGTCTGCCTCGTAGCGGGCGCGTTCTACCGCCAGCTCGGCCGACCGGTGTGAGCGGGTGTGGCGGGTGGTGACCTCGTCCGCTGCCGCGAGGGCGACTGGGCAAGCAGGCGTGCGGCCACCGCGTCATCGACGACGTCCGCCCTGATGGACCGGCAGGTCGTTGTGCCCTGGTGGTCGGCCTTCGATCCGGAGCACTCGTAGGCCGCCTGTCCGCTGCGGTGATAGCGGGTGGTCATCGGGCGCCCGCACGAGCCGCAGCCGATGATCACCTGACATGGGGCCAGGCTCTCGCGGGCCGGACGGGCGCCGTCATGAGTGCAGTTGGCCCTTCCCGCCGCCCAGCCCGGGCAGCATACAAGGTACGGTGGCGGAAAGCCTGCCGATGCGCCTCAGACCGACTTGGTCTCTCCACCGTCAACGCGGATGTTCTGTCCGGTCATATAGGCCGACTCATCGCCGGCCAGGAAGCGTACGATCCTAGCGGCCTCCGCGGTGCTCTGCGCTCGGCGCAGCGGGATGCCGCTCGTCCACTCGGCCGGGACCACGCTGGGGTCGTCCTTGGTCAGCCCGGTGAGGACGTTGTTCATTCGGACGCCCTGCGGGCCGTACTCGTTGGCGTACAGCTTGGTGAAGGAGGCCAGCGCCGCTCGCATCGTCACTGACACGGGGAACATCGGGCCGGGCTCGAAGACGCCTGCGGTGGAGATGTTGACGATCGCGCCGCCGCCGGAGGCGACCAGGTGGGGCGTCACGAGGCGGGCCATGCGCACGACGTTCAGCAGGTAGAGGTCGACGCCCTGGGACCATTGCTCGTCCGTGATCTCGAGCACCGGGCCGCGTGCCGCGTGACCGCTGCTGTTGACGACCGCGTCGATCCGGCCGTACTGCGACATCGCGAGGTCGACGCACGCCCGTAGGTCCTTGATGCTGGTGTTCGAGCCGTCCAGCCCAGCGCCACCGAGCGATTCGGCCAGGGCTCGGGCCCGACCGGACGGCGACATCGCGACCACCCGGTAGCCGTTCGCGGCGAACTCCCGCACGCACGCGGCGCCGATTCCGGATCCGCCACCGACGACGATCGCGACCTTCTCGGATGCGGGCGAGGGGGTCTCAGGCATGCGTGTACTCCTTCAGGCGGGTGGCGACCAGGGACTCGAGCGCGTCGGCAGCCAGCTCGGCGTACCGGGTGAAGTCGGTGTCGTCGCCGGCGGCCGCGGCCACGCGGAAGCCGTCGGTGAGCGCGCGCCCCATGACGGCCATGTCGTGCGCCAGCTCTGCCGCGACACCCTCCGGTACCTCCGGGTACGAGACCCGCAGTTGGGAGGTGACGAACTGGAACATCTCCTTGCGGATGGCGAGGTACCGCTGCCGCGCGAGGTTGTCCTCCAGGCGCCGCTCGAACGCGAAGACGAGGCCGATGCTCCAGAACGCAGCGGCCGGCTCGGCCAGGCTGGCGGAGGCTGCCGCCGACTGGCCGATGGTGTGTCGTAGCAGCTCGCGCATGCCACCGACGGACGCGTTGGCCTGCTTCCAGAGCTCGAAGCAGTAGTCGAGCAACTCGACGAAGAGTTGCTCCTTGTTCTGGAAGTGCCAGTAGACCGATCCGATCGGCAGACCGGACGCGCGTGCGACATCGGCCATGGTGGTGCCCTCGTACCCGGCCTCGACCGCCCGCGACAGCACGGCCTCGAGAATCGCCTGCTTGGACCCCTCGGAAGCCCGGTGAGCCTTCCGTTTCGCGGCCATCAATCCCCCTCACTGCTCCGGACTGCAGTTCTACCAAATCTCACATCGACCCTTGACGCCGACCGTGTTCGCCGGTCACTGTAACCCCCAACCTAGAACCTAGAACCCAGATTCTAGGTTCTCGTGGTGGCCGCAGACCAGGATGCGGCCCCCCGACTCCGCGGACGGCAATGACGCCGGTCCGCGCGATCCGCGACGCAGAGAGGCCGCCCATGAAGGTCACCGACGAAGTCGTTCAAGGGAAGATGAGCGGACTGCAGATCCGCGCCGTCGTCATCGCGATCGCCCTTGTCGTGCTCGATGGCTATGACGTCTCGCTCACCTCGTTCGCCGCCCCGTACATTGGGCAGGGCTTCGGGGTGTCGAAGGCCCAGCTCGGACTCGTCATGTCCGGAGCCCTGATCGGCATGCTCGTCGGCTCGATCATCGTCGCGCCGCTCGCCGACCGCGTCGGCCGACGCAAGATGGGCGTCATCTCCACGGTCACCATCGCGATCGGCATGCTCATCGGCCCGTTCGCCACGCCGGAGACCGGCACCGGCCCCCTCGTCGTCAGCCGCATCGTCACCGGCGTCGGCATCGGCTCCCTGGTGGCGGTGGTCGGCGTCATCCTCGCCGAGTACACGGGCAGGCGCGTGTACTCACTGGTGATGGCCATATACGCCGCCGCGATCAACATCGGCGGGCTGCTCGGCTCCCTGATCGTGGGCCCGATGCTGGGTGCGCGCGGCTGGCAGTTCGGCTGGTGGGTCGGGTTCGCCCTGAGCGCGATCGCCGCGGCCGCCACGTTCGCCTTCCTCCCCGAATCGCTCGCCTGGCTCTCCGAGGGCCGACGCACGGACTCCCTGCGGCGGCTCAACGCGCTCCTGACGAAGATGCACCGCCCCGCGCTCGAAGCGCTCCCGGAGTCGGACTCGACGAGCGTCAGGGCGAAGGGCACGCTGCGCACCGTGTTCACCGGCCGGACCGGCTTCTTCACGCTGCTGATGATCGTCGGGTACGTCGCGTACATGCTCAGCTTCTACTTCATGACGAATTGGGCGCCGAGCACCGTCGCGGACGCCCATCACAACCCGGCGCTCGCCCCGCAGCTCGTCACCGCCTTCAGCGTCGGCGGCATCCTCGGCAACGTGCTCTTCGGCTACCTCGGCGGCAAGTTCAACGTCCGCTTCCTCACCCCGGTCTTCCTGGTCCTGGCCACCGCCACCCTGTCGCTGTTCGGCATCGCCGGCCCGGGGATGCCGACCGCCTGGTGGACCCTGTTCCTGGCGTCGTTCTTCGTCTGCGCGGGCACCGCCGCCTTCTACGCGATCGTCCCGACGCTGTACCCGACGCTGGCCCGCTCGACCGGTTTCGGTGTCGTCATCGGCGTCGGCCGATTCGGCGGCATCGCGGCGCCGATCGTCGGCGGCGCGGCCTTCGACGCCGGCATGGGGATGGGGGCGGCCTTCACCGTCTTCGCGCTGCCCATGCTCGTCGCCGGCCTCTGCGTCCTGGCCCTGCACCTGGGCCTGCGCCGCTCCGACGCACCGGATGCCGCTCAGCGCGTGCTCGCCGGTACGTCCGCATAGCAGCCGTTCACCACTCCGAGAAATCCACTCCGAGAAATCCGCCACTCTCGAGAAAGAGAGCCACCCATGCCGCTGGCTGTCGCAGCGCTCTCCCATGCGCCGTCCTTCGGCAATGTCGACCCGGGCGGGGAGACATTCGCCGAGATCAATGCCGCCATCGACGAGGTCAAGGGGTTCGTCGCCGAGTACGACCCCGACCTGGTCGTGGTGTTCGGGCCCGACCACTTCAATGGCCAGCTCTACTCTCTGATCACCCCGTGGGTGATCGGTGCGGTCGCCGAGGGCATCGGTGACTACGGCACCACCGCGGGGCCGCTCCCCGTCGACGGCGACGCCGCCCGGGCCTTCCACGCGGCAGTGCTGGGTGAGGGCATCGACATCGGGCGCAGCGAGCAGATGACGGTCGACCACGGCGTGGTCCAGCCGCTCGACTTCGTGTTCGGGAAGGGCTTCACTCAGCCGATCGTGCCGGTGTTCGTGAACTCGATCGGCCTGCCGCTCTCCCCCATGCAGCGAGTGCGCCTGATGGGCGAGGCGTTCGGCCGGGCCGCCCAGGCCATGGACAAGAAGGTGCTGTTCCTCGCCTCGGGCGGCATCTCCCACAGCCCGCCGATCCCGCGCTGGGACGGTGCCCCCGGCACCGTGCACGAGCGCCTGGTCTCGTACGCGCCCTCACCCGAGGAGCGGCACGAGCGTGAGCAGATGATCGTCAAGGGCATCCAGGCGATCGCCGACGGCAAGGCGCCGAGCGACCCGCTGAACGAGGAGTGGGACACGCTCGTACTCGATGTGCTCCGCTCCGGCGACCTGAGCCCGGTCGACGGCTGGGAGAACGGCTGGTTCATGGCGGAGGGCGGCTCGGCCGCGCACGAGATGCGCAGCTGGATCGCCGCCTACGCGGCGCTGTCGACCGCCGGCCCCTACCGCCTTTCCGTCGACCACTACTGGGCGGTCGAGAAGTGGGGCGCCGGCTTTGCGATCCAGGCGGCGGTGACCGCATGAGCCAGGCGGGAAAGACGCACTTCGCGACCTTGTGGGAAGAGATCGCGGACCTGGAGCACACGCTGCGGTACGTGGACGCGGGCGGCTACCGCACCCGGGTGCTCGACTTCGCCGGAGCGGGCCCCGAGGCGCAGACGGTCGTGCTCGCCAACGGCACCAGCGGCCACATCGAGGCGTGGACGCAGAACATCCGCGCGTTCGTCGAGGCGGGCTTCCGGGTGGTCGGCTACGACTACCCGGGCCACGGGTACACCTCGCTGTCCGACCATCCCCTGGAGATCCGCGACTACGAGGAGCACCTGCTCGCCCTGCTCGACGCAATGGCACTTCAGCGCGTGCACCTCGCCGGTGAGTCGCTCGGCGGCTGGCTCGCGCTGAAGTTCGCACCGATCCACCCCGACCGGCTGCACACGGTGATCCTGTCCGCACCGGGCGGGCGGATGATCAGCGAACCGCAGCTGGACAGGACCCAGTCGGTGAGCACCCAGGCGGTGAGCGAGCCGACCTTCGACAACGTGAAGAAGCGCCTGCAGGTCGTCATCCACGATCCGGAGAAGATCACCGACGAGCTCGTACGCGTCCGCCAGGCGATCTATGCCCGCGACGGGTTCAGCATGGCGCACGTGTCCGCCCTGCGGGAGCCGGAGCGGCGCTGGCGCAACCGGGTCACGGACGACGACTTCGCCGCGGTCCCGGTCCCGGCCCTGATGGTCTGGACCGACAACGAGCCGACCGGCGACGAGGCCGAGGGTAAGCGCCTGTGCGGACTGATCCCGGACGGCGAATACCTGCTGATCCGCGGCGCCGCGCACTGGCCGCAGTGGGAGGGCGCCGCGGAGTTCAACGCCGCGGCGGTCGCCTTCCTGAAGACGCATACCTGAGGAAAGGACCGGAGTGAGCGTCACCCAGGACACCATCAACCGGATCGCGCGCGAGCTGTTCGAAGCGAAGCGCGACGTGTACACCGTGCCGTACGTGAGCCCCCGGCTCCCCGAGCGCGATCTCGACACGGCCTACGCGATCTCCGCCGAGTTCGCCGCCCTCCGCGAGCGCGAGCTGGGCGTGAAGCGGGTGGGCCGCAAGGTCGGCCTGACCAACCCCCTCGTACAGCAGCGCGTGGGCATCGACGAGCCCGACTACGGCATCATCCACGACGACATGGTGCACGCCTCGGGAACGCACCTTCCGCTGTCCAGGTACAACCACCTGCTGATCGAGGCCGAGGTCGCGTTCGTGCTGAAGAGCGACATCCTCGAGGCCACACGCGAGGCCGTCGAGGCCGCGATCGACTACGTGACCCCCGCGTTCGAGGTCGTCGACTTCCGCTACGACGGATCGGTCGGGCAGATCGTCGACACCATCGCCGACAACGCCGGCTGCAGCGGCATCGTCCTCGGCGAGGAGCAGCACCCGTACGGCGAAGTCGACCTGACCAAGGTGGAGATGGTCATCACGGGCGGCGACACCGAGATCACCCGGGGCGTCGGCAGCAACGTGCTCGAGGACCCGGTCAACGCGGTGATCTGGCTGGCCGAGACCGCGATCCGCACCGGCGAGCCGCTGCGCGCCGGCGAGGTGCTGCTGTCCGGGTCCATCGGCTACATCGAGCCGTGGCCCGCCGACGTCGAGTGCGTCGCCACCATCACCGGACTCGGTCGCGTCGTCGCGACCGCGGATTCGAAAGGCTGAACATGAGCGACTACCGGCCCGTCGACGCGACCACCCGCGTCGAGATCGAGCAGCTCGTCGCCGAGATGCTCTACCGCCTCGACCACAACCAGGCGGACACCACCTGGGAGCTGTACACCGAGGACGGCGTCTCGGTCGGCCCGATGGGCGACATGGACCGCGAGGCCTTGAAGGTCTGGGGTGCCAAGCGCGCCAAGCAGACCGACATCGTCGGCCGGCACTTCATCGGCGGGATCCGCCTCGTATGGGACGGCGAGGAGGTCGAGGGAACGGTGCAGTACCTGACGTTCCGTGACACCAACGAGCCGCAGACGCAGCCCGCTTCGGTCGGCGAGTTCCGCGAGCGGTACCGGAAGGTCGACGGGCAATGGCGGTTCGCCCGCCGCGAGATCGTGCCGGTCTTCGGCGGCAAGGCGGCCGCGGCGCACGCCGCGCGGCTGGCCGGGCGGGAAGGGTCGGCGCAGTGAAGCAGGCAGCGCCCGGCGGCGCCAACCCCGTCCTGTACCACCAGTCGGTCCCCTCGTTCTCGATGCCCGAGTGGGCAGCGGCAGCCGGCTACGACGGGGTGGTCCTCGACCTCCAGCACGGCGAGCTGGGGCTTGAGGCGGCATGCGGGATCCTGCGCTCGATTCCGCGGAACAACGCCTACGCGTACGCGCGCGTGGGCTCGCTGGATCCCGCCCCCATCCTGCGGCTGCTCGACAGCGGGGCCCGCGGCATCGTCGCGCCCACCGTCGAGTCCCGGTCCCAGACCGAGGCTCTGGTCGCCGCCACCAAGTACCCGCCGGTCGGGAACCGCAGCCTGGGTCCGTCCAGGCCGGCGCTGTACCCCGGCGACTCGTACACCGAGGCCGGCAACCGCGCGGTGTCCGCCATCGCCCAGATCGAGACGAAGGCCGGCGTCGACCGTGCCGAAGAGATCGTCTCGACCCCGGGCCTGGACTCCGTCTACATCGGGCCGGCCGACCTGGCCGTCTCCTACGGTCTGCCCGGACGCGGCGACTGGGAGGACGGCCCCGTGCGCGAGGCGATCGCGTACCTGCGCGAGGTGACGACCGCGCACGGCGTCACCCTCGGCATCTACTCCGGCCGGCCGGAGTACGCAGCCGGCCTGTTCGCCGACGGCCTTGTCGACTACGTGGGCCTCGGCATCGATCTCGTCCTGCTGAACCGCGCGTTCGGCGACACCATCGCCGGGCTGAACTCGGCACGATCCACTGGGAGCAATTCATGACCACCGCTTGCGACGTCCTCGTCGTCGGTGCGGGCCCCGTCGGCCTGACCCTGGCCAACCTGCTCGGGCAGCAGGGCGTCGACGTCCTGGTCGTCGAGCGGGAGCACGAGCTCATCGACTACCCGCGGGCCGTGGGCATCGACGACGAGGCACTGCGCGCGATGCAGACCGCGGGCCTGGTCGACGAGGTGCTTCCCCACACCATCCCCGACCAGAAGATCTACATGGTCAACGGGGACCGCATGATCCTCTCCGAAGTGAACCCGACGACGCGCGAGTTCGGCTGGCCGCGCCGCAACGGCTTCGTGCAGCCGCTGGTCGACCAGGTGCTGCTCGCCGGCCTGGAACGCTTCCCGAACGCCACCGCACGGTTCGGTGCCGAGGTCACCGACCTGGTCGAGGACGCGGACGGCGTGGTCGCCACCCTCGCGGACGGCGGCACGGTGCGTGCGCGGTACGTGGTCGCCGCCGAGGGCGGGGCCTCGCCCACCCGCAAGCGCCTGGGCATCTCGTTCGAGGGCGAGACACGGCCGAGCGACGGCATCGTGATCGACGTCGCCAACGACCCGATCGGCACACCGCACGCCGTTTTCGGCGGGGATCCGGCCCGCAGCTACGCCTCCATCGCACTGCCGCACGGCATCCGGCGCTGGGAGTTCACGCTCTTCGAGGACGAGACCGCCGACGTCGTCGACGATGACGCGTACATCTTCGACCTGCTGGCACCGCACGTGCCGGACCCGACCAAGCTCGACATCATCCGGCGGCGCGTCTACCGGCACCACGCCCGCATCGCGGGGCGGTTCCGGCACGGGCGGATCTTCCTCGCCGGCGACGCCGCCCATGTCATGCCGGTCGTCGGCGGCCAGGGCTGGAACTCGGGGATCCGTGACGCCTTCAACCTCGGCTGGAAGCTGGCCACCGTCGTCAAGGGCCTGTCGGCCGACGGGCTGCTGGACACGTACGAGACCGAACGGCTCGGCCACGTCACGCAGATGGTGGCCGTCTCCCTCGGGATGGCGAAGGAGATGACCGACCACGATCCGGTCAAGGCCGCCGAGCGCGACCGGATCGCGGCCAACCGCACTTCCGAGGAGCGGGAGGCGCAGAAGCGGCAGGCGTTCAAGCCCCAGCCGAAGTTCGACCAGGGCGTCGTGGTGCACACGCCGCTGCCGGAGTTCAAGACGCTGCCGGCCCGCGACGTACCGCGTCTCGCCGGCTCGATCTTCCCGCAGCCGCGGGCCACCGACGCGGACGGCGCGGAGATGCTGCTCGACGACGCCACCGGGCAGGGCTGGCGAGTGATCACCTGGAACAACGACCCGACGGCCTTCCTGTCGGCGGAGCGACTCGCCGTGCTCGATCGCCTCGGCGCCCGCCTCGTGCAGGTGGTGCCGAAGGCGCAGCTGCCGTGGGCCCGCAAGCAGGCCACTGCCGGCGTCACCGTCATCGGCGACCTCGGCGGCGAGTCGAGCCTGCAGGCCTGGTTCGACGCACGCCCGGTCGGCGCCGTCATCATCCGCCCCGACCATGTGATCGCCGCCGAGTGCCTCGCCCAAGAACTCGACGACGTACTCGGCAAGGTCTTCGAGGCCGCCTGCATCGCGTGATCCCGGCATATCCCCGAGAGAACCCCGAACACGACGGAGGGCTGATGACCGACGCGAGCGAGGTCGCCCAGATCGACGACGTGTACTGGCGCGACGAGTACACGCCCATCACGGAGGACGACACCTTCCTCGAACGCATCGTTGCAGAGGCCGACCTGCCGTCGCTGCTCACGGCGCTGGCAGCTCTGACCGGAGATCACACGCTGATCCCGGCGGAGCTGCGCCCCCCGCTTCCTCCCGTCGACACGACCCCGCCTGCGCACGGCGGCATGAGCGGGGCCGCGCAGGCGCGGGCGCGTGAACTCGCGCTGTCCGCGCTCAAACGCGTCCGCGATGAGGAGCTCACCCGGCCCCGTCTGCTGGAGCCCGAGGAAGCACGCACCATTGTCGACTTCATCACGGGCGGCGCAAGTGCCGAGGATGCGGCACTGATGATGCACGAACTCGACCTGGTCGCGCAGCGTCCGGGAGCACCGACCTGGCACATCGACGAGGTCGCACCCGACCGCGACTTCGAAGTCGCGGTCATCGGCACCGGGATGAGCGGCATCGCAGCGATGTACCGGCTCAAGCAGGCGGGCGTACGGCTCGTCGCGTTCGAGAAGCACCCCGAGGTCGGCGGCACCTGGTTGGCCAACACCTACCCCGGCGTACGCCTCGACACCCCGACCTTCGGCTACAGCTTCTCCTTCGCGCAGCGGGCCGACTGGCCCAACGCGTACGCCGAGGGCGCGGAGATCGAGGCGTACGCCGTCGAGATCGTCGATCGCGCCAAGCTGCGCGAGCACATCGAGTTCAACACCGAGGTCATCTCGATGACCTGGGACGAAGCATCGGCCACCTGGGAGGTCATCGTACGGCGCGACGGCGTCGAGCAGTACCGGCGGTTCCACGCCGTCGTCGCCGCGACCGGGCAGCTGGAGAAGCCGAGCATCCCGGAGATCCCCGGACAGGACGACTTCGGCGGCGTGCAGATGCACTCCGCGCGGTGGGACCACGACGTGGACCTGACCGGGAAGCGCGTCGCGGTGGTCGGCACCGGCGCCAGCGCCTACCAAATCGTCCCGAGCATCATCGACCGCGTCGCCCACCTCGATGTCTTCCAGCGGTCCGGACCGTGGACGGTTCCTGCCCCGAACTACCACGACCCGACACCGCCGGCCCTCGCCTGGCTCAGCGAGCACGTCCCGCACTACGGGCAGTGGTGCCGCTTCCAGGCGTTCTGGGGTGCGCGCACGGGACGGCTGCACACCGTCAAGGTCGATCCGGAGTGGGACCGCACCGACTCGGTATCGGCAACCAACCTGCGGGTGCGTGAGGCACTCACCGCAATCATGCGCGAGCAGTGGGCGGACCGTCCCGACATGCTCGATGTCGTCGTGCCCGCGTATCCCCCCGGCGGCAAGCGCATGCTCCGCGACAACGGCGTGTGGGCGCGCGCACTGCACCGGGAGCACGCCGAGCTCGTCACCTCACCGATCGAGCGGTTCACGTCCGACGGCATCGTCACTGCCGACGGCGAGCGGCACCCGGTCGACGCCGTGATCTACGCGACCGGGTTCAAGGCGTCCGACTACCTCGACCCGATCGTGGTCACCGGGCCGTCCGGGCAGACACTCAAGGAGCACTGGAACGGTGATGCGACGGCCTGGGCCGGTATCTCCGTGCCCGGCTTCCCGAATCTCTTCCTCATCCAGGGGCCCAACACGAACTACGTGGTGCACGGCCAGTTCCACTTCATGATCGAGTGCGGGGTCGAGTTCACCACCGAGGCGATCCACCAGATGCTGCGCCGCCGGGCGGCGTCGCTCGAGGTCAAGCAGGAGCCCCTGGACCGCTTCCTCGCGTGGATCGACCAGGGCAATGCCGAGCGTGCATGGGGGCAGCCGCAGGTACGCACCTGGTACAAGAACTCCCGCGGCCGGGTCTCGCAGGTATGGCCGTACAGCCATCTCGAGTACTGGAAGCTGACACGGGGCGCCGACTTCGACACCGACTTCACGCTCCGCCCACGACCGGAGGCGACGTCGTGACCGCACGGCGTGACGTGCTCGTGGTGGGTGCCGGTCCGATCGGGCTCGTCGCCGCTCTCCTGCTCGCCGATGCGGGGGTGCGCACGACGCTCGTGGAGAAGGAGATTGAGCCGGGCGACCTGCCTCGCGCCATCAGCCTCCAGGACGAGTCGTTCCGCACCCTTGAGCAGCTCGGTGTGGCCGACGCGCTCAAGGCCGAGTCCCTGCTCGACACCGGCAGTCGCTACTTCGGGCTCGGGAACCGCCTCCTGCTCGAGGCGAGACCGGTCGCGTCGCGTCTGGGGCATCCCGCCAAGACCCAGTTCGACCAGCCGATCCTGGAGCGACTGCTGTGGGAGCGAGCAGCATCGCACGAGAGGCTCGAGTTCCTCCGCGACGCCGAGGCGACCGCGATCACGCAGGACAGCGACGGAATCAGCGTGACCGTGACCATCGGAGAGAAGACGCAGACTCTGACCGCCGACTGGCTGATCGGCGCCGACGGCGGACGCAGCCTCACCCGCCGGGCGGTCGGGATCGATCTGGCCGGTACCACCCAACCGCAGCGGTGGATCGTCGTCGATCTGCACAACGAGCCGCGCACCCGGGACCCGTTCGCCGAATTCCACGGCGACGGGGAGCGACCGTACGTGCTCGTGCCCGGCGTCAAGGGACGCCTGCGGATCGAGTTCATGCTCTTCGACGACGAGGACCCCGATGAGATGACGACGCCGGAGCGGATCCGCGAGCTGGTCGTGCCGCGCTTCCGGGCCGAGCTGACGCCGGATGACGTGCGCCGCGCGGTCGTGTACATCGCGCACCAGCGTGTCGCGCGAACGTACCGTGCGGGGCGCACGTTCCTCGTCGGCGACGCCGCGCACCTGATGCCGCCGTTCGCGGGCCAGGGCCTGAACGCCGGTATCCGCGACGCGACCAACCTCACCTGGAAGCTGACCGAGGCGATCACCGGCGGCGCGACCGAGCGGCTGCTGGACTCGTACGAGGTCGAGCGCCGCACCCACGGAGCCGCGATGGTGACTGTCTCGCGCCGCATCGGCACAGTCGTCATGGCGACCCACCCGGTGGTCACGCGCGTACGCGACACCGTCGTCCGCACGGTCAGCCTGATCCCCCGCGTACGTGAATTCCTCGCCAACATGCGCTTCATCGCACCACCCGACTACACCGCCGGAGTGGCCGTCGCAGCCCACGGCGTCACCCTCGACACCGTGACCGTCGGCCGCGCCCTGAGCCAACCGGTCGTACGCGACGCCACCGGTGCCGAACGCGGACTCGACGCCCACCTCGGGCGCGGGTGGGCGCTGCTGCAGATCGGAGGTCCGCCCGACGCGGCGGTCGATGCGTACTGGGACGCAATCGGCGCGAACCGGCTGTGCGTCCGCGCACCGGGCGGCGAGCCGATCGACGGCATGGTCACCGAGACCACCGCAGTGCTCACCTCCGGCGCCGGCACCCTTCCGGTCTTCGTCGCGGTACGTCCCGACCGCTACGTCGCGGCGGTATTCGACTCCGCCGGCGAGCAACGCGTCGTCGAGCGCCTGCGCGCCTTCATCGACGACCGCTCCCGACGCACTGATCCGTACTCCGCAATCCCGCACTCCCGCCCACCACTGAACAGGAGCACCCGATGAGCAAGTTCGTCAGCTACTACCGCGCCGACCACAGCATCGCCTGGGGGCGTCTCGACGCCGAGACCGTCTATGACGCGACCCCGACAGCCCCTTCACTCGCTGAGGCCATCGCAGCCGACGCCCTCGATTCCTTGGCGCACTACACCGATCGCCCAGTGGCGCTCAGTGATGTGCGGCTCGCTCCGGTCATCCCGGAACCCGGCAAGATCATCTGCATCGGGGTCAACTACCGCACCCACCAAGAGGAGATAGGCAAGGCGGCTCCTCAGGCCCCGGTCGTCTTCGCCCGCTACGCCGACAGCCAGATGGGGCATGGCGAGGACGCCCTCAAGCCCGCGGACTCCGCGCAGTTCGACTACGAGGGCGAGGTGGCTCTGGTCATCTCCAAGCCCGCGCATCAGGTCTCCAAGGCCGAGGCCTACGACCGCGTCGCCGGCTATGCCGTGTACAACGACTTCTCGGTGCGCGACTGGCAGCGTGCCGCCAGTCAGTGGCTGCCCGGCAAGACATGGCCGGGGACCGGTGGCTTCGGTCCTTGTCTGGTAACAGCCGACGAGGTCGGCGATGTCACCGAACTCGAGCTGACGACCCGGGTCAACGGTGAGGTACGCCAGCGCGGCAAGGTCGCCGACCTGATCAACGACATTCCGTCGATCATCGAGTACGTCACCGCGTTCACGCCGCTCTCCCCCGGCGACGTCATCGTCACCGGCACGCCGGGCGGTGTCGGGCTCTTCATGGAGCCGCCGGGATTCATCGTCGACGGTGACGTCGTCGAAGTCGAAGTCAGCAAACTCGGGACGCTTCGCAACACCGTCCGCGACGTCTCCCGACCGGCGTAGGGCGGCAGCGCCAGGCATCAGAGCGGCTACCACTCAATTCCTGTAGGTGCGGCACAGACGATCAGCCACGGCATCCTCCCGGCAGAAGAGACTCCCTCTCCAGCGCACGGTACGGCGGCGTTCCGCCGGTCGGAGCCCGTCGATGTACGCCTGGTTGCGCTGCCGCGCCTCGACCACCTTTTCCTCGCCGCCGGCCTTCGCGACAAGTTCGTCGCGGAGGCTTCACCCTCGCTCTGCCGCTTCGCGGCTGGGAGCGAGGCAGCGACTGGGGATACGACACGGGGACGCGTTCCTTCTTCGCGAGGCTGTACCGCAACGAAGCCGACTCGTCCGGCTCACCGACCGTATGGCTTTCGGGCACTGATCCCGACCTCGGCCACGTGGTCGCGCTCACGGACGCCGTGCAGAAAGCGACCGGGGCGTCCCGGCAGGACGTCGTGACAGCCCTGACAGCGGATAGGAAGTCACCCCGGAGAACGCGCCGTGATCACCCAGGACTGGGAACCGGCCGGGTGCGACCGTCCCTGCCCGTGCGGCACCGCGGACTGTGGCCACGGCGCACCGTGCCCGAACGACGAGTGCAGCGGTCACGACGTCCATACGATGCGCAACCCAAGCACCGAAGCGGACGTGACAGCGTGGCAGGACCATTTCGACTGCTGCGAGGGCTGCTCCGGCAGCTTCCTGGACATCTCACTCCCGGAGCGCCCCTGGGGCGAGATGCACGACGACGGCACCGTGACCGTGTACGCCGGGGTGTCCCACTACGAGCTCAGTGTCTACCCGTAGCCGCGTGCAGTCGTGGCGTACCAGTGCAGCGAGCCGGGGCCGGCGGATGTCCGCGACCGAGCTGAACGGCGGGCCGACTGGGCCCGGACGCCGTTCACTGAGTGCGGCAGTCAGCGGTGGCGCCAGGTTTGGCGCAGGCGCAGGACTTCGGTGGCCCAGTGGGCGGGAAGGTCTGGTTCGGGTATGCATTCGCGGCCGAGGCTGAAGCGGACGTGGCGGTAGAGCCAGTGCAACGAGGCGTCCGAGCTCGCGACGAGTGTGGACAGCAGCGGTTCACCGACCGGTGTCTCCCGGTCGACGGCGACCAGGAGTTCACCTTGGTCGTCCGGGTGCAGGTGCGGCAGCCCGCCCGCCATCCGCAGCCGCAGGTCACCCCACGTCAGAAGTGAGCCGCCGCTGCGCGCCGCGTCCTTGAGGACGTCCCGGGCGATGGCGGCCAGCTTGTCGATGGTCTCGATCGGCAGACGGTCCGGGGGAGACGGTGCGGTGGCCTTGACCGGGTCCGCGGCGCGCGGTGCGGCACGACGCGGCGCGCTCGAGGTGCGGGCCTTGAGCTGGCGCCGGCGGTGTCTGGAGGCGGCCAACGTGCACCCGGCCGACGCTTCCCTGTCCCTGCCCAGGGGCCGGCATTCCCACCGTCTGGCCCGCCTGGCCGTGCAGGAGGCGACGCACATGTCCTACGACACGGCGCGAGGGGCAATCTGTCGCCGATGCGGCCCGGTGCTCGGCAAACGCCAACTCGCCAGCCTGCTCGTCGATTCCGCTCAGGACATCGACGCCTTCTATGACGCGCGGGTCGTCGAACCGTGCACCACCTCCAAGGTGTTGGTCCTCTCGGTCGACGGCAAAGGAATCGTCATGCGGCCCGAGGCCCTGCGGGAGGCCACCCGGCAGGCCGCCACCAGGCGGCAACATACCTTCCGTACTCGTCTCGCCACCGGAGAAAAGACCGCCCGGAAACGCATGGCCACTCTGGAGCGGTCTACGACGCCGAACCCGCACCACGTCGCCCGCACGACGTGATCGCCCCTCCTGGTGGCCGATCCGGTGACTACACACCGCGGCCCGGCCCGGTCGCCCGGAGCAAGTGGCTGTGCGGTCCGGTCGAACACGACGCCGAGCACGTCGTCAAGCAGGTCTTCGACCAGGCCGAGGCCCGCGACCGAGAGCACCGCCGCTGATGGGTGGTACTCGTCGACGGCGCCCGGCATCAACTCGATCTGATCCAGGCCGAAGCCCGCCTTCGCGGCATCGATGTGCACATCGTCATCGACATCATCCACGTCCTGGAATACCTGTGGTCCTCGGCGTGGTGTTTTCACACCATGGGCGACAAGGCCGCCGAGGACTGGGTCGCCACCCACGCCCTGGCGATCCTCCACGGCGACGCCGCCGAAGTCGCCGACGCCCTCCACACCCAAGCCGACCAGGCAGAGCTGACCGCAGAACAACGCCACGGCGCCGATGTGTGCGTCCGCTACCTGCGCACCAAGAGCGAGCTTCTCCGCTACGACCAGGCCCTTCAGGCCGGCTGGCCCATCGCTACCGGGATCATCGAGGGAGCCGCGCGGCATCTGATCGCCGACCGCCTCGACATCAGCGGCGCCCGCTGGGACCTCGACGGCGCCGAAGCCGTCCTCAAACTCCGCGCCGTCACCGCCAACGGCGACCTCGACACCTACTGGAAATATCACGTCGCCGCCGAACACCAACGTCTCTACCCAGCCAGTGACCAGGAAAGATTCACCTTCACCGCATAACGACACCCTCACTCAGAACGAGCCGCACCCGGTGGCGTGGTCGTAGGCGTGGCCGCGCAGTTCCGGAGGCGCATGGTCGGCGAGGGTGAGGATCGCGTCGCGGATCTCGATGGTGCGCCGGTACAGGCGGTCGTGGGTGCTCCGGGGATCAGTCGCGTCAGCGAGCCGGGTCGGCGGGGTGTTGAGCCGGATGTCCGGGACGGCGTCGGTGAGCGCGCGCCACAACGGGTACAGGCTGACGAGCTGCCAGTGGGCTCGGCCGCGGGCGATGACCCGGGGGCGCGATGATCATTGCCGACAGCGAGCTGAATTCCCCGCACGCTGGCTACTTCTCCCAGGTCCGCAACGACGCCGACCACCCCGGCTACGTCTTCCTGCGCGACCGGCTCACCGCCGCGGACGGCGTGGCGCCCGGCTCGGTGTTCGACATTGAGTTCCGAACCCGACTGGAAGCCCCTCACTCCCCCGGATGGTGGGCCAGGCTCGTCAACAGCTTGCTGGGTGGCGCCACTTCTGTCTCCTCGTTTCCTGTTCAGGGCAACCCTATTGGGTCCCTGTCCGGAAACTTCGGGACACCCCAGCGCTCTTCTTCCGACGACTGGTGCGGTCGGCCCGATGCGCAACTTCGGTGCGACTGGTGGGACCGGCCCGATGAGCAACTCTGGTGGAGCCACGGCCCTGCCGAGGTGACGGTCGTCATGGCCCCCCAAGCCGGGCAGCCAGTTCCTCGGGGAGGGTATCCCGACTGGCCAGGGTCACTTGGACGAGGGTGACGTCAGGGCGCTGCTTGAGGGCGTCGGTGAACGGGTCACTGTGCACGTGGACTGTGGCCACGATGTCGATGTCGGACTCGAACAGGCACCGGACTGTGTCCTGGAACGCGGTGCACGCCAGCTCCATACGCCCGAGCTCGTCGATCAGCACGAGATCTCCATGAGCGGCTCGCGCTGCCGCTGACCTGAGTGGCGGCAGCGCGAGCCGCTCCATGACACCAAGATCGACGCCGTACCGGCCCACCCGCGGTGGACCCGGGAAGTCGACATGGGCGAGCACGGCTCGCTGAGCGCCCTTAAGCGTTTCCAGCGCGAAACCGCTCCGGGTACCGCCGTGCCGGATCTCCTCCGTGGTGAAGCCGACAACCCTACGGGTGCGCAGAAGGGCGGCCAAGCGGCGGACAACGGTTGTTTTGCCCGAGCCAGGGCGCCCCTCGAGCAGGATTCTCGTCGGCATCGTGTGCTCCGAATCAGGTCACTCTTACGAGTTCCCGGTGCGCTGGTCGGCGTACTCGGCCAAATGGGGTGTTTGGCCTGCTTGGGCTGGTGCCGGCCGTGCTGTTCCGGGTAGGGCCGCGCGTATGACTGGAATTGAGCTCAGAAGCGTGGCGTTCGGTGACCACGCGGCGATCCCTCGGCGCCACAGCGGGGAGGGCGATGACGTCTCGCCACCCCTGACCTGGTCGGCGGTGCCGGACGGTACGTCGGAGTTGGTCCTGCTCTGCGAGGACCCTGACGCCCCCGGCGGGACGTTCCTGCACTGGCTGGTCACCGGTATCGATCCGGGGAGTACTGGTGCGGCGGAGGGGGAGCCGCCCCCCGGCGGCCAGGAGTGGCCCAACGGTTTCGGCCGGACCGGCTGGGGCGGTCCGATGCCTGGAGCCCCAGTTTGGAAGATCGCGTAACCACGTTCTGCCTAATGGGATTCATCGGGCCGTGAGAGAGACTACGGTCCGTAGCCGCCAGCAGGTGAGCACTCTTCATGCCGGAGCCATTCGAGCTCTGTGGT
>NZ_JBEYTS010000060.1:0-42080 GCF_040643155.1 Streptomyces sp. NPDC047453 | reverse complement strand
TTCCGCGCGCACCGTCACGTCGACCTTGGGCGCGTCGGCCAGGGCATAGGGCTCGTGGAACCAGTTCCACCACACCCCCGCGGTGATCCCGACGACCAGCAGGCCACTGCCGAGCGAACCAACCAGCTTCCTCATATGCACCTTCCTCCAGTACCAGTTGGACTTGACGAGGTGAACGAGCAGTCGGTTCCCGCATACTGAGACGACCGGCCGGCTCCGGAGCCGCTGCGCTGATCGTGTCGGGGACCGGTATGGCGCGCGGAGGGACGGGTGTGGCTCACGGTGCGACGCCGTTGCCATGACGGCGCGGAGGGGGAGGGTGGAAGGCGTCGTGGTGAGCGGGGACCGGCCGGTGTTGTGGGCTGAGGCGGTCAGGATGGCGGCGGGGTGCGTGGTGGTGCTCGCCCTCACGTGGGCCGCTTTGGAGTTGGTCGACAGGAAGTCCAAGGTGGCCGCCGCCACGGCGGCAGGCCGCTTCCAGAACTTCAAATTTCCGTACAACCGCCCCCACCGGTGAGGGATCTGATCACGTGAGTCAAACAGACTCCACGATCATTGGGCCCTGCGCTGAGACGGACTGCGAGGAACGATCGGCGCCCGGCCCCTTTCTCCACCTGGGGAACGCATGCGTATACGAGCCACTGTGGCCGCCGTCTCCGGCGCCCTGGCCCGCACTGCCCAACTGCTCGTCGTCCTCGCCCTGTTCGCCGCAGCGGGCGGGACCCTCACTGGCTGCGGCCCGGTGGCGGAGGTCCGCGCTCGTCAGGTCGCCGACGCCTGGGACGGCTCCGAGGCCGCCCGGGCTTGGCGGAAGGGCTACCACCCGATCGGGGAGGCTGTCGACCTGCCCGAGGGCGCCTTCCATGACATATCCGACAAGCAGGCCTACGAGGCCCAGAACTTCGTCCTGCGCGGCCAACTCCCCGTCGCGCCGGGGAAGAACGGCCGGGTGAAGTGGGAGGGCGGGGGCTCGCTCGCGTTGCCGCTGATGGAGGCGCGGCAGGCGTATGAGGCAGTAGCCCGCGGCGGCAACGACGGACCACACTTGACCGTGACCGGGGCGAAGCTGGGTGAGATGACCCTGGCCACCAGCCGCGGCCCGGCGACCGTCCCGGCCTGGCTTTTCACCCTGGACGGCTACGACACTCCGCTCAAGCTGGCCGCCGTCCGTCCCTCGAAGCCTCTCACGCCGCCGGTCAAGCCGGTCGCGGAGGGGTCCGGCGACTCGTTGCAGCTGGTCAGGACCGCGAGGGGCGGCCGGTCCGTCACGGTGCTCGCCGGCCACGGGGCCTGCGACGACGGTCCTGTCGTGGACGTGCTGGAGACGGACGGGAGCGTGGTGCTGTCCGCTTCCGTCGTCGGGACGAAGGAGGGTCCCTGCACCGCAGACCTGCTGCTGGAGGAGGTGACGGTGAAGCTGAACCGGCCACTCGGCGACCGTGTCCTCCTGGACGCGTTCACCGGCCGGCCGGTGCCGTACGAGCGGGGGGATTGAGGAAGGCCCCGACCGCCACGCCGGCGAGCGCGAATGTTGGCGCGATCCAAGGTATGAGCCCGGCCAACTGGTCCCCCCGATAGTCCGAGTGCCGCAGGTGGAGGGTAGCCCAGGAGCCCCTAGCTGGGCCGTCTCTGGGCCGTCCGAGGCCGCTCGGCAGTGGCCAACAACGACCAACGATGACCGCTGAAGTGCCCGGGCTCACCGCCCGGACCAGCGGAAACGCAGGTCACCAAGATCCCCGGCAAGACCCAGGGCAAGAAGACAGGTCTTGAGTCATCCATTGAGACGGTGAGCGCGGCAGGCATCGTCAGTGGTGCTGTCTAGAGTGCGCAGCATCAGCGCTGGACCGAACACCCAGGGGTGGGACATGAAGGAGCCCGAGCGGTTCGCACTGCTGCGGATCACCGGGAAGTACGGCGGCAGTGTTGTGGTCGAGTTGAACGACTCCTATGCCCCGGGCATCCCGGACGTGAAGGGGCAACTCCTGGTCCACAACGATTTCGTGGCCGGTGTCCTCGACACCTATGTGGATCCAAGAGACCTGGCCGGCTGGGCACACGTATTGGACGAGGTCACCGCGGGGCACGACGCCGTCTGGCGTGAGGCTGCGCGAGTCGCCGAGATCGGCATCCGCCTGAATTGGCGGGAGGACGACCACGATGGGATCACGGTCACCATCGCAGACCAGCAGACCACCAGGCTGGCCCTCTCCCTCGAAGTGGACCGCGGCTGGATCGACGAGCAGCGTGCCCTGCTCAAGAGGCTCGGCACCGTCTGGGCGCACCTGATCCCGACGGACTGAGGAGCTTCAGGCGGCAGCCCGTGCCACAGGCGTGCCAGATACAAGGGTCAGCCACGGTCAACGGGGGTGTCTCGCGGTCGAGTTCTCGGTGGCCTGACCAGGTATCGAAGCTCCAGGTCAGCGCCCCCACTCCCCCGCCTCTCTCCTAAAGCGGGTGTTGCCGTCCGGATCTGTGCCGACGGTCACAGCGAACGGGATACCCGTAGGCGCATACTGGGTCATGACAAAGCCTGCTGTATCGAAGCGTCATCTGCCGACCAGCCCCTTCGAGGCCCCGGTCACGCTGGCTCCCGAGCACTTCGCCGTGGGCGACCAGGTCACACACGACATGTACGGCCTCGGCCGGGTGATCGGCATCGAGGACGGAATCGCAGCGCTCGTGGATTTCGGCTCGGCGCAAATGCGGATCTTGAGCCCGTACGCCAAGATGACCAAGCTGTAGGACCGCTGTGCCCGGTCACGGCACACCAGGCCCCGTCAGGGACCTGTAACGAAAGAGAGACCTCTCATCGATCCGACATCGCTGTTCTCCGCCCTGGAAGGGCAACCCCGCCACTCCACGACAGCATCGCCGCCTCCGGCGACCAACCCCTTCCAGGCCCCGGCCTTCGGGGAAGACGAGACCTTCCCGCTCGAGGATGCACAGGAGCCCGCCTCGGGCATGCGTGCGGCGCGACCCAAGGCGGCTTAGCTCCCACGGATGACGGTGGCTTCGACAGCCGGCCGCGGGCCGTCTCCGGTGCTGCGGTGAGGAGTGCGGCCGCCTCGGTTTCCCTCTCATTCAGCCCCGTGCACCGTCGTTCAGCCGAGACCGTGTGCCGGGCCTTTCCCGTAGGCCGGCTGCCCATGAACACGGGTGAACGCCCCTGCACACAGCCAGGCCACCCACCAACACAGTTGGAAAGCGTGCGCTTGGCCGTCTGTGCTGTTACCACGATCGATCGTGCAGTCGAGGCGGACGATCGGGTGCGAACCGAACCATCTTGGTTGCAGGGTCATCCAGCGGAGCGGAGAAGCGCACTGGCCACAGGTCCTCAGGCCCGAGGTAGCGGGTCAACTTCCGGACTGCCTTGGCCCGGTCGAGCGGCACAACCTCAGCCACGCCTTGGCATGACACAGAGAACACTGCACCCGCGGACGGGTCACATGTATCGATCACCAGCGCGACGCGCGAGTCCTCGGTGAGAAGCTGCTCCAGTCGGGAGTACGAGCCGGTGAGCCACCAGAACGCGCCGTCCTCCCAGAGGAACCACACCGGCCGGACCTCAGGGCCGTTGGTCGCTACGCGTGCGACCAAGGGTTGGGATAAGAACTCGTTCACGTCCATGCGTCAAAGGTTGCTGTACAGCAGCGAAGTACAGCAACCCCAGCAACTGGCAGCACCCCACACCGGCCCTCATGGGCCTCCCGGCAGCCTGTATGACCTTTAATGACCGATCTCTGCAGAGCCACGGATCAGACGGTCTCTGACATCCACGGCTGACATCAACGACGCCGGACGGAGGCGTACGCCAACGTCTCTGTCCGGCCGTCGCACCAGTTGCCGACAGCAGTCGGAGCGGGCCCGGATCGAACTCCTAAAGCGGTGCTCGCCGCCAGGCCGCCCCGCCCAAGACCGAACGTCGACCTCAGTCGGGATCAGCCCACGGTCCGCTGGTTTCACGTCACCAGATGAGGACTCCGCCTCCCATCGCGAGCCCTCGCCTCGCCGCATCCTCGATAATTGCCAACCGGTCGGAGATCGCGGCCCTGTAATCCGTGGTCGTCCGCACGGGTTCTATACCTGCAACGATCTTCTCCAGGTTCTCGCGAAGCAGGAGGCACTCGCGCAGGAGCGCTGGGACCTGCTCGGGATCGACCTGCAGGTCGGCGTCGGCCAGGACCGGGAAGAAGCTGGCCCCTAGCGACCGCACCATTTGCGAGCCCCACACGCGAGTGCGCCAGCTCTCGAAGCCCGCGGAGTCGGCGCATCCGTCCGGAACATCCTGTATCTGCCTCTCACCATTCGCGCCAACAACGAAGACATCTACCGACAAGCTCATGAGCGCAGTGGATCACAGCCTTGACGGGGCGGTCCAAGGGGTTCGTGGCCGTCGGGGCTGTAGTCAGCGCGACCGGAGATCAGCCGAACCGGTGAAGTGCAGAGAAGCGGCCATCACCCGCGGCACCCCCCGCTCGGGCCGTCTCTGGGCCGTGCGGGGATGCTCAACGATGGCAGAGACCCGCAACCCGGGTGTCGGTGGCTGCACGTACGGTCTGCGCATGACTGATCAGTGGTGGGCGGGCGTACGTCAGCGGGTCGAGGCGGCGGGCGCAGGGCCTGGGGGCGGCAACGTGTTCGGGGGATTGGGGCACAAGTGGGTCGTGGAGGAGCCGCTCACCAGAGGCGAGCTTGCTGAACTCGAGGCTCAGATAGGGGTGCGGCTACCGGAGGAGTACCGGGCCTTCCTGCTCCACGTTGGCGCGGGTGGCGCGGGCCCCGCGTACGGCCTGTTCCCGGTTCGGCGCGTGCAAGGCCGCTGGCGTTGGGAAGGCGACGGCGCGGACCTGGCCGACCTGACGAGGCTGGCCGAGCCGTTTCCCGACCAGGGCGCGGACCCGAAGCTGCTCGACGACCTCCTTGCCCAACGTCCCGAGGAAGAGGACTTCGACGATATCGAGGACTTCGACGACGCCATCGAGGCGTGGGACGAACGGTGGGATGCCGTCATGTTCGCTCCCGATCGCACTGCCGGTGCGATCGTGATCTGTCATCTGGGGTGTGCCCTACGGGAGTGGCTGATCATCAGTGGCAGCCACCGCGGCACGATCTGGTCCGACGGCCGGGCGGACGACGTCGACCTCGTGCCGCTCCTCGATGACGACGGGAAGCCGGTGACCTTCGCCCGTTGGTACAGCGACTGGCTGGAGAAGGCCGAGCAAACCGCCCTGTCGGCACCGTAGGCCCGTCGCCCTGTGCTGCTGAGCATTGCCGGGCCGCGGTTCGCCCGCAGCTGGTCGACGGCGGCCACCGCGGCGGGGCAGACTCGGAGCAGACTGAAAGGGGCACGCGATGACCGCACAGCCGATCCACCCGCACGAGCCGGAGCGGGTGCCGCGTAACGCCGAGGGCATCGCGGCCGCGCTGTCGGGCGAGCGCCGCATGGAGTTCTACCGCGAGCTGCTGGCCGCCGCGCCCGAGCAGGCGGAGGGCGTCCTGCGCCGCTGGTGGTGCGAGGCACAGCTCGACACCGACCCGGCAGGGGAGCGGCTGACCGCGGCCGCCCTGGACGGGACGCTGTCCACCACGGCGGTCTCCGACCTGATCGAGCGCCGCCGCGCGGCGGGCCTGCCCGTTGAGTGAGCCGTACGGCGAGGAGCCGGAGGGCCTGCCCTGCGTGCTGTCGGAGGAGGTCACCGAACTCCTCATGGACAAGGCCCTGCCCGGCGCGGTGTTCGGCGCGATCGTGGCCGCCACCGTCGTGATCAACGAGACGAGGGGCGAGGTGCCGGGCAGCACCGCGTCGGCGAAGTGGCCGCAGCAGCGGCGCATGCCGCTCGGCGCGGACGGCTCGCTCGGCATCGCCGAGTACGTCATCGTCGCCGACGCCGATCCGCCGCACATCGTCCTCACCCGCATCCAGCTCTACTGACCCGACCCGACCCGGGGCCCGGCGAGACACCCGTCCGCCGGGCCCTTCGGCGTTCACGGCGGCGCCGGCGGGCGGGGGTTCGGTGGTCGACCGATCATCGGGCCGCCTCACCTCTTAAGAGGTGAGTTCGTGATGCGGGTGGCGGCGCGGGTGCGGGTTCAGGCACGCGGGGGCTCCGCCCCCACACCCCGGGCCCTCCACAGAGGGGAGGGGGCTCCGTTTTGATCTTGCGGTCCGTGGGTGGTGCTGGGTGGGTGGGGTCGGGGGGTTCCCTCCGTGACTGGACCCCCGAGGGGACCACGGCCCGCGCCGGGCCGCCAGGCCAAGCCGCCTGCGGCGGTCGCGCGAGCGCGAGCCTGGCACCCCGACACGGCCCGCGGTCGGCTGCGCCTGCCCAGCCGCGGAGGGAACCCCCCGACCGGCCCGTCGTGCGGCGTCCGCCGGGGGCAATTCCGGGCCGATCCAGCGCCGGAAAACCCGCCGAAAAACTCTTCTGGCCTGCGGTTTTCTGCGTTTGAGAGTTGACCTACACCCAAAAACTTGAGAGTATTAGTTACGCCGGAAGGGGGCGGGAATCCCCACCCGGCACTGGCCCCGGGCCACACCGAGAACACTCAACCAACCGAAGGAATCGCCGTGTTCGACTTCTCCACGCTCGACCGCCTCGCCCTGAACGGCACCGACGTCGTGCTCCGTCCCGTCTTCGACCCCCGCCTGCGCACCTTCTCCGTCCAGCTCTGGGAGGGCGGCGAGCCCGGCGGCATCCACGGCCTGGTCGAGCACTTCCGGTACGCCGACGAGCCGGTCGACTCGATCGACGCCTTCCTCGCCGAGCACGGCGTGCGCGCCACCACCGACCAGGAGGCCGCGCTCCTGTACGCGGGACTCGTCCAGGCCAAGGGCGGCCCGGACTGGGCCCTCCTGCTGATGTCCATCGGCGCCGACGAGGCCGACGAGCAGGCCTGAGTCACCCCGCATGCGGGCGGGGGCGGGAATCCCCGCCCGCACGCGGGCCCCGAACACCGAACCACCTCAACAAGGAGCACGACCATGAGCGCCACCACCTTGAAGACCCGCATCGGAGAGCCGGACATCGAGTGCCGCTACCCCGTGATCATCGGGCAGGATCGCGTCATCGGGCAGGCCTACCGCTGGCACCGTGACTGGCTGGTCGTCACCACCGAGGGCGAGCACAACCTCCGCCGCCCGCCAACCGGCACCAAGGGCATCGACATGGCCGCCGCGTACCTCGCCGAGGAGTACGCCGCCGGTCGCGTCACCGCCGTCGCGCTGGAGCAGCTCCGCGCCGAGGCCCCGAAGCCGCTGCACGGCCCGGTGCCCCTGCTGCACCCGCGGATGCCCGCCAGCGCGCGCAATATCGCGGGCGCCCACATCGCGTTCGCCGGACTCACCGCGCACCGCTGGAGGGCCGTGCTCCACGGCTTCCCGGGGTCGGACAACCCGTGGTACCTGCGCTGCGAGCTGTGCGGCTGGTCCGGCGTCCGCTACTGGAGCCACCACCGCGGGCGCAACGGCCACCCGCCGAGCATCTACCGCCACGACGGCGGGTGCATCGGCGAGGAGAAGGTCCGCGCGCTGATCCCCGCCTACCAGAAGTAGCCCGCCGACCGCCGGGCCCGGATCTCCCTCCGGGCCCGGCGCCACCGGCCACACCAGACCGCCGGGCGCCGGCGGGGCGGGAATCCCGCCGCCGCCCGGGTCACACCGAGGAACCTCAACTCCCCTGGAGGGAAGCCGACATGACCTTCTTCGAGCCGACCGAGCAGGCCCGCGCCGCCGCCGCCCGCGCCACCGCACTCGCGGGCATCGCCCGCCGCCGCACCCTGTTCGCCTCTGCCTGGAACGGCCGCGCGCTGCACGTGCTCGCCGACCTGCTCGACACCGTCGCCCTCTCCTTCTACGAGGAGGCCCCGGCTGTCGACGGCATCCCGACCGACGCCGACCTCGCCCTTGCCACCGCGGAGGTTGTGGCCGTCCAGACTCCGGGCACCGGCTTCCCGGCCCAACTCGGGCAGTACGTCACCCACGCCGTGACCCGCCGCCCGCTCGTGGTCCGCAACCCCTTCGGTCTCGAAGACGGCGACCTCACCGCCGACGACACCCGGCTCGTGACCGCACTGGAGACCCTGCACGGCCACCTCGCCGCCGCGGCCACCGAGGAAGTCGCGCAGGCCCTGCTGGAGGCGGTGTTCGCGGTGCACGACAAGCGCGCCGACCTTGCCCAGCTCGCCCGCGGCTGACCGGCCCGAGTGACCGGCGCCAGTCCGGCGGGGGAGCGGGGCGGGAATCCCGCTCCCCCGCCGGGGCCCGGCGCGACCACACCGAACCACCTCAACGAGGAGATGACCGTGACGAAGAAGTCCTCCACCCCGCCGTGCGCCGCCGGGTGCGCCGCCGCCCAGATGGAGCTGTTCGCCGCGCCAGCCGTCGCGCCGGCCGCGCCCGCGGAGTCCGCCGAGTTCGACTTCGACGCCCACGACGTCGTCATCGTCGGCGACAGCGGCGGCAAGGACTCCGGGGCCACCGTGCACGAGGTCTGCACCCGGGCCGACAAGGCGGGCCAGCTCCACAAGGTCCGCGTGCTGCACTGCGACCTCGGGACCACCGAACGGGGCCACCTGGTCGAGTGGCCCGGTGCGCTCGAAATCGCCCGCGCGCACGCCGAGCAGTACGGCGTTCCCTTCGCCGTCCGCCGCAGCAAGCTGTGGGGCTCGCTGTGGCAGCGGATTCGCTCCCACGGCAACTGGCCGGGCCACTTCGCGCGCTACTGCACGAGCGACACCAAGACCGCGGTCGGCCGCGACTACGTGGACGAGGTCGGCGCCAAGCTGAGGCTGGGGCGCCCGGTCCGGGCCGGATACGCGATGGGCATGCGCGCCGAGGAGTCGAGGGCCCGCGCCAAGAAGCCGACCCTGGAGCGGAACCGCATGAGCGGCAAGGGGACGCTGCGGGTCGTAACGACGTGGCTCCCGGTCCACCGGCTCAGCACCGATCAGGTCTGGGAGGTCCACCGGAAGAACGGCATCGAGCACCACGAGGCCTACGACCAGGGCATGCGGCGCCTGAGCTGCCGGGCCTGCCCGCTCGCGCACACCGACGACCTGGTCCGTAGCGCGCAGCTCAACCCGGAGCTGTTCGCCGAGTACACCGAGGCCGAGGCCGACATGGGCCACCAGTTCAAGAAGTCCATCAGCCTGCGCGAGATCATCGAGCGCGCCCGGAGCTGACCGGCCCGGAGCCGGACATCGAGAGGCCCGGCGGGGCGCAAAAGCGTGGGAATCCCGCCGGGCCGTGCGGTCCGGCCACCGAGGGCCCTCAACAGGCCCAAAACCGAACCGACACCATCGTATCCACGACCGACACCACCAGGAGCACGCCAGTGAAGACCGTCGACGGCCGCCAGTGGGCGAACCGCGAGGACCTGATCGCGCACAGCGGCTACAGCCGGGACACCCTGCGCAAGCTGTGGAGCGACCGCAAGGCCAACGGCCACCCCGCGGACCGCGACATCGACGGCGTCATGCACTGGGACGTCGAGGTGTGGGACGACTGGTTCAAGGGGCACTGCAAGCGGCCCCGCGACCTGTCCGGCGTCGACCGCACCGGTGACCCGGACGAGCCGCTCCCGCCGGCGGGGCAGGCGCGCGTGCTCGGCGTCGACCCGGCCCGGATCACCCAGTACACCAAGAACCCGCCGCCGGAGTGGCCGGACCCGGTCCACACCGAGCAACTGCGCACCCGCACCCGCGAGTACCGCACCCGGGCCCAGCTCTGGGCATGGGTAGACAACCCGGTCAGCGGGTTCGGCACCAAGGGCGGGCGCCCCTCCGGCCCCGACCCCAAGAAGCGCGAGGCGAAGGCGAAGGCGCCCGACCCGCGCGTCCGCCTGGCCGCCGAGGCGCTGGCCGCGCTGCCCGGCCGGAAGGCCGGCGAGGTGGCCGCTGCCCTGGCCGAGCGGCACGGCCAGTCCGTCGACACCTGGAAGCGGCTCATCACCCAGGCCCGCAAGCTGGACCAGCAGTAGGCACCCCGCCCGGCACCGGCCAGTGCACCCCGCGACCCGGGGCGCGCTGGCCGTTGTCGTACCCGCCGCCGATCCGCCCGGCGCAATCCCACCTCTTAAGAGGTGAGTTCGTGGTGCAGCCGGTCGGCGCGCACCGGTCCAGACAGCGGGGGCTCCGCCCCCACACCCCGGGCCCTCTCTCGGAGGGGGCGGGGGAAGCGCGGTGAACTGCGGGCCGGTGGGGTGTGATCGGTGGCGGGGTCGGGTGCCTCCCTCCCCGGACGGGCCCCCGGAGGGGACCACAGCCCGCGCCGAGCCGCCAGGCCAAGCCGCCTGCGGCGGTCGCACGAGCGCGAGCCTGGCACCCCGACACGGCCCGCGGTCGGCTGCGCCTGCCCGACCGAGGAGGGAGCCCCCCGACCGGCCCGTCGTACGGCGTCCGCCGGGGGAGTGGTGGGCGGCACCTGAAACCCCCTCAAAAATGCCTCTGACCTGCGGTTTTATGGGGTGCTGGGGGTTGACCCACACTCCAAAATTTGAGAGTATTAGTTACGTCGGAAGGGGCGGGAATCCCGACCGGCACCGGCACCGGCACCAGGCCCACACCGAGAACCCTCAACGATCAAGGACGGTCATAGTGAGCACCCCTGTGCGCAACGCCGCCCCCAACTGGCTGCACGATGACGCGGCCGAGCAGGAGTCGAAGGACGCAGCCGACGTCGCTGCGGCATCCGGGCACCCCGCACTTGCCGAATGCTGGAAGGCGGCCGCCCTGCTCACCGAGTACGCCAACGGCAACCCCGGCGACGACCAGGCCGAGCTGTGGCGGTTCGAAGCCACGGAGCGGATCGTGCAGTGCGCGTCCGCCGTGGTCGAAGGCTACGACGAGCGAGTCGAGGAACTCGCCCGCGAGGCCCGTGGCGAGCGCGCCGCCATCGCTCTGGGCCGCTTGGACAACCAGGGCCCGGTCACCGCCGAGCGGATCGCCACACTGGACGACGAGACCCGCCAGCTCCTGGAGTGGTACGCGCGCCCCTTCCCAATCGAGTGGCTGTTCGCCCCGGAGCGCGACACCTTCGGCCGCATCCTCCGCAAGCGCGTGATCGTGCTGTTCCACGGCCCCGGAGGCCTCTCCCTCGGACTGCGCGACATCCTCGGCGCGGACGCCGACATCATCGGCGTCGACCTGGACGGCGGCGCCGTCGCCACCGCCACCGCCGCCGGATTCCGCGTCATCCACGCCGACGTGACCGCGCTGGACCCGGAGAACCCGGCGCTCCAGCACGTGAGCATCATCGCCCTCACCCCGCCCTGCCAGGCGTTCACTCCGAGCGGGCTGGGCAGGGGCCGCTACGCCGCCGCCATCGACGTCATCTGCCGCGTCATCTTGGAGGCCTCCGCCGCCGCCGGGTTCCTACCCTGGGAGCACTCGCCCACCGGCTACGCACCGCGCTCCGGCGACACCTGGGACGAGGTCCGCGAGCCGCTCGCGCAGCTGGAGGACCCGCGCGCCGGACTCATGGCGGAGGTCATCATCTGGCCGCTCGGGATGCTCGCCCGGCCCGGCAGCATCCTGGAGTGCGTCATGGTCGAGCAGTCGAGCGCCCTGCCCCGGCAGATCGAGGACGCGTTGTTCACCGAGCTGAAGCAGGCCGGATGGCACACCACGGAGGCCTGGACGCTGGACGCGGTCAACTACGGCGCCTCCCACCGCAAGCGCCGTTTCATGGCCGCCCACCGCGGCGCCGAGAAGCCGTTCGTTCACGTAGTCCCGGCCGAGCCGATCCCCACCCCGACCTTCGCGCAGGTGGTCGGATGGCCCACCGGCCGCACGTACCTGACGCGCGGTCACCGGCCCATCGACCCCACCACCGGCCGGGCCAAGGGCGGCGGCAGCCGCAGCGCCGACCTCCCGTCCACCTGCGTCACCGCGACCGCGTACGGATGGGCCGACTCCGAGACCGGCGAGACCATCAGCCAAGCCGACATCGGCCGCCTGGTCGGCTTCCCCCGGGACTACCCGTGGACCCACGTCGGTCGGGGCCGCGGCGTGCGCAACGTCGCCCAGCAGGCGGCGGACGCGGTCTGCCCGATGGTCTCCGCCGCGATCTTCGGACGGATCCTCGGAGACGCCAACTGGGAGACCAAGGTCCGGCACTACGTGCACCAGCTGTACGGCATCGACACCGGCACGACGATCGCCGAGCCCGAGCAGCTGCACCTGTTCACCGAGGAGCCCGCACCGACCACCAAGGCGGCGTAGAAGGAGCCGCCACCGTCAACACCGAGGCCCCGGCGGGCCGCTGGAGACCAGCGGCCCGCCGGGGCCTTCTGGCCTCCTTCGGGTACGCGACCCGGAGACCAGTGTTCCCGGTGCTCACGCACCGGTACCGTCCTGAGTGCGACGTCAGAACGGAGTCCATCATGGCGCACGACGCTGAAAATGCGCTGCGTTCGTTCGGCCAACGGGTACGAAACGAGCGCGAGCGGAAAGGGCTGACGCGACCGGTGCTCGCCGGTCTGGTCGGCCGCAGCGCGGAATGGGTCAAGGCGATCGAGATCGACCGACTCGGCATGCCACGCCTGCCGCTCCTCCTGCGCCTCGCGGAGGCGCTCGGCGTGGACGACCTTGCCACCCTCACCGGTGACGAGCGACTGGCAGCTGCCACCTACACCAAGGCCGCCCACCCCGCACTGCTGCGGGTGAAGGAGGCACTGACGACCTACGACCTACTCGCCCGTGACGAGGAGCCCGCGCCGGCCGCAGCGCTCGCCACCCGCGTACAGAACGCGTGGCAGGCCTGGCACGGATTCGGCGACCACCGCAGCCGCGTGGCCAACGTGCTGCCCGCGCTGCTGGCCGACCTCCAACACGCCACCCGTGCCCACGAGGGCAACGACCGGCGACGGGTACAGGTACTGCTCGCGCAGGCCTACCACCTCGCCCAGCTCTACCTGTCTTTCCAGCCCGCGCCGGAGCTGGTGATGCTCACCGGCGACCGGTCCATGACCATGGCCCAGGACGCCGACAGCCCGCGCGCGATGGCGGCCTCCGCGTGGTACCTCAACCACGTCTTCCGTGACGCCGGAGAGCGCCACGAGGCGCGCGTGGAACTGGCCATGAGGTCCATTCAGCTGCTCGACCCGGAGCGCGGTTCGGAGGACATCGCGCTCGGGGGCCTGCTGAACCTGGCCGCCGCCCTGTCGTACGCGAAGGTCGGGCAGAAAGGCAGCGCCGAACGGCACTGGGACCGCGCGGACGAGGCTGCCCGCCGACTCGGCGACGGGTACGCGCACCCGTGGCTCGTGTTCGGCCGGGGCATGGTCGACGCGTACGCGATCACCATGAACAACGACCTCGTGCGCGGCGGTGCGGCGGTTGACGCGGCCACGCACATCGACCTCGGCAGCATGCAGAGCGCCACACGCCGCAGCTTCCACATCATCGAGACGGCCCGCGCGTACAGCCTGGAAGGGGAGTCGGTCGCGGTCGTGCACCTGCTGAAGAAGGCCTACGAGACCAGCCCCGAGACCGCCTGCTTCAACCTGTTCGCGCGGGGCGCGGCCGCCGAACTGGCGGAGAACGGCAGCGCGATCATTCGCGACGACGCCCGAGGCCTCGCGCGTCAACTCGGGGTGGCGGCGTAGGGGTACAACTTGTACCCCTCGGAGAGGGGGTAGCGACTGTACCTGTCGCTACCCCCTCTGCCTTTTACGGTCGGTGCTCGACCATCCGCTACCCGAGGTCTGGGGATGCCCGACATGACGACCACAGCCCGCCGGTCGGGATATCCCGGCTACAGCGAGACGATGACCCGCACCCCGGAGGCAGCCAAGAAGGCGCGGCACCTGGCACGCGTCGCCCTGTGCGCGTGGCACATGAGCGAAGCCGTGGACGACGCCGAACTGCTGCTGTCCGAGCTGTTCACGAACTCGGTTCGGCACGCCCGAGGCGAGAGCGTGCGCGTCATCATTAACCGCCCCGACGAGGACCGGGTGTACGTGGCCGTGGTCGACCGCGCACCACACCGGTTACCGAAGCTACGCAACGCGAGAGTGGAGGACATCGGTGGTCGCGGGCTGGCCCTGGTAGACGGGCTGGCGGACCGGTGGGGGTACGACCTGATGGGCCCCAGACTTGAGCCGTGGGGCAAGCGCGTCTGGGCAGAGATGAAGGTGAGCCGATGACTGAGACCCACACATTGCCGTCGGTCGGCGACGAGGTGATGGACGGCAAGACCCGGGTCGTCGTGACCGATATTCGCGGCGGGGTCGTCTGGCTCCGGCCCCGCTCCGGCGGCGGTCCGGAGTGGCCGGCGGAGGACCCGCGCAGGCTCACCGTGCGGCGGACCCGAGCCGAGATGATCGAGGCAGGCGAACTCTAATGACCCGCCCCCGCAGCGGTGGGGCGTAGCCTGCACTCGCGAACCCCGTTGTCCGCGCCACCCCCGTCGCGGACAACTTCCGGAAGCGGTGCCCCGGATCCCACCCGTGAGGGTTCCGGGGCACCGCGCTGTGTGTTCCACGACGAAGGGCCCCGCGAAGCG
This sequence comes from Streptomyces sp. NPDC047453, assembly GCF_040643155.1. Lineage (NCBI taxonomy): Bacteria > Bacillati > Actinomycetota > Actinomycetes > Kitasatosporales > Streptomycetaceae > Streptomyces > Streptomyces sp. NPDC047453. The sequence continues at coordinate 27,577 of NZ_JBEYTS010000060.1, read as the reverse complement.
GGGCCCTGTCTCTACGTACTCGCGCGGTCAGACGGGCGTACCGGTGGCGACCGGAGCCGGTTGCGTTGGGGGCAGGACCTGCGTGGGCACCGTGACCGCCGGTGAATCCGTCTGCGGCGCGGCCGAGGAGCTCTGGTCTGCGGGCTTCTTCGCCGCCGAGCCCTTCCGCCGGGAGCGCACCCGCGGCCGCCTTACCGGCTCATCCGCGCCCAGCTGGGCGAGTTCTTCCGGCGTCCAACCCGCGCCCTCTGCCTCCACGTAGGCCTTGCCGTACGACGCATCCAGAGCAGCCAGTTCCTCCAGCAGCGCGCTCCGCTTGGCCAGGACCTTCACCAGGGGCCCGATGGCCTGCTCGCGGTTCGCCTGGAGTGCCTTCATCCTCTGCACGATCTCATCTGCGCTTGGCATGCGGTGATCGTAGCGCGCGCCCTTCCGGCGGCAGCAGTCTGCGCAATGAAGCGCCGCAGCTCACACCGCTTTTGACCGCGCATCGCCCACCATCGTCAGCTTCATCTGGTGCAGTAACCGGCGGAAGCGAGTTAGTGCTTACTGGGCCCAGTAAGCGGAGACCAGTGGCCGAGCTGCACTAGGGTTGGCGGCCGCTGATCTTGGATCCGGGCACGGACCGGTCGGGAGGGAGGGGGGCTGTCTTGGGTGAGCCGTCGCCGGCGGGGAGCGGACCGCGTCGTCGTGTGCGACGCCGGGAGCGAGAGCCCGGAGGGGTCCGGGCGACCCGCATCAAGGTGAGCTTCAATGACCCTGAGTTGGCGATCGTGCAGGAGGCCGCCGAGCGGGACAATCAGGCACTCGCGTCCTGGGTTGGCGATGCCGCCCTGGACGTGGCGACGGAGAAGGTCGTGCCGGTGTCGGCCGACACCAAGGATGTGCTGCAGGAGCTGATCCAGTCGCGTGGCCAGTTGCGGCGCATCGGTAACAACCTCAACCAGGTTGCGCACATCCTGAACGCCGACGGCGCCGTGACCGACGCGCAGATCAAGGCGGTGCTGGAGTACGTCCAGACGGCCGTGCGGCGGGTGGACGAGGCCACTCTGCAGCTGATGCGCGAGCGGCGGCCGCGGCTGTGATGCCGAAGAAGGCCAGGGAAGGAAATGACACCTCGGGCTTGCTGCACTACCTGTACGGTCCGGGCAAGCGGGACGAGCATGTCGACCCTCACCTGGTGGCCGCATGGGACCCCTACATCGAGGACCCGGCGCGCTCGCCGGACATGGCCCTCACCGACCTTGCGCTGATTCTGGACGCGCCCGTGCACGCCCTGCTCGGGAAGAGACCCGCCAAGCACGTCTACCACGTGGCGGTGCGCAACCCGCCGGAGGACCGGCAGCTGACGGACCCGGAGTGGGCGCGGGTGGCACGCGAGCTGATGCACGCCGCCGGCATCGACCCGCACGACGACGACCAGGGCTGTAGGTGGGTGGCCGTCCGGCACGCCGACGACCACATCCACATCGTGGCGACCGTGGCCAGACAGGACGGGCGTCAGCCTAACCTGCGTCAGGACATCGTGAAGATGCACGACGTCGCCCGACGATTCGAGGTCGAGTTCGGGCTGCGCCGACTCACCCACGGCGACAAGACTGCGCGGAAGTGGTCGAAGACCGGGGAGACGGAGAAGGCGACTCGGCGCGGCCTGCAGGAGACTGCCCGCGAGACGCTGCAGCGCGCCGTGCGCGAGGCGGCCGCGGCCGCTACGAGCGACGCCGATTTCTTCACCCGGCTCGGTGCGGCCGGGGTCCGGGTGCAGCAGCGGATCGCCCCGGACGGCAACGTCACCGGCTACTCGGTGGCACTGCCGGGCGACCGCGACGGACGCCAGCAGCCGGTGTGGTTCTCCGGCTCCCGGCTGGCCGCGGACCTGTCGCTGCCACGGGTGCGCGAGCGGTGGCAGCAGGCCGCTGCCATTCGACCGATTGCGCCGGCGGAAGCCTGGAAGGTGGCGGAGACCAAGGTGAGGCAGGCGGCCGCATACCTGGGTGCCGGAGGGCTGCACCAGGGCGCCGGGGACGTCGCCGCGCTCGGCGACCTGGTCGTGGTCGCCGCGGTCATCTCACCCCGCCTGGTGCGCGACCAGATCCGCGACGCCGCGCGCGAGTACGAGCGAGCCTCCCGGGCTCCGGCGGCGCGCAGTCTGGAGGGCCAGGCGCGCGAGCTTTACCGCGAGTCGGCACAGGTGCTGTCGAGGTCGGTGGCGGCCGCGGGCCGCAGTGATACGGCGGCCGCGCTCGGTTTCCTGCTCGCCCTGGTGACGGCGGTGGAGGCCTCCCGGACGTGGCACGAAGCGCAGGAGCACCGGTCCCAGGCGCACGCCGCCGGGCGAGCCGGGAGGCTGCTGCGCGAGGCCGTTGAGGTGACGGCGGGCGCGGCCGCGGCCCGGGAGTACACGCCGCGTCAGAGGAAGGCGACCGCAGCCCGGCCGAGGAGTGGACAGCGGCTGGCGGCCGCGGGCGAGCGGCCGATGGCGGGTGTCGTCCAGCAGGCCGTTCCCTCCCACGCTCAGGCCGTTCTGGCGGACTCTGCCTGGCCCGCCCTGCGTACGCGCCTGGCGCAGATCGAGCGTGACGGCGAGGACCCTGCGGATGTGCTGGCCGCGGTCGCCGCCCGCCGGGAGTTGGGCACGGCGGATTCGGTGGCGGAGGTGCTTACATGGCGCCTGGACGGGTGGCGGAAGCAGCGCGGCGCGGCCGCGGCCGCCACCGGCAAGAACCCGTCGACCACGCCCACGGGCGGCGCCGGACGCACCGGACCGGCCCGCAAGACAGGGGCGCCCGCACCGACGCGGCGGCCGCCCGGAGACGAGCAACGCAAGGGTCCGAAGCGGACCCGCTGAACGAGGGGAGCACAGCATGGGGACACCCACGCCGGAGGGTGAGCCGTTCGCCGCGGCGGCGGGCGAAGCGGTGCAGACGTCCGTCATGGCATGGCGTCTGGTCATGGCCGTGGCGGATGCCGTGCGCAGACGGCAGCAGCGGCGGCAGAAGGGCAGGGAGGAGAATCTGCCGCCTGCCGATCAGGCGGTGCGCGAGGCGGCCACGGAGGTGACCAAACTGGTCCCGTCCGACATCTCCACGGCGCTGATGGCCGGGGCGGACTGGCCGCAGATGGCGCAGCAGCTGGTCGCGCTGCGCCGCGCGGGCGTCGACCTGGGCGAGTTCCTTCCCCGGGTCGGCGACATTGCGGTGACGGTGCGGGACGCGGTCGCCGACAACGCCGCCCGGGTCGACCGCGAGGGCACGGGGGAGTGGGAGCGGGTGCTGCGCGAGACCCTGCCGGCGGGCCCGGTGCGGGAGGCGATCCTGTCCTCAACGACGTGGCCGGACATCGCGGCGACGATGGCGCGGCTGGACGAGCGCGGGGTCGACGTCCGGCAGGTCCTCGCGTCCGCGCACAACGAGGGCGTCGGCGTCGACCAGGCCGTGGCGAGGGTGCTGGCAGCGGATGCGACACCGGCCGCGAGCCGGGACGCGGTCCGGTCGTACGGACCACTGACAACGGGGCTGGATCTGCCCAAGGATCTGGACCTGTCCGACCGGACGCGAGCGCTGCGGCAGCTGGCCATCTCCCCGGCGGAGAACGAGCGCTACGGCCGCTGGGTGATGGAAGCGATGCCGGGCCGCGAGCGGGAAGCGACGCTGATGCTCTCGAACCGCCAGTGGCCCCTGGTGGCCGCACGGATGGCGCAGATGGAGACCGAGGGCAAGCCAGTGCGCGAGCACCTGACCCGCCTCATGGGAGACACCTCGTGGGAGCAGGGGCCCACACCGCAGATGGGCTCACGGCTGGTGGAGGCCGCCCATGATGCGCTGCGCCGGCCGCTGGGTGAGGCGGTCGCGTCGCGGGCGAAGGTGAACACCACGGCGGCCCGTGCACAGTCGGCGACGCTGGACCCTACTAAGCGGCAGGCGGCGGACAAGAGCGCGGCGCCTGCAGAGGCCGGAGTCCCCCCGCACCGGCAGCAGAACGGGCCCGCCCTCAGGCGTGGCAAGACCCGCTGAGAAGCTGTTTCCCTCGTCGGCCCCGTACTCTGTGCGGGGCTGACGGTCTTTCTGGGGAGCGTGGGGCCGCCCCCTTCTGACGCTCGCCGTGACATCCGGCAATCCAGAGCGCCTGGATTGCCGTGGTGAGCTGCCTCGGGGGCGTGCTGGTGGCCGCCCGTCCGGCGGTGACCGACGGACGATCGCCCCGCCGGAGCAGGGATCAGACCTCCAGACCCAGAGCGCCTGCGATCTCCTCCAGAGACATATTGTTCCTGATCAGCTGGAGCACCATGTTTCCGTAGACGTCGACGTAGTTCTGGCACTCGGTGCGATCCATGGGCGCGGCCTCGCACAGCTGCTCCATGGCCTCGATGATCTCTTGGTCGGACGCCGCCGGAGCCGCCCCCGGCCCCTCGTCGGCCATCGCCGGGGTGGCAAAACCACCGGCCATCACGGCACCGGCAAGAACTGCAGCAACCATCGTGTACTTCACGTCAGGAATCCTCTCCGAAGCAGTGCTCTGCACGGTCATGCCACCCGAGCGCTGACCGCCCGGAACGACGTACGTGCCAGGGCCGAAGCCCTGGCACGGGAGTGCGGCGGCCCGGCACCCGCGCCGCGCCGCCTCGCAGGCGAAGCGAGTGGGCTCGGGCGCTAGAACGTCGCGGCCAGTTCCCGCACCATCCTGCGGAGCGTCTCCGGGTGGGCCCCGAGACGATGGTCGGTCTCGTATCCATGCTGGAAGGAGACGAACGTGGGCATGGCACTGATGCGGTACCGCGCGGCCAGCTCCGGATTGCGATCGACATCGATGGACAGGAACGTGACGGTCCCGTACTCCACCGAAAGGTGCTCGAATTCGGGCTTGATGTTGTGGCAGGGGCCGCACCAGACTGCCGTGAACATCGCGATGACTCTCGGATTCGTTTCGAGCAGCTCCTCCAACTGCTCGGCGCTGGTCACCTCGATCACCGCTCCCCGATACCTCCGGGCGGCGGGAGCCTCAACGCTTCCCTGCTGCGTCGCCCCGAACGCCGCTCCTTGGCCTGCGGGGCGGGGTGCGGCCGGCGATGCACTGGCATACGGGGCAGCAGCAAGGGTCATGCCCAGAACAACGGCGGCGGCCCGGCACAGTCGACGCCAACGTGGTGCTGGTGGCCGGAGGACGGTGGAAGCGGGGGTCTGGCGATCTGTGTTCATGCGGCCAACGAGTACCGGTTCACCTGGCACAACGTGAGGCAAAACGATCTTGACTCACGCGGACGGGGGGCAGCAATCGCCCCAACAGCCCAGGGCGGTCGCACGACCTGGGCAGCGTGGCGGCTGCGCTCATGGCACTTCTAGGCGCTGCGCGGCTTGCGGGCCGACTTCTTCGCCGCGGTCTTCTTCTCCGTCATCTTCTTGGCCGGCTGCTTCTTCGCAGCCTTCTTCTTCGGCGCGGGCATCTCGTGCACGTCGGCCTCCCCGCGAGAGGCCTTCGCTTTCTGCACGGACGCGTTCAGTGCGGCCATCAGGTCCAGCACCTGCCCGGGCTCGGTCTCCGGCTCCGTCGCCGCGGGCGGCTCCCGGTGCTCGCGCTTGGCCTCGATGATCTCCTGGAGCGCCTCGGTGTACGTGTCGCGGAACTCTTCGCCTTCGAGGTCGTCGCGCACCATCGTGTCCATGAGCGCCAGGGCGCCGTCGATCTCACCCTCGTCGATGTCCACGGGCGGCGGGTACAGCTCCTCCGGGGAGCGGATCTCGTCCGGCCAGCGCATGGAATGCAGCACCAGCACGTCATCCCGCACCCGCAGCAACCCCAGCCGCTCCCGACCCGACCACGCGTACTTCGCCACGGCCACCTTCGACGAGCGGCCCAGTGCCTGCACCAGCAGCTTGTACGGCTTCGCGGCCACGGCGCCGTCCGGCGCCAGGTAGTAGCCCTCTCCGATCCGGATCGGGTCGACGGACTCCAGTGGCACGAACGCATCGATCTCGATGGCGCGAACTGTCGGCAGCGGAAGGGCCCGCAGTTCCTCGTCCGTGACAGGGATGACCTGGGTCTTCGACAGCTCGTAGCCCTTGCCGATCTCGGACTGCTGGACCTCGCGGTCGTCGATCTCGCAGATCTTCCTCACCCGCACCCGGCCCATGTCCTCCAGGTGGTACTGGTGGAAGCGGACGCTGTGGTCCTCCGTGGCGCTGACCACGCGGATCGGCACCGTGACCAGGCCGAAGCTGATCGCACCGCTCCAGATGGTTCGGGGCATGGCAGACCTCCACAACGGGCCCCGAGCAGCATCAGCCTACGAGCCGCTCAGCCGGCGCGCACTCAAGGAAGCGCCCACCCCGTGAAGGGGTGGGCGTCGTCATGCCCGCTCTACGATCGGTACACGTGGCACACACCTTTGAAGAACTCGTGGGCATGCAGCGGGCGGCCGACACCGCGAACGCCCAGGTCCAACAGCTCCGCGACCAGTACGGCCCGCCGACGCAGTACGAGTGGACCGAGACGCAGACCGCGACGTACGAGACCGCTTGGCGCGCCTGGCGCGACCTCGCCCGTGACCTCCAGGCCGCGGTCACCGAGTACGCGAGGGAGCAGGGCCAGGCCCGCAACGAAGCCGAGGCGGATGTGAAGAAGCACGCTCGGCACCCGGAGTAGGCAGCGCAACGAAAAGAACGAAAAGGGGGGCTGCTCCGTCGTAGCACTGAGAGGTCGAGGGGCCTTCGGTGATGCCGGGCGGAGGGCGGGAGATGGAAGCGAAGCCGCGGGTGCGGAGATGGACGAGGACTCTGGCGGTGGCGGCGGTCCTGGTGGTCGGGGGGACCGGCTGTGAGGGTCTCAAGGCGAACGGCGCCTCCGATGCGAAGTGCGGGTCCCTCGTGAAGTACGAGGGGCGGTCCTACCTCGACGTGAGGGGGCGGTCCGTGACCGACAAGAAGTTCACAGTCGGCAAAAACCTCGGTACCGGCCTGCTGCCCGGGTGCGACGAATCGGGCGAGGTCGACGGCACGGAGAATCCGGAGAAGGTGACCGTCTACGAGGTCGAGGGCATTGATCCGGCGGTCGCCGTGGCGGCGGGGAAGACCCCGGGCGACGCCGTGCTAGTGGCGGTCCAGGACGCAGATCTCACGTCGCTGGACGCAGCTTCCTGACGGCAGTTAGGGGCGGGTGGCGCCGTAGTAGTCGCGCTCGGGCATGGCGGAGGTGAAGGGCGCGATCTCTACGTTGCGTCCCGTGCGTGGGGCGTGGATGACGTTGCCGTCACCGGCGTACAGGGCGACGTGGTAGATGGCGCCGGATCCGCCGTGGCTCCAGAACAGCAGGTCGCCGACCTTGAGGTGCTTGCGGGAGACCGGCCGGTCGGACGTGGCGCCGTACTGGGCGGCCGCGGTGCGCGGCAGTCTCAGGTCGGGCCAGTAGGAGTACTGCACGAGCGAGGAGCAGTCGAAGCCGACGGTCGAGGAGGCGGAGCACTTGCCATTGAGGTAGCCGTTGCGGCCGTCGCAGAAGCCGGTGGACGGTCCCAGCGGTCCGCCGCCGCCCCAGGAGTACGGGGTGCCCAGCCGCGTGGCTGCTTTACGCGCGGCGTCTGCGCCGTTGCCGGTGCCGGAGATCTGGACCAGGCCGGGGCCCTGGAACCGCGGCATGGAGGCCAGGATGACCTCCACGTAGTGGTACGTCTCGCCGCCCGCGAACTCCTTTGGTGGCACCCCTTCGTACCGCTGCACGGCGCCCCACCCGGCGTTGTAACCGGCCAGCGCCAGGCCCCGCACGTCCCCGCTGTACCCGCTGCCCTTGGCCTGCTTGATCAGCGAGCACATCATGCGCCCCTGCGCCATGACGGCATCGCCGACGTCCCACGGGCTGGCTTCCCCGTTCCCGTCGTCGTCACGGCCCCAGGTGGCCCAGGTGCCGGGCATGAACTGGGCCGGTCCCTGCGCGCCGGCGTGGGAGACGGTGCTCCGGTCGGTGCTGAATCCGGACTCCTGGTTCAGCTGCGCGGCGAGCAAGGCCGGGGTGAGTTCCCGTTCCTTGCAGGCGGCTGCCGCTTTGAATATCCAGGGCCGGAACTCGGCGGGTACACCCCGCAGTCCTCCCCCTCCGTCGGATATCTGCTCGGCGTGAGCGTCCTCGTCGACAAGCACCATGCCCATCAGGCCGATGATCGCTACGACGAACAAGACCGCTATCGCGGCGGTAGCTCTGATGAGCACCTTCACGCGGTATCCCCCCGGTTCCGGCGTCTATCGCCGGTGCGTCTGTGCTGCGACTTTCTGCCGGACCAGATCACGGGACGCCCGCCGGGCGTCCGTCCATTGAGCGAGCGTCAGGCCATAGGCGGCCGCCCAGCGCGATGGTGAGCGCACGCCGGTCACGCCGCGTTCGACCTGGGAGACCATCTGGCGGACGACCCCGAGGCGGGCGGCCATCTCGGACTGGCTGCGGCCGAGGCGGCAGCGTACGTCGCGTAGGGTCTGCACCGAGCTGGGCAGAGTGAGTTCTTCGACCGAGACTCCGAGAGCCCGGGCGATGCCATTGGCGACACGGGGGCGTGGCTGGTGCTTGCCGGATTCCACACTGCGAACGGTGTTGGGACTGACCCCTGCGGCGACCGCGAGGTCCTCAACCCCGATACCGGCTTCGAGGCGCAGGGCGCGAGCTCGCGCACCGTCGTACAGCGACACCTGTGACCTGACCTCCGGCTACGCACATAGCGCTACTCATGTATGACAGAGAATCACGCTAGCCTCTGTAGTCCCACGAGACCAAGATCGTGGGGGACAAACGCCTGCAGACAGGGGGGAGTTGCAGCGTGTTCACTCATTCCGAGGCGCCAATTCCACAGGCGCACGGGCCGGTTGCGCTCCGGTTCGCGCTGATTCCCGTGCATGGATACGGCATTGCAGTGGCGACCGTTGCCCGGATGCTCGACCCCGAGGGCACGGGCACCGCCCGCATGCTGCACCCCCAGGAGCCCATCCCGTATGGGGCGCGGCCGGTGCTGCTCGCCGAGACCACGGTGTACGGCGCGGTGTGCGTGGAGCACATGCTGCGCAACTGGACGTCCTCACTGCCGCGTCCATGGTTGGTGTTGATCTCCGACGCCCCTGCTCGCCCCGTACCGGCCGCTCGGTACCGCTTCAGGGCCCTGCAAGCCCGGCTGGCGGGGACGGCGACCGTGCCGTACCTGCCGGTTCTGCGGGCGGTCGAGGGGGCTGATGAGGCCCTGGAGCACAAAGACGTGATGGCCGCGGCGCAGAAGCTGCGGCAGACGATGGAAGGGAAATGACTGACATGCAGTTGGCCACGGAGCTGGTCACGCTCGCCGGCATCATTCCCGGCGCCAAGCCCACGCAGATCCCGGGCTTGTCGGGGCCCGTTTCCCAGATCTTCGGCTACGGCCTGTGGCTGCTGATCCTGGCCGGTGTCGGGGGCGTCGGCTTCGGTGTCTACAAGCTGGCCGTGGCGGACAAGAGCCGCCACGGCGGCGGCAGTGAGCCGTTCAAGTGGATGGGCGGCGGTGTGGCCGCGATCTTGTTGGCCGGTTCCCTGATCACCATCCTCAACGGGATCGCAGGCTAGGAGCGGGCGTGTCACGGACGAGGGGAACGTGGAACACCCGGGGCACGTGGCTCGCGGGCGCAGCACTCGCAGCCGTGCTCGCTCTCACGGGCTACGCAGTGATCCGTGGGGGCGACGGAGACTCGGACACGGCGGGCAAGGGCGGTTCAAGCCCGAACGTATCCAGCTCTCCCAGCGCCGTCCCGACCTACCAGGTGCCGGACGACTGGACCGAGCCGGACCGCTGGGCGGCACTTCCTCGAGGTGCGCGGACCGACAAGCACGGCAGTGAGGTCGGCTTCCCGCAGAGCACCGAGGGCGCCCTGGGGATGGCGGCGGCCGCCAACCGAATCAACATCGAGAACGGGCGCAGCACGGTCGACGAGCAGCTGCGGATCTACTACTCGTACGTCGACAAGGCAGATCAGTCGTCCAACAACGCCAAGCTGATCGAGCAACAGGCCCTGCAGACGGACAAGAACCTCGCCCAGCAGATGAGCGTGAAGCCCGGCAGTCCGCTGCCATCCGGGGCGTACATGCGCAACACCGTGATCGGCTACAAGGTCATCAAGAAGTCGAGCGATGAGGTCAGTGTGTGGCTGCTGGCCCGCGTCACCCAGAAAAACGGCGAGATGGCCAAGGAGTCGAGCTCGTACACCCGCACTCTGAACGCCGTGGTGTGGGAGGACGGCGACTGGAAGCTGTCCGGAGCGGCCACTACGCGCGCCCAGCAGGACGCCGCGATGCAGACTGAGCCGAAGATCGTCGCGCCAGGCGACGAGGACTTCAACGACGCCGGGTGGACCGCGATCCGTGAGGCGTCGTGAGGCGTCGGCTGGCGGTTCTGCTGCTGGCGCTGGTCGCGGTGTTCGGGGTCTCGGTGTCCGTTCCCCAGCCCGCGGCGGCTGCGGACGGGATCATAGGCGGAGCCATCAACGGGGCATGCCGGATCGCCACGGGTCCCATTCTCGGCACCATCACGGGAACCATCACGTCGCCCGGTCGGGCGGGCTCCATCACCGGTGACGGCCCCTTGTGTGACAAGGTCGGCCAGGTCGGCGCCAAGGCGGTCAGTAAGGCGTGGAAGGCGGTCTGGGACAGTGTTCTGGGCGACGTCATCAACTCCGCCGCGGACGTCGTCAGGTGGGTCATCAAGAAGGTCATAACGGTCGCGCTTCTTGGCCCCTCGCTGGATTTGAAGGCGACCGGGCTGTTCGGCGAGAAAGCCACGCTAGCGGGCATGCTGACCTGGCTCGGACTGGTCATCGCCACATTCGGAGCGATGTGGCAGATCGGCAAAATGGCGATCACTGGGCAGACCAAGCACGTCGGACGCGCGCTGCTCGGCTGGGTCGAGAGCACCATCCTGTCCGCCGTCGGTGTGGGCCTGATCGCCCTGCTGGTGACGGCTGGGGACGCCCTGACCAGCGGTCTGGTCAACGAGGTCTTCAAGGACGGTCAGGCCTACCAGCGCATCGCTATGGTGATGGTGCCCAAGGGCGTCAACAATCCGGTCACCATGCTTTGCATCGTCGCGGTGCTGGCGCTGATCGGCTTCGTGCAGCTGGTCCTGATCTTCCTGCGGCAGAGCGCCATCCCGATCCAGTGCCTGCTGCTGCCCGTGGCCGGCGGCGGCCGCGTCGGCGGGGACGCCACCCGGCAATGGGCCCCCCGCCTGATCACCTCCATCTGCGTGGTCATCGCCTACAAGCCCATCCTGGCTGTCATCATTTGCGTGGGATTCGCCGAGTTCGGGCAAGCCCACACTCTCGCTGAGTGGCTGCGCGGTTGCGCCACCCTGGTCCTCGCGATCGTCGCGCCGGGACCGCTCACCAGGATTTTTGCCCCGTTTGGCGAGGTCGTGGGGGCAGGACTCGCGGCCGGTGGCGTCGGCGGTGCACTGGGCAGCGCCGCGGGCTACATCGCGGGCGGTCAGGGCCGCGACGGCAAGGACGGCGGCGACGGCGGCAAGGGCGGCGACGCAGACGCCCCCACCTCCCCCGTGAAGCACGCCCAGTACGTCGAGCAGAGCATGGGCCCACAGGGGGGCCGAGAGAGCGAGGCGGGCGGTGATGCCCGGGCTCAGGCGGCCCGGAACGACTCCAACCGCGTGCCCGCCCAGGCCGCGCCCGAAGGCGCGGGGGCCGGAAGCGGAACGGGGAGCGCGGCGGCGAGCGGCGCAGGGGGCGCAGGGGCGGGAGCATCCGCCAGCCGGTCCGCAGGCGCGGGCGGTGCTGCGGCCGGCGGCGCAGGTATCGCCATCCAGGTCCTGGACGGCGTCAACAACACCGTCCAGGGCGCGAGCGGCCAGATCGGAAACGGGGGCAACCAGCAGTGACCACCCACGAGGTGCCGAAGACCTTGATGGTCGACGGTTTCCGCGTCCGCCAGTCCTTCGGCTTCGGCGGCCTGTCCAAGGGCGCCACGATGGTGGCCGCCGCGGTGCTGGTAGCGGACGGCATCATCGCCACCCAGGCGCCGATCACCCTGCTCGTGACCTTGCCGCTCACGTCTATGGTGCTCGGGCTGGCCGCTGCTCGCCGTCACGGCATGTCCGCCCTGGCCTACTACTGGGCGAAGCTGTCGTGGCGGCGGGCCTCCCGCATCGACGCCACCAACTACCGGCGCGTGCTGCTGCCGCACCCGTACGCGCTCGACCTGCCCGGCGTCGGCGCCTCCTCCACCCTGATCAAGGCCCACGATCCGACCACCGGCAAGAACGTGGGCATCGTCCACGACCGCGCGAGCGGCCGCATGACCATCACCACCCTGCTGGCCCCCGGCGGCAGCCTGATGGCCCCCACCAGCACCGTGCAGAGCAACCTGCGCACCTGGTCGAGCGTGCTGGACGCGATGAGCACCGACGACCAGATCAAGGGCGCCTCGGTGACCATCCAGATCACCCCGGGCGCCGGCGAAGCACTCGGCGACGACGTGAGGAGCCGCCAGGACCCGGGCGCCCCGCAGCTCGCCAAGACGATCATTGACGAGCTGGTGCGCACGACCCCGCACGCCACGGCCAGCGTGGCGCCGTGGATGAGCGTCACGGTGGACCCCACCGCCTCCGCGAATGCTCCCACCGAGCTGTCCGACCAGGTCGCGGAGGCGCTCAAGGTCGTCGACAGCTTGGACCTCTCCGGCACCGGCACCGACATCGAGCGTCGCTGCACCGACGTCGACCTGCGCCGCCTGGTCCGCTCCGCCTACGACCCGGACGTCTTCAACGCGAGGGACAAGGACTTCGAGGAGCTGTCCTGGTCGGAGTGCGGGCCGCAGGCCGCCGACGACGAGTGGACGGAGTACGCCCACGACGGCGGCGTCAGCATCTCCTGGGTGCTGCGCGAGATGCCGCGCCGCCCCATCCCCTACAGCGTGCTGCTGCCCCTGCTCGCGCCCGGCCGGTTCCAACGCAGGATCACCCTGGCCTACCGGGTGCTGGACCCGCATGAGGGCGAGGCGGTGCTGGAACGCGAGATCAGCCACGCCTACCAGCGCGCCCAGGCGACCGCCGAGGTCAAGGGCCGCGCCAAGTGGTCGCAGAAGGCCGACACGGCACGAGCCGAGCAGGCCGCCGCCCAGGTGGCGGGAGGCTCCCAGGTCGCGGACTGGACGCTCATGGTGACCGTCACCGCCCGTAGCACCGCCGAACTGCCCGCCGCTCGCCAGGAACTGGAGCGCGCGATCAAAGCCACGCGCGGCATCCGCATGCGCCCGGCCTACGGTGCGCAGGCCGCCGTGTTCGCGGCCGGTCTGCCGCTGGGCTACAACCCGCTGGTGAAGGACTGAGTGATGGCACGCAAGCCCAAGCCGCCGGCGGTGACCACACCCCGGCGGGTGACCCACGTTGCCGATCAGGCCCCGACCCGGGAGGAGCGGCGCGAGGAACGGCGGCTGCGGAACCGGTTCGCCCCCCGGCTCGGGTGGGGCGGCCGGTTCGGCGGCCGCGTGCCGGTCGAGGACTCCGGCACCGTCTACACCGGCCCCACCGCGCAGGCCGGGGGCATCTATCCGTGGCTGCTCGGGTCCGGCCTGCCCCCGCGCGGTGTGCCGGTCGGCCGCGATGTGCTGACCGGCGAGCTGGTGTGCATCGACCCGTCCGGCTGGACGGGCAAGCTGACGACCAACCCGGGCGTGTGGGTCATGTCCCAGCCCGGCGCGGGTAAATCCGCGCTGGTCAAGCGGCTCTGCCTGGTGTACTCCGCGTACGGGCACATGGTGTGCGTCCCCGGCGACGTCAAGGGCGAGTACAGCACGCTGATCTCCGAACTCGGCGGGTCGGTGGTGCGGATCGGCGACGGTATCGGCCGCATCAACCCCCTGGACTCCGGCCCGCTCAAGGGCCGGGTGCAGTCACTGCCCGCCGAGCGCCGGGAGGCCCTGCTCGACGTCCTCAACGGACGCCGACTGGAGACCCTGGTCGCCCTGCTGTCCACCAAGCACGGGCTGGGCCGGGCCCCGGACGAGATCGAGCGCAGCGCGCTCGACACGGCCGTCCATGTCGCCTCCGACGCGCAGGCCTCCGGCAGTGACCCCATCGTCAAGGACGTCGTCGACGTCCTGCGGGCCGCGCCGGAGGAGCTGCGCATCAAGCTGGCCGCGCAGGGTGAGCGGTACCAGGACCTGACTCGCTCGGTCATCGCCGGGCTCGACAACCTCATCGGCGGGCCGCTCAAGGGCCTCTTCGACGGCCCGACCACGACGCCGTTGGACATCAACGCCCCCGCGGTCTCCGTGGACATCTCCGCCCTGCGGGCCCGCGGCAACGACGTCGTGTCCGCAGGCATGATCGCCACCTGGGCGTACACCTACAGCTCGATCGACTCCGCCCGCAGCATCGGCCTGATGGACCGCAAACTGGTGCTGCCCATGGACGAGATGTGGCGGGCCCTGCGCTCCGGCCCGGGGCTGGTCGACGCCATGGACGCGATTTCCCGGCTCAACCGGACCACCGACGACGTCACGATCTACGTGACGCACTCCCTGCTCGACGTCGAGGCCCTGCCCACCGAGATGGACCGGGCCAAGGCCCGCGGCCTGATGGACCGCTGCGACACCTGGGTGCTGGGTGCCAGCACCACCGAAGAACTCGGGCGGGTCACCGGCAAGCGCATGCTGACCGAGCAGGAGGTCATGATGGTCAGCTCCTGGGCGTCAGCGACGTCGACCGGGCTGGACATCGACCCGACCTACGACGAGGACGACACCCGGCCAGTGGAGGAGGAGACCACCCGGCACCCCGGCCGCGGCAAGTACCTGATCAAGCTGGGCACACGGCCGGGCATCGCGGCCGCGCTCGAACTGACGTCGACCGAGCAGCGCTTGTACCGCACGGACAACAACCGGCGCCGGACGACGACCACGGGGGGCGGCAGCCGATGATGACCGAGTCCGACCGCGCGTGGGCCTTCGGGGGCATCCTGTTCGGCGGCGCGGTCACCTTGTCCGCCGCCAGCTGGGCCGGAGCCGCCGCCGGCGCGGTGCTCACCGGCGAGGACGTCGCCCCCGCCTCCCCGCTGACCGTCTACCGCATGGTCACCGACTGGTCCGGCGTGTGGGCGCACTCCCAGACCGCGTCCGCCATCGGCGCGGCCCTGGTCGACGTCGCCGTCGTCGCCCTCATCGTGTGGGGGCTGCGCTGGGCATTCCGGTGGTTCCGCAACCCGTCCAGTCTGGCCACGCTGCACCAGGTGCGCGAGCTCACGCCGCAGCCGGCGGCGCGCACCGCGACCCGCCTGCGGACCAGCCTCAAAGACACCGAGCCCAAGCAGGTCCCGCCCCGCGACAGGGGCGTCCTGCTGGGTGACCACCTGCCGTCCGGGGTGGAGCTGCGCGGCTCGGACGAGGACACCTACGTCGCCATCATGGCGCCCCGCGCGGGCAAGTCGACGTCGCTGGCCATCCCCGTCGCGGAGGAGGCCCCGGCGAGCCTGCTCATGACCTCCAACAAGGCAGACGTCTACGCCGCCACCCTCGCCTCCCGCTCGCGCGTAGGCCACGCCTGGATCCTCGACACCCAGGGCGTCGCCCAGGCCGAACGGGAGATGTGGTGGGACATGGTCGCCCAGGCGGAAACGCTGGAGGGCGCCGAACGCCTCGCCTCCCACTTCGTCACCCAAATCACCAGCGAGCAGGCCGACCCGTTCTGGTCCCAAGCGGCAGGCGACCTCCTGGTCGGACTGTTCCGCGCCGCATGGCACGACGGCGGCAGCGTCCGCGACGTCATGAAGTGGCTCTCCGACCCCAACGAAAAGGCCCCCATGCGGGTCCTCTACAACCACGAACCCGTGCTCGCCGAACAGGTCGAGAGCAGCATCAACATCGCCGAAGAGACGCAGTCGGGCATCTACCAGAACGCCCGCACCGCCGTCAGCGCGCTGCGCGACGAGAAGGTGCTCGCCTGGGTGACACCGGACAAGAGCAAGCCCCGCTTCGACCCCGAGCACTTCGCCACCAGCCGGGACACCTTGTACCTCCTGTCGAAGAAGGGCGGACCCACCTCCGCGGTCGTCGCGGCCCTGGCCGACGCGGTGTTCACGGCGGCCGCCGAGGCGGGGGAGCGCAACGGCGGCCGCCTGCCCGAGCCGATGCGCGCGGTGCTGGACGAGGCCGCCAACATCTGCCGCATCGCCGACCTGCCCGACCTGTACTCCCACCTCGGATCCCGGGGCATCACCCCGTTCGTGATCCTCCAGTCGTACAGGCAGGGGGTGAAAGCGTGGGGCGAGGTCGGCATGGACGCCATGTGGTCGGCCGCCACGAAGAAGCTGATCGGTGTCGGCCTGGACGACGCGCGCTTCGCTGGCGACGTCTCCACCCTTGTCGGCGCCCACTACGTCGACCGCGGCTCGTACTCCAAGAGCAAGGAGGGCTACTCCTACAGCGTCGGCGAGCAGCGCGAGCAGGTCCTGGACCCCGCCGAGATCCGCTCCATGCGCAAGGGCACGGCCCTGCTGATGTCCACCGGCATGCCCGTCGCCCAGATCGCCCTGCGGCCCTGGTACGAGGAGCGGGCCATGGCCCACATCGGCCCGCAGATGGCCGCCGAGGAGAAGGAGATCACCGGGCGGGCCGTCCTTGCCTACGAGCAGAGGAAGGCAGCCCGCCGTGGCCGATGAGGAAGTGCCGGACTTCGAGGTCCCGGTCGGCCTCTTCCAGGACCTGGAAGACCTCAAGGCCCAAGTGGCCCGGCTGACTGCCCAGGTCGAGACGCTCACCGAGGACAGCGACGCCGAGCCGGGCGAGGTCTCCGCCGAGGCGGAGCCGGACGCCGGCGAGGAACCCGCCGACGAGGACGAGTGGCAGTACCCGCCGTTCATCCTGCTGCTCGATCCGCCGCTGTACGACGACGAACTACGCGCCCTGATCGAGTGGGTGGAGGGCGTCCTCGTACCCGGCTACCTCGCCGAACCGTCGGCCGACGCCCGCTGGTGCCACCTGTGGTTCGAGCACACACCGGCCGTGGCCCGGCTGCACGCGCTGTGGCTCGCCTGGCAGGAACTGACCGACCCCGCCACCTGCGGCCACACAGGGCCGTCCGTGTGGCACCGCGACCACCTGGACCCGTGCATGCGCGAGCTGCGCAGCTCCAGCGGTCCCTTCGCGGGCTGCACCAAGGGCGAGCACCAGATCGACCACCGGATGCCCGGCACCGTGCCCAGCGCCTGGCGTCAGGAGACCAGTTGACGAGAGGACTGATCCCAGCGGCCGCCCCGGCGGCCCCCGGCCGGGGCGGTACTGGCATCAGATCCAGACGGCGCCGGCGACGCACGCGGCCAACGAAGCCCGTGGCGTGGACGATTGCTCTGCCAGCCAGTACCACAACAAGCACTTCCGCAAGACGGCCGACGAGTTGGGGCTCGTCCAGCGGGCCGACGTCGGCACGAAGTGGAAGAAGAAGTACGGGTTCGCCGGCACGGAGCTGGGGGAGGAGGCCGCGAAGACGTACGCCGAGCAGATCGCCGCGCTGGACAAGGCGATCCATGCCACCCGCGCCCGACATTTACGGCACTCGCACCCGCGGGGGCGGCGGCAGCAAGGGAGGCACGACGGACGGCGCGGACGCCGAGGTCGACACCGGTGAGGGCGGCGAGGCGCCCACCGGGAAGGAGAAGGAGGACCGCAACTACGTCAAGGCCGTGTGTCAGTGCACCCCGGCCGCCGTCATCCGGGTGGCTTTGTCGATGAGACAGAACACCGCATGTCGATGAGTCCTGGCAGCGGTTCCTGTTCCGTGCGGCGGAGAATGTCGATGAGTTTTGACACCGCTTGAGGGGTCCGCCAGGGCGTGTACGCCGCCAAGCCGCACGGGGGAGTCGTTGCCGAGCTGGGTGACGGCGGTGGTGAAGCGCTCGGTGTGCAGGCGGGTGGTTTCCCGCAGGGCGCCGTCCTCGTCGACCCGCTGGCGCCGGTAGGCCACGACGAGGGCTACCAGGGCGCCGGCCCCGGCGACCACCCCGAAGGACAGCTTTACCAGGTCGAACAGCGTCTTGGAGTCGTGCTCGGGTTTGAGCCCCGGGGCGCCAAGCAGGTCCCATCCGGTGTAGAACACCCCGGCGGTCACCAGCACCGCGGCGGTGAAGGTCAGCGTGAGCACCCGGCCGACCGGCCACAGGCGCAGCCGCCGTTGTTTCCGCCCGGTGTCGCAACGTAGGTACTCCCATACCCGATCGGGTGCCGTCGTGTGGACTCGGCCCCAGGGCCGGTTCGTGCCGATGCGAGATCTCGCGAATTTCGGCAGTGGCCCGCTGGCGTGCTCCCATGGACGACGACCGGCCAGTCACCCGACGCCCAGCGGTTCTTCACCAGATGACGTCATTCAGCTCCGCACAGTTGTCGATCACGCGTACGATCTTGCGACGGCCCCGGGAGGCGCCTGCAGGGCCGGTGAATGGGAGGGGAACCATGTCCAGCATGTCCAGACGATCCCTGCTCGGATACTCCGGGACGACCGCCGCGGGTGCAGTCCTGGGCGGCGCGGCGGCGGCGCAGCCGGCCCCGGCCCAGGCCGCCGAGCCCCAGGCCGTGCAGGCCCAGGCGAAGACCGCCTCGGCCGACTTCCCCGTGGGGACCCTCTTCGAAGGCAGGGTCGACAAGAGCACCGGCGCTGAAACTCCCGCCAGCCTGCAGATCAAGTTCAGCGTGAGGACCGAGGAGACGCCCGCCCAGGCCCCCTACGACATCTCCCCGCAAGAGATCGCCGACCTGCTCAACGAACTCGCCGCCCGCAAGGGCTGGCCAACGATCACCTTCTACGGCACCCCGGCACCCGCCCGGCTGAACTGACGCATCCTGTCAGCGGCCCCGCACCGTTCACCGGCACCACCACGGACCGGTCGGCGCGGGGCCGTCCCGCGTCCATGCCCCATGCGCCGACTTCGCCCACACCCGCGCCAGTTCCGCTCTTTAGCCGCCGGCGCCTGCGTGTCGACCGGGCCCGTCCTCGCCCAGGGACGTCCAACGCCTCGTTCCACAAGCTCCGCGGGCTTTGGCAGTGCGTGGGCGCGTCGCCGAGACCGTCTTCCCAGCGGTCCGTGTTCGGGTTGGCTGCGTAGGTCTTAAGCGAGAGCGCATGTTGATGGTTTCGGGCAGCACCCGGGTCCCTTCGTCGTGCAGAGCACAACCATGGTCCCGAAGCAAGCATCCAGGCGCTCTCAAAACTCGGCGACATCACTCTCCCCGTGAACGAGGGTGCTCTCGCCGCTGAGCTACAGGTGCTCTCGTAACTCACCAACAAAGCCATCCGGGTCTCCCCGAAGACCTTGGAGCGACGCAACATCATGTGCGGCGACTGCATGGAGCCCTTCGCGCTGGAGGACTAAGAAGGTGGTCTTTCTGGCCAGATAACCCGCGCGCCCCACCGCGACCGCAGAGGCGTGATCCACCGCTACCTTGCGGCTGGTGTCTGAGCCAGGACTCCGAGGCCGTGTTCGCTCTCCTGTCACTGCCGGGAGATGATGAGCCAGGGCCGCCCCTCGACGGAGGGACGGGTGGGCCGCCAGTCCTGTCTATGCTCAGGCCCATGGCACTGGAATGGGAACAGATCATCGTCGACTCCGCCGACCCCGTCGCTCTCGGGCGCTGGTGGGCCGAGGCTCTCGGCTGGGTAGTGGTCGACGAATCCGAGGAGATCATCGAGATCCGGCCTGAGCCGGACCAGATGCCGGGGCTGCTCTTCGTGCCTGTCCCCGAGGGCAAGACGTCGAAGAACCGGCTCCACCCCGACTTCCGCCCCGACGACCAGGAGGCCGAGGTCGCCCGGCTGCTCTCCCTCGGTGCCCGGCGCGCCGACACCGTGCAGGACGAGCAGCACTGGGTGACCCTCCTCGACCCGGAGGGCAACGAGTTCTGCGTCCTGAGTGAGCGGAAGAGCTGAGCAAAAGCACTGGCGGAAGCGCTGAGCGGAGGCCGGGCAGTTGTCCGGGGCCCCGACGTCCCACACAGCAACACGGACAGAATTGACACGGAAGCCGGATGGCGGTGGCGCGGCGCACCCGAGCGGGCCGGCACCGCCGGGTTCGTGCCGCGCGAGTTCCTGTTCTCCTGCCCGGACTGTCCTGCGGTTCTCTGACCTACGCGGCACGACGTCGCGACGGTCGAACTCTCCGGCCTTGATGGCATCGGCCAGCGTGGTCCACTGGGCAGGCGTCACGGTGACGATGATGTCGGGCCGCTCGCGCCATGACTGCGATCAGCGCTGCGGCGAAGCGATCAGCGAGGACTCGAACTGTGGAACCGGCGTCGCCGCCACCGGAAAAGCGGGGTGCACAGCACAGACCACGCAAATGTCACGGTCAGGAACTTGAAGGCGTTGCGCGGAACCATGTCAGTCCAACCGATGATCACCGCGAAGAAGCACCAGACGCTGAACAGCAGCCAGTTGATCAGCAGCTCCTGCCACCACGGGCGGGTACTCAGCCATTCCCTCATGGCGGCCATCATGCACGATCAGCCGCAAGGCGACTCCAGTGAGTCGCCAGCAGAGGCGGGCCGGATGGCTCACCAGCGGATCGGCTCGGCATCACCGCCGACGCACAGCGGGCACGCGCGCAGCGTTGAACGTTCCTAGCCCAACCTCGCCGCGCGTCCAACCCTGCTCCCGCGTTGACGACGCCAAACTCCTGCGCAATCTCCAGCGTGGACGGCACGCGGCTGCCCGGCGGATAGGTGCCAGCTTCAATGCGCCGGATGATCTCCGCTGCAATCTGTCGCCACAGGGCTCGCACCCTACGGTGCGAGCCCTCACGCACGCGCTACTACCTGCTGCGTCCGCGCCGCTGCTCCGGGCCGTCCGTTCCATGCCTCGGTCCAGTCCGGTCCGCGCCAGGCGCCGATGCCCCCGGCGTGGGGGGCTTCTTGCGTGTAGTGGCGCTGCGTGAACGGGCGGCCGCGGAGGATGGACGCGGCGGTCCGAGCCGTGTGCCAGCTGCGGAGGTGAGCAGCGGCCGCGCCTGGGCCTCGATCGCCGCGAGCCGGGAGGGCCACTCGCCGCCGAGGTCGCGGCCGGCGTCGCGCAGCCGCAGCTGCGTCGTCACGAACCCGTCGCTCTCGGCGTCCGTCCACGGCCGGGCCCGCTCACCCTCGAGGCTCTGCCGCAACGCCGGAGAGCTCGCCCAGGTCCCCAAGCCGTCCAGGGTGTTGCTGTAGCGAGGCTTGGCCTCGCCGCGCCGGTAGACACTGGCCAGGTCGACCAGCGCGTCTGCATCGACGCGATCGGCCAGGTCCAGGATGCCGCGGTAGGACTCATCGGCGTTGGCCTGCACGGTGAGCCGCCCCTGGCCGCGGTCGGCGAGCTGCTCGAAGTACCGGGCGACGATGCCCTGATTGCTCATCGCCTGCGGCACCCCCATGAACAGGCCCTCGACCCGTGCCCCGGCAGCCCGGTAGGCGCGCATCTTCTCCCCCACGGCCCCGGCGTTCTGAGAGGTCTCCTGGATGATCGCGTGCAGGCCGTGGTCGCGTACGTACTGCTCGGCCTGCGCCATCCAGGCCCGCCCGTCGGCGCGGGTGTAGGCGGCCATGAGGGTGTCGTCCTGGGCCATTAGCGCCGCATACGCCGGGTGGTAGGGCTTGTAGAGGTCGCTGTCGACGTCCACGAAACCGCCGTGTCGGTTGAGCTGGGTGGCCACCATCTCGGTGACCCGGCTCTTGCCGGCGCCGGGCTGGCCGACGAGGAAGACGACCGTCGGCGTGTCCTGCGGGGTGCGGCCCTGTAACAGGTCGGGGGCGATCCGCTCGCGGAAGATCCGCTCGTTCTCCTCCCGTGGCAGCCGGTGCCGCTCGACTTCTGCCGGGTCGATCATGCGATGCCCGCTAGGGTCTCGCGGGCAAGCTGCGCGTAGTGCGCCCGGGCCGCCGCGATCTGCTCGAGGTCGGACGAACGCAGGCCCTCGCGCGCCCGGGCCAGCTGGGACTGAGCGGCGCGGGCGGCCTGGATGACGTCCGGGTCCGGCGAGGGTTTGGCTTCCTCGGCGGCGATGACGGCGCTGTAGGCGCCCACGGCCCCGTTGATCGCCTCGATGGCGGCCTCGTACGCGGCCGTCTCCTCGTTGGACCACTCGTACGGATCCAGCTGGCCGGTAATGGAGATGCCGTTCGGCATGCGGTCCCCTTATCTCTCTGTGCTGGTCATTGTCTGCTGTCCCGCCCTGGCGGTGCAGGGATCAGGCCGTTCCGGAACCGCTGCTGGCCGTGTCCTTGGCGGCGAGCAACTCGGTGTGCTCACGTCGGAGGCCGCACCGGTGCACTGCGGTGCTCGTCGTTAAGTTCCGGCTCGGCACCGGTCAGTTCCCCGTACAGCTCGGCCGACTGTTCCTGCACTACGGCGGGGCGGCGCCAAGCCGGGTGGCGTGGTCGGCCGGACTGTTCGTGGTGATCATTTCGCAAACCCGCAGTTCCGGGACGGGAGTTGGCGGCAGAGATACGCAGACGCGCCATGCGCTCCCGGTGGCGCAGCCAGTCCCGCCACACATCCCGCCGGTGCTCGGATTCCTGCGGCAGCAGGGCCGGCAGGACACTGGCCATGGCACCAGCCACGGCAGCGAGCACCACGGCCCACTCAGGGACGCCGATATAGGACGTGGCGGCCAGGGCCAGGGCCCCGCCGCCGAGCGGCGGGGCGATCCGGGTGACGAGGCGGCGCGCGGCCGGGCGGGTGGTCATGTCCGTGGTCCTTCGGGCTCGGAGGGCGTACGCGCCGGGTGCGCGTGCGGGGCGGAGCGTGCAGCAGTCCCAGCCCTTGTGTCGCGGGCGGCGGATCTGACAGTGCCGAAGAGTGAGGGAAAGCAGGGTTAGCGGCGCAAGCCCCGGCGGCGAACCCCGCGTTGCCACCGGGAAATCTGAATTCAAGGCGTTGTGACCTGCGGATTTTCATCTCCGTACGGCTTGAATGGCGGTCGTTGCCCCGCTAGGGGGTTAGCGGGGCACCTTCTCCTCGTCGGCTGGATGCTGCGGGCTGTGCGCCCTCCCTGCGGCCCGGGACGGTCTCGGGCTGCAGGCCGTGTGCGTCTGCAGGGCGCGGACGCTGGGAGAGATCAAGCCGTGGTGGCGTAGACGGCGCGGTCGGGGTCGGTCTTGACGAGGAGACCGGACGCGGCCAGATCCCTAAGGATCTGACGGGCCCGCTTGTCGCTCGCCTCGTGGCCTGCATCGCTGAGCGCGGTGACGGCACGCCGGGTGTCCCAGGTGCCGCCCTGCGCCCGAACGGCCTTCTCCAGGGCGGCGACCTGCGTAAGGCGTTGTTCTGCCCACGTTTCGGGCTCGGTCTCGACGTTTTGGATCGCGGTGAAGAAGACCGGCACGAGGTCCTCGTCCATGGCGTACCCGACGACCTTGCCGAAGCCGGGTCCGTCGGGGGTGATTGGCGGGTGGATGTCCTCGGGCCACAGACCGCGCATGGCGCCTCGCTGGAGGAGCCGCTTCAGGGAGGCACTGTGCCCGCGGAGGCTGGTGGTTTCGTCGTCGCGGAGGTCTTCGGAGGCGACGTAGCCGTCGCCCGCGACGGAGAGCTTGACGATGCGGCGGGCGCGCTTGGGCAGGGACCGGTAGTACTGCTCGGCTCGTT
This sequence comes from Streptomyces sp. NPDC047453, assembly GCF_040643155.1. Taxonomy (NCBI): domain Bacteria; kingdom Bacillati; phylum Actinomycetota; class Actinomycetes; order Kitasatosporales; family Streptomycetaceae; genus Streptomyces; species Streptomyces sp. NPDC047453. The sequence continues at coordinate 3,975 of NZ_JBEYTS010000060.1, read as the reverse complement.
GCACGGTCCAGGTGGCGTCCAGCTCCACGTGGGTGGCGTGTTCGGCGAGGAGGGCGAGGAGGCGATTCTGGAAGTCGCCCGTGGGCTGGTCGATGGTCACGGTGATCTTCAACAGGTCTCCCTTTGTATTGAACGTGAATGAACGCCGATCTAACGAGGCCACCGTAGCGGAGGGCGGCTCGTTCGCCAGCGTCTGTCCACGTTCAATGTAAGGAGATCGATACAGCACCACCGACGGGTGTGCCGGCCGACCGTGATCCTGAAACTGAGCGTGCGAGTTGGCCCGTGAGTGCTTGAGTTGGTCCCGATGAGCGTTGCAGATGGCCCGCAGGGCATCGGCGACCTGCCTCACCTGCGAGTTTGCTGATCTGGGAGCTGGATTCCTGGACTGCGCTGCGGGGAGACTGTGCACATGCAGCTCCCCGCCGAAGCTCTTGCCGCGACTGCGCTGATCGAGGTCGTGCGGATTTCCGCCGTTCCGGCCGAACGAGGCGTCCCTTACCCCGGGAGGACGGTTGCCCACTGGGCCGGGAACGAGGCCGACGATGCCCTGTCGTTGATCGGGAGCCTGCCCCGCAGCGAACAGCATCGCTGCGGCTTCTCTCCAGGCTGGAGCGTCCGCGCGTACGGGGAATCCCTTGACCTGGCACTGTTCGAGGCGGCGTTCTGTTTTCGCTGCCACGAGGTCCGTATGCATGGGACGGCTGTGTCTCCCGCGCTGGCCACACAGTTCTTCGACGCGGACACTGCGCCCGCCCAGTCCCTCCTCACCCTGTTCCGCGCGGCGACACCGTGACCCCCTTTGGCTAGCTGGGCAGATGAACAGGCTTGCTGCAGCCTTCCGCTGTTACTGAGGTTTTCGGCTTAGCGTCGGGTGGTGATCCCTGCGGTATGCCGTTCCTATGCGGTATGCGCAGGGTGGGGGCCTGACCGCTGAGCGGCGGGCATTTCGTGAACGGATACGGCTTGCGGCCGCGGAGCAGTTCGCAGCGGGCGTGAAGACGGCTGTGGTCGCCAAGGAGTTACGAGTCAGCGAGCGGTCGGTGGAACGGTGGCGTCGTGCCTGGCGGGAAGGAGGCACCCAGGCGCTGCGACTGTCGGACGCCCAGGTCGCGGTGCTGGAGAAGGAGTTGGGTAAGGGGCCGGCCGGCCAGGCGCACTACGAGAAGCACGTGCGGTGCTACGCCGAGCTGTGGCCGGACGTCGATGCACCGATCCCCAACGAGCTGTCCGAGGACGCCCACGCCAGCCTGGACGACCACAAGGTCCGCAAGCCCCGCGGTCTCCTCGCCCGCCCGGCCTTCCTGCTCCTGGCCGCCATCGTCCGCGCCGACATCGACAACCAGCTGTGGATCCGGAAGGAGTGGAGCGCCGTGTGGCAGAACTTCGGCCGCACCCCGCCGAAGGAACTGGCGGCCCTGCCGTCCGGGATCACCAACACGCAGGCGCGCACCGTCACCCGCAGCGCCACCGCGCCCACCAAGCTGCTCGAACACCGCGGCGGCCCGCTCGCCGCCGAGACCGAAGTCGCGCAGTGGCTGTACCCCTACCGCGACTCCGACCGCCCGTCCGGCTTGAAGGTCCTCCACCTGACCGACGCTGGCCGCGCGCACTACGCCACCCACCTGGAGTGGTACAGGACCGCGTACGACGACGTGGACGCCCCGGAGGAGTGGCACGCCCTCCCCGCGTCCCAGTGAACGCCACAGGGGCCCGTACGACGCCGTATGGGCCCCTGTTGTTGGGCGGCTACTTGGTCGGGTGCTCGTCAAGCCAGTCGGACAGGTCATGCGCAGTGCCGAACACCGCGGGCCGGTTCGAGTTGAAGCCCGCGCCCCGGTCCTCCCCCACGGCGTAACCGGCCTCCATCTTCTCGATCAGCGCGTACGCCTCGGTCCAGAACTCCGGGCTGACGTTCTTGTCGGCGTTCATCGCCTTCCGCAGCAACCGCGCCGGCTGGATGACCGCGGTCATCTGCTCCCAGCACGCCCCCGGCTCCTGCGTGCAGCTCCCCGAGGCGTTCTCCACGACCGCATCCTGAAACGCCGCGGCCGCCTTGGTGACGCTCGGCGGGGACGGCTTCTTCCCCTCGGGCCCGCAGCCGCTCACGACCGCCACAGCCACCGCCAGGACCACGCCCGCGGCCGCCTTCCCCCATGTGTGTCTCCCCATGACCGGGGATCATCGCACGAGCCGACGATCCCGCTGACGCCCACCGCGACCGCCCAGGCGCGGGCGCGGGTCCAGGTCAAACGAAGGTGGTCTTTCTGGCCAGATAACCCGCGGACCCCCAACGGGCGAGGCGCGCGGCGCCCCGGTTACGGAGCGCTACTTGTCACTTCGCGGCAGCTTCGGGAGTACTGGGCCTCGACCTGTGCCGAGAATGCGGGGCCCTCCGTCGGCATGCCCAAGGGCACCGACCTGTCCGTCCACACCCGCGAGCACCTGGACGCCGTCGCCGCCGAGCTGAACAGCCGCCCACGCAAAACGCTCGACTGGGAAACCCCAGCCGAGCGTCTCGCCAAGCTCCTGACCACAGCCAGTCGATCACTGTGTTGCGACGACCCCTGGAATTCGCTGGAGTTCGGGGCCTACACCGACGGCGGCGCCCCCTGCCCGGCCTTCGCCGTGCGGTACGCGAACCGGTCCTTCGCCCGGCGCCCCCGCTTCTCGATGGGCAGGACGCCGTGCGCGGCGCCGAGCCCAAAGGGCGGCATGTCACCGTAGATCGACTCGTACGAGCCCTCGGGCACCACATAGGTCTCGTGCCAGATCCCCACGTGCTGCCGCAACTTGCCCGCCTTCTCTTTGCGGTTGATGTCCGCCCAGGCCTTGTGATGCAACATGTCCGACGCCGACGCGTAGGCGTACAGTCGCTCCTTGGACTCCCAGTACTGCACGACGTAGTACGTCCGCGGGGACGCCGTCAGCAGGACGTGGCCGAGCAGACCTCGCCCGGGTTGCTTCTTCAGCTCGCGCAGCATGCGGGGCATCGCCAGGAACACCGGCAGCCAGTGGTGCGCCGCCCAGAAGTGGTTGATCCGCATGCCGATCAGCAGGACGACCACGTCCCCTTCGGCAGCCGCGGTGGTACGGCTTACGGCCATGGGCTTTCCGAACACGACGTCCCCCCTCGCAGCCATTGGCCAGCGACACTGTCCGACTGCTCCATGCTTGGATAGTGACGCGACCCAAAGAAGGGCGCAAGAGATGCAGTTGGCGGAGTTGAGCGAGCGGAGCGATGCCTCCACCGCGACGATCAAGTACTACCTGCAAGAAGGCTGTTGGCACCGGGCCGGCAGGTGAACACTGCGCTCGCTGTTCCGGCACGCGAAGAAGAACGGGCGGGTCTTACGCAACCCCACGATCCGCTCACCCACGGCGCCGGCCCGCTCCACCTCGCCCTCGCCCTTCGGCATCGACGAGAAGACGGCCAACCGCTATGCGGCATCGGCACGCGTGCTTCTGGATAAGGCTGCCGAGCCGTCAGTCCGTGTCCTTGGCGAGAACCCGGATCAGGCGCTTGACCTGCGCCCTTTCGGCCGTATCTCGGCTGACCCTCTTCCACGTGTTCGCGGCCCTCGCAGAGTTCATCCGCGAACTCATCGTGCAGGGCACCAACGAGGGCCTGGACGCCGCTCGCGCCCGCGGCGCCCGACTCGGCCGCCCGCCGGCGATGACGGAGGAGCAGGTACGTCACGCCCGCGACCTGCTCGCCCGCCCGGAGAACACCGTCACCTCGATCGCGAAGCTCCTCGGCGTCTCCAGGAACACGATCTACAACTACGTGCCCGAGCTGAAGGGCGGTCGCCTCGCACTCGCCGAGGCGACGAGCACGCCGGAACTGCCCCAACCCGCCAGGTGCGAGGACTGATCACCACCGTTTGCGGCTGGGTTGGGTCGGGCCGGGGGGCGGTACTGGCCTTGCGACCAGCCCGTTTCCCCGACCCGCCCGCCGCACCCGCCGTGCGTGTC
>NZ_JBEYTS010000059.1:0-42105 GCF_040643155.1 Streptomyces sp. NPDC047453 | reverse complement strand
CCCTCGCGGAACTCCGCGTCGTACCGTTGGCGCTTCTCTGCCATGACCCCAACTTCCCCTGCAGTCACGGTCTTCACGCTACGAGGGGAACCTCAACTGGGAGGTCCATTGAAACTGTCCACATACTGACTTCGGCGTCTTGAGGTCTCTTCGTCGAACCCGGTGACGGAGCCCACCATGACTGGTACGCCGGAGGCATGCGGTATCCAGACGGGGGCGGGCTGACCGCCGGGCAGCGCAAGCGCCGCGAAGAGGTACGAATGCGGGCCGCGGACCTCTTCGAGGAGAGCATGAAAGTCCCGTGCATCGCCCGGGAGTTACGGGTGAGCGAGAAGTCGGTCTACCAGTGGCGCCGTGCCTGGGAGTCGGGCGGTCGGGAAGGGCTGCGCTCCAAGGGCCCCTCGGGATACGACTGCAGGCTCGGCCCGCACCTGCAGGCCAAACTCGCCGCCTGGCTGGAGGAGGGGCCGGCCTCGCACGGTTGGAGTGATGACCAGGTGTGGACCGCCGCCCGGGTACGCATGCTGATCGGCCGGAAGTTCCACATCTCCTACAGCGTCTCCGGAGTGACCCGGCTGTTGCACCGGATGGGCTACAGCGTGCAGATGCCCGCCCGGCCTGCGACCGAACGCGACGAAGGCGCGGTCACCGCATGGCGGGAGGCGACCTGGCAAGAGGTAAAACCCTCCGGGCGGCGACCGGCGCGTTCATCTGCTTCGAGGACGAAGCAGGCGTGACCGGCCGGCCGCCCAAGGGCCGCACCTGGGGCCGGCGCGGGATCACCCCGACGGTGCGTGTTTCCGGCCGCAGCCGTGGCCGCCTGTCGGTGGCCGGGCTGCTGTGCTTCAGGCCGGGCCTGCCCGCCCGCCTGTGCTACCGGCTGCGACGTCATACTGGCCGCAAGAGCGAGCGTCGCTCGCTGAGCGAGACGGACTACATCCGCCTGCTCGACGGCGCCCACCAGCTGCTGAAGGCCCCGCTGATCGTGGTGTGGGACCGTTTGAGCACCCACGTCTCGAAGACGATGCAGGCGCTCGTGGACGAGCGGGACTGGCTGACGGTGGTCCTGCTGCCTGGATACGCGCCCGACCTCAACCCGGTCGAGGGCCTGTGGGCGCACATCAAGCGGAGCCTTGCCAACCTGGCCGCCCGCACCCTCAGCGAGCTGGAGACCCTGCTCCGCAGCCGGCTCAAGGCACTGCAGTACCGGCACAGCATCCTCGGCGGATTCCTCGCCGGGACCGGCCTCACTCTCGACAGACCGAACGAACCCTAATACGCCGAAGTCAGTAAACTCCGACATGGTGTTCGGCCTGTTCTCCCTGCTCGGCTACAACTTCTCGCCCCGCTTCCGTGATTTGACCGGCCAGAGGTTCTGGCGGGCGGAGATGCCCGGCGTCGACACCGGCGGGTACGGGCCGCTGGAGCCGTTGGCCTGCAACAAGGTGAACCTGAACAAGGTGACCACACACTGGCCGGACATGCTCCGGGTGGTCGGCTCCCTGGTCACCGGCCAAGTGCGGGCGTACGACCTGCTGCGGATGTTCGGCCGCGAGGGACGTCCCACCCCGCTGGGCACCGCGTTCGCCGAGTACGGACGGTGCTCGACGTCCTCCACCGCGACCAGGTGGCGCTGCGTATCCATGACGGCGCGTTCTCCGCGATGGATCTCACCGCCCGCCACCCGCGCACCGGCGAGCTGCTGTCCACCGTGAAGTTCATGGTGCAGACCCTCGCCGCCGCCGGCGAACTCCAACGCGACCTCCAGCGCGAGCTGACCTACGACGGACTGCGCGCTGCCGAGGCGAAAGGCGGCAAAGGCGGGCGCCGCCCGGCCGTTCCGGCCGCGAAGACCGACACCGTTCGCACCGCGTACCTGGAAGGGGGACTGTCGGCGCGGGCAGTGGCCCGGCAGTTGGGGATCTCCCGGAACACCGTGGGGGCGGACGTCGCGGTGATCGTGACCAACGGCAGGGTGACCGCGCCGGCCGTGGCGTTCGCCGAACAGCAGCGGCTGCACGTGGTGGACCGCCAGACGCTCGGGAGGTGGGCGGCGGGCTCGCGCCCGCTGTGGGAACTGCTGCGGGCCGTGCCGCCTCCTCGGAGGCCAACTACCTTGAATTGAGGGGTGGGTGGGCTGGTAGCAGCGCGCCCGTACCTCCCGGACGCCGGCTGGGACCGCCGTGAGCAGGAGTGGATGGGCCCGTGCCCGATGACGCCGGACGGCCTTCCCCTCATCGGGCGCGTCCCCGGCCACCCGGCGGTCGTGCTGGCCACTGGCCACAACATGCTGGCCCCGTCTATGGGACGGCTGGTGGCCGGGCTGCTGACGGGCCGGGCGGACCCGGAACTGGCCGCCCGGTTCGCTGCGGACAGAGCAGCTGAGCGGGCTCGGCGGCGCCCAAGCGCGGAACTGCGCGACCGAGCGCGATCTTCGCGGCATGACGGCCGACCGCGAGGCGTGCTTACAAGCCTTTGCCGCACGCGACGTCGAGGCATTCGTTGTCGCTGATGTCGCCTTTCATCTGAAGGTGACCGCGGCAACAAACAACCCGGTCCTTTCGGACCTGTACGGCAGCCCGGTAGGCACGTTGGCCGAGGCCGGCGGTTGCTCATGCCCGGGTGCTCAAGATGCGCCGAACGCTGATCCCGATCGCTGATCGCCCCGCTGCTCCCGCCGGCCCTGGCATCGTTACTGGTGTTCCCGCTCCGATCGGCGGGCTGTCACGATGCCGCCCCACCGTTCGGCGAAGGCGCCCCACGACGCGCGCAGTTGTTCTTCCTCACGTGCCACGTGAGCGACGACCGAGGCCGGATCGAGGCCCAGGGCGCTCAGGGGACCGATGTCGGAGGTGCCCCAGTCGGCGATGTCGCCGGCCAGCACTTCGGGGTGGAACTGGACGCCCCATACGGCGGCCCCGATGCGGTAGGCCTGATGGGCGCAGCGTTCGCTTGTGAGGAGGGGGACGGCGCCTTCGGGTAGGACGGAAGTCTCCTCCCAGTGCCACTGCACTGCGTGCAGGGACATGTTCGGGTTCGCGAGGGGGGCGAACAGTTCGTCGGTCGAGGCAGAGCGGAGGGGGGCCAGGTCGCACAGGCCCACCTCGGGCCGGTCGGCGTGCTGGACCTTGCCTCCGCAGGCCACTGTGAGCAGTTCCATGCCGAGGCAGATGCCCAGGGTGGGCAGGTCTCGTGCCACTGCCTGGCGCAGCAGTTCGCACACTGCGGGCAGCCAGGGGGCCTGTTCCTCGTCGTACGGGCCCATGGATCCGCCGAGGACCAGGACTCCGTCGTAGGCGTCCAGTTCTTGGGGAAGGGCGTCGCCCGCCCAGGGGCGGCACAGGTCGAGGACCAGTCCCTGTGCGGTGAGACGTTCACCGACCTGGGCCGGGCCCGTGCCGTTCTCGTGCTCCACGACGAGCACGCGTGGCGCGCTCACAGCCGCCCCGCCTCGACGATGCGGCGCAGGAAAGCACGGGTGCGTTCCTCCTGTGGGTCGCCGAAGATCTGCTCGGGGGGACCTTCCTCCAACAGGACGCCTTTATGCAGAAAGCACACTTTGTGTGAAACCTCCCGGGCGAAGCCCATCTCATGGGTGGCCAGCAGCATGGTCATGCCGTCGCCTGCGAGTTCACGGACGATGGCGAGGACTTCGGCGACGAGTTCGGGGTCGAGGGCGGAGGTGATCTCGTCGAGGAGCAGGGCACGCGGCTGTGTGGCCAGGGCGCGCACGATGGCCACGCGCTGCTGTTGTCCGCCGGAGAGCTGATCCGGCATGCGGTCGGCCTTGTCGGCGAGGCCGACGCGGGCGAGGAGTGTGCGGGCCCGCTCCTCTGCCTCGGCGCGGGGCATTCCCGCTACCCGTATCGGTGCGAGGGCGACGTTGCGTAGGACGTTCATGTGCGGGAAGAGGTTGAAGTGCTGGAAGACCATGCCGACATCGCGGCGAAGCCGGTCCACGTCGGTGCCGCGGCCGGTCGCGACATCGCCGCCGACCCGTATCTCGCCTGCGCTGATGTCTTCCAGGCCGTTGATGCACCGCAGCAGCGTCGACTTGCCGCTGCCGGAGGCGCCGATCAGGGTCACCACCCGGTGCTGTTCGACGTCCAAATCGATGCCACGCAGTACCTGGGTGTCGCCGTAGCTCTTGTGCACCGCGTCGATCTCGATGAATGCCATGTCAGGCTCCCTTGCCGCGCCGCTGCTCCCGGGCGACCAGTCGGTCCACCAGTCGGGCCTGTGGGATCGTGATGAGGACGAAGAGGGCCGCGACCACGGTGACCGAAGATAGGTTGAAGTGGTTCGATGCGAAGATCTTCGACTGGTTGAAGGCGTCGATCGTGCCGATGACGTTCACCAGGGCGGTGTCCTTCTGCAGGCTGATGAAGTCGTTGAGCAGCGGCGGGATGACGCGACGGGTTGCCTGGGGCAGCACCACGTGTCGCAGTGTCGCGCTCTGGGAGAGGCCGAGGGAGCGGGCTGCGGCGCTCTGGCCCGGGGCGATGGACTCGATGCCGGCCCGGAAGACTTCGGCGACGTACGCGCCGTAGGTGAGGGTGAGTGCGAGGATCGCGAACCAGACCGGGCTGAGTGAACTGAGGAGGGGCACTTCGGCGAGCGGCAGTCCGAAGCCGATCAGGTAGATGATGATGATCGCCGGGACGGCGCGGAAGCCGTCGATGTAGGTGGTCGCCAGCAGGCGCAGCGGGCGGCCAGCCCGGCCCGGTGCCATCCGGGCGAGGGCCAGTGCCAGTCCCCAAGCGAGGATCAGGACCTGCGCGACGACGGCGATGAAGAGGTTGGTGCCGAAGGCGGACGCTGTCTCCTGGAAGCTGATGCCCATGACGCGGCCGTCGAAGAAGGTGCGTTGGACGGCACGGTCGTTGGTGCACAGGAACCAGACCACGCCGAGCAGCACCAGGGCGGCCAGGCACCAGCCCAGGGTGGTCCAGGCGTCTTCGCGCGCCTCGGATGAGGCCCGGCGGGCATCGGTCCGCCGCTGTTCGGTCCAGGCCGCGGCGGCGGTACGTGCCGAGCGCACCGCTCGCAACGCGGGCCTGAGCAGAGTAAGCACCGCGGCGGCCACCACGACGGCGCCGAGGACCACCGAAGTGCCGGCACCGGGCAGTACCCGGCTGACGGACGCGGCGGTGACGGCGGTCAGCGCCGCGGTGGCCAGGACGGCCGCCACCGCGGCGGCGGCGAGCGGCAGGGCCGGCCGGGGCGGCGCGCTCTTCGACGGCTCGCTGCGCTCCGTCGTCAACAGGCTGGAGGTCACGGTCACTTGGCGCTCCAGTGCGGGATCGTCTCCGGGTCCCCGCCGAAGGCCTTGGCCAGGTAGGTCGAGGAGAGCTGGGCCAGCGTTCCGTCCTTCTTCATCGCCTCGATGGCCCCGTCGAGGGTGGAGGCGTTCGCGCTGCCCTTCGGGTAGAGCGCTCCGTACGATTCCCCGGTCTCGTACTGGCCGATCACTTTGAGCTTGCCCTGGGATTCGTGTGCCTTGCCCAGCACGATCGCGACATCTGTGAGCCCGGCGTCGATCTGGCCGGCCTGGACGGCGGCCTGCAGTTCGACGTCTCCCGCGAACACCTTCGGCGGCTTCTTCGGGTGCAGGTGCTGGTTGACGAAGTCGGCGCCTGTGGTGCCCTGCTTCACACCGAGTTGCATGTCCGCGATGTTGTCCTGGGTGACCTTGGAGCCGGACTTCACCAGGACTCCGATGTTGGAGGCGAAGTAGGGGGCGGAGAAGTCGACGACCTTGCGGCGGGCGTCGGTGATGGAGATCTCCGCGAGCGCCAGATCGAAGTTGCGGACCTTGCCGGCGACGAGGGCGTCGAAGGACACGTTGCGCACGGTGAGTTTGGGCAGGTCGGCCCGGTAGGCGAGGTTCGCGGCCATGCAGTACTCGTAGCCGCTGTCGATCTGGCGGACGGTGTCACCGTTCCACCAGCCGGGGCTGGGCAGGTCACCGACGACGGTGAGGGTGTCCTTCTCGACGGTCTTGAGGTGGATCGAGCCGCGGACACCGGTCACCTTGCACTGGCCGTAGCTGCGGGACCCCTTGGAGTCGGTGGTGTGGGTCGTGGAGTCACCGTCGCCGGACACAGAGCCGCCGCAGGCGGTGAGGGCCGCGAGCAGTGCGGCGCTGAGTGCGGGCACGGCGAGGGTACGGATGGTGCGCATGGAGCTCCTAGGGGAAGGGCCGGGGAACCGGTAGTGCGCTACAGTGCCCAAAGCGTTTTGGGTACGTCAATAGCCCGAGGTCAGAGAAACAAAAACGTTTTGGTCTCCGGAGGGCGGGAACAGGGGCTCTTGGGGCACAGACGCCCGAGGCCGCACCGGGGACGACAGTGGAGGGTGAGAGTGGGCATGACCAGCCGCAAATCGACACGAGCCAAGGGGCAGAGTCGGCGCATCGGCATCCGCGACGTGGCGGAGGCGACCGGCCTGTCCATCACCACCGTGTCCCACGCCCTGCGCGGCAAGGGCCAGATCGCCCCAGCCACCCGCGACCGGGTGCGCCGCGCCGCAGAGGAACTCGGCTACCGCCCCGACCCCATCGCCCGCGGCCTGGTCTCCGGACGCACCGGCATCCTCGGACTCGTCGTCGGCCATATGTCGGACCGCCCCTGGGCCAGCACCTACCGCCCCTACTACGCCGCATTCTCGGCGGGTGCCACCATGACCGCCGTGGAACGCGACTACGCCCTCGTAGTCGTCCCCGGCGACCCGGTCTCCGGCCTGTGGGCACGCGTCCCCATGGACGGACTGATCATCGTCGACCCCGTGCAGGAGGACCCGTTGCTCGCCGACTGCGCACGCCGCGGCATGCCCGTGGTCACAGACGGACGCCCCATCGACCCGGGATACGACGGCGTCCCCACCGTGGAGAGCGACCTGGAGCACGGCATGGCCGAGATCCTCCGCCATCTGCGGGAGTCCGGCGCCGCCCGCATCGGCCTCCTCTCCGGCCCCGAACCCGACGCCTACACGCAGGACTGCGAGCGCCTCTACCGCCAGTGGTGCGCTGAGACCGGACAAGCTCCCCTCGTCGAAAGCCCCACGGCATCGGAGGAACCCGTGGAAGCGGCCCTGCGTCTGCTGTCCGCCCCCGGCCGCCCCGACGCCGTGCACGGCCTCAACGAAACCTACGGCCAGGCGCTGGTCGTCGCTGCCCGCCGGTGGGGGCTTGCCATCCCTGACGACCTCATGATCAGCGTGATGCGGGAAAGCGACCAGTCGGCCGGCGCCACCGACTGGGACGTCTCCCTGACCGCCCTCAGCCTGGACGCCCGCCGCCTGGGCGCCGAATGCGTGACGACGCTGATCGACGTACTCGACGGCAAGGAGCCGAACAACGTGGTCGTCCCGTGCACGGTGGTTGTACGCGGGTCCACACGCCGCGGCTGAGCACAGCACCGCCGTTCATCGGCCGCCCGCCCACGAACTGCGGCCAGGCCCTCCTCCCACGTGACGTCGTAGCGGGACCCGGCCATGCCTAGCTTCTCCAGCTGGGCGGCGCGGTTGGCGACCGGGGTGTCGCGGGTGTGGAAGCGCCGGGCGCCGTGAGGGAGGAGCCCACAGCGCCGCCGCCTTGTGGAGGTACCGGTGGAGGGCCTGCGCCTGCGGCGCGCGCTGCCGGGCGTGTGGCCGACGGGACATCGGCCCACGGGCCCGGCGCGCGACCTGCTCGCTTTGACGCGCAGGGGCAGTCCCAGCGCCGGGACTCAGCCCCCCGACTCCGCGCGCACCAGCGCGGTCATCAGCCGTACGTCCTCGCCCATCTCCGGATGTCACTGCACGCCCAGCACGAAACGGTCGCCGGGGAGTTCGACCGCCTCCACCGTGCCGTCCGCCGCATGGGCCGAGGCGCGCAGACCCTCGCCCAGGCGGGCCACCGCCTGGTGGTGGTACGTCGGGACGTACGTCTCCTCCGCCACCACGGCCGCGTACCGCGTGCCGGCCACCGGGGTCACCGGGTGGGAGCCGAAGACACCGACGTCCTCGGTGTGGCCGTCGATGTGCTGGACCAGGGTGCCGCCGAGCGCGACGTTCAGCAGCTGCATGCCGCGGCAGATGCCGTTGCACGTCGGCGGCTGCCACATGGCAGGCAAGCGACGGAAGGGTGTGCCGCGAGACGTAGCGCTGCGGGCTCTCACCGAGGGCGTGCAGGCGTGTGGGCACTGCCGGCCCGACGCGGAGTTGGGCTTCCTGGACGGCTAGGGCATTCCCGGCCCCGCCCCGGCCGTGGCGGCCGGGCGTCACCGTCGCGGCTCGCCCGCGCGCGTGGAACGGTCTCATCAGTTCCACGAACGACATGGGTGACCTTTTCGAGCGCGCAGGGCCGTCGTGAGGCGGTGGTGATCTGCCAGCCGGAGTCCGTGGTCAGGTGTCGTGTGACGGCGCCGCCGACAACGCCGGTGGCGCCGACGACCAGGACATGACGGTTCACGCGAGGGCTTCCTTACGGGTGGCGGGCAGGGCGAGGGCGAAGATCAGGGCTGCGGCGACGCAGCCGGCGGCGTTGACGGCCAGGGCAACCTCGACGCCGTGGAGGACGTGGCCTGCGGTGGTTGCTCCCGCTGCCGTGGCGACGGCGGACATCACCGGCGTGCCCAGGGTGATTCCCACCTGCTGGCTCATCGTCGCCAGCCCGGTGGCCAGGCCTTGTTCGGTGTCGGGGAGACCTGAGGTCGCGGTCACCATGAATCCGACGATCGCGACCAGGTTGGCGATGCCACCCAGGAAGGTCGCCGCCAGCAGCACGGCCAGCCAGCCGGCGACGTCGTCGAGGAGGACCAGGGGAACGGTGGCCGCGGCCTGGACGACGAACCCGGTCACGATGGCCCGCCTGCCGCCGATCCGGCCGATGACGCGGGGCGCGACCAGACCTCCCAGGACCGTTCCGATGCCGAGGACGGCGAAGGCCAGCCCGGCCTGCAGAGGCGTGAAACCGCGTACCTTCTGCAGGTACAACGTCAGCAGGAACACCACCGACGTCTCGGTCGCGAAGGCGAGCACACCGGCGAGATTTCCCCAGCCGACGGAGCGACGCGCCAGGATGCCGAGGGGGACTAGGGGCTGGGCGACGACACGCTCGGTGAGCACGAACACGGCGAGCAGCACGGCGGCCGCCACGAGCGACGCCCAGCAGTGCGGGTCTGCCCAGGAACGTTCACCGGCCTGAGTCAGTCCGTACACGCCCGCGATCAGCGCGAGCGTCACCGTCACCGCCCCTGGGGCATCGAGGCGGACCCGGTCGTGGCTCTGGCTCTCCCGCAGGACCGCGGGGCCTGCAACCAGCACGAACGCCGCGACGATCACGTTGATGAAGAAGGCCCACCGCCAGCTGATCAGGTCGGTCAGCAGGCCACCGGCGATCGCCCCCGTGGTGAACCCCGCCGCCATCAGGGCGCCGTTGAGGCCGAGCGCCCGCCGGCGCATCGGGCCCTCGGGGAACGAAGTCGTCAGCAACGACAAGGCGGCCGGTGTCACCGCTGCCGTGGCCAGCCCCTGGACGACGCGGGCGAGCAGGAGCATCCACGGCACGTCGGCCAGACCGCCCAGCAGCGAGGACACGCCCAGCAGGGCGATGCCCGCCAGGAACTGGCGCCGTCGGCCGAACAGGTCGGCACAGCGTCCGAAGAAGAGCGTGAAACCGGCGGCGCACACGGCGAAGGAGGTCGAGATCCACTGCAGGTCGGCCAGGGCGAAACCGACCTCGGCGCCGATGCGCGGCAGAGCGACGTTCAAGATCGAGAAGTCGACCGCGAGCGTGAAACTGGCGGTGAGCAGGACGAACAATGCGACCTGGTCGCGGCGACGGACAGCGGTCGGGCCGTCCTGCTCGGCCGGGACGGCGCGGGTGGCTGAGGATTCCGTGGTCATAGTCCGACCCTCGGCCCGAGAACCCGGCTCAGCCAGCACCCGCTGCTTGGTACCCCTGACAGGGGCAGCCACAAATCCGGCGGATCCAGCACACTGAAGTCATGCCAGCACACCTTCAGCGCGCCGCGAAGACCAACGAGCTCGGTGACTTCCTGCGCACCCGGCGCGCGGCGGTCAGACCGGAAGACGCCGGCATCGCCACCTGGGGCCCCCGTCGCGTGCCCGGGCTGCGCCGAGAAGAACTGGCCCACCTCGCGGGCATCTCCGTCAACTACTACACCCGGCTCGAGCAGGGTCAGTCGGCCAACGCCAGCGACGCGATCATCGAAGCCCTCGCCCGGGCCCTGCATCTCGACGACGCCGAACGCACCCACCTCCACGCCCTGGCCCGCCCCACCACGGCCAAGCCACGCAGAACGGCCCGCGCCGAGACACCAACCTCCGGAGCCGTCCACCTGCTCGCGTCCATGCCAAACGTCCCGGCACTCCTCCTCGGACGACGCAACGACGTCCTCGCCTGGAACCCCCTCGGCCATGCGCTGCTCGCCGGCCACCTCGACCCGTCGGCCCCGGAACAACCCGCGACGCGCCCCAACCAGCTACGCCTGCTGTTCCTCGATCCCCACACCCGCGAGCTCTACCGCAACTGGGCCGACGAGACGGCACTGGCCGTCTCATCCCTGCGTTACACCGCCGCCGACTATCCCGACGACCGGCTCCTTGCCGAGCTCATCGGTGACCTGTCCATCAACAGCCCCGAATTCGCCCGCCTGTGGGCCAGGCACGACGTCCGCCTCTGCTCCAGCGGCACCAAGCGACTGCACCATCCGCAAGTCGGCGACCTCGACCTCCACTACGAGGTCCTGCACCTCCCCGACAGCCACGGCCAACGACTCCTCACCCACACCGCAGTCGAAGGGTCGGCCGCAGCGGACGCACTCAGCCTCCTGCACTCGACGCCCAACATGTCCACGCTGACCGGGTAGGACGTCACCAACGTCATGGCCCGCAACAGCCAAGTGGACCGCACGCCGCCGGCGCCCAAGATCGGGTCCTGCTTTCGGAGCCCGAACAGATGGCAACTGCGACACCCGTCATCCACTGGGAACCCTGCCGCCGACAGAGTGTGTTTCATAGGTGGTCGCCTGTGAAACACCCCGCCGGGCGGCAGTCCACCTGCGACGATCATGTTTCATGAGTTGTTGCAAACGGCTGGACGCCTGAAACGCCCACATGAAACGGGCCGGAGTCGTGAGCGACGACTTCAAGCGCGTGGAATCGCGCAACTGCCCGATGTCCACCTGCGCAGTCCCCGCGGGCTCCCCCTGCCGCACACGTTCGCAACAAACCGAGAAGCAGGATCTAAACACGAAGCCTGCTAGTCCAGCGGCCTGTCCCGCTCGACCTTGATTTCGTCGAGCGCGGAGAGGTGGCCTGATGGTGCGTAGGGTGCGCCGGCGATGCCCCAGTTCTCCCGGGGGTATTCACGCAGCAGGACCCAGACGCGGGCGAGATTCTCCGGAGTCAGGGGCGCGCCTTCGATCTGCAGCGTGAGCTTGGTCAGGTCGCGCATGGTGCCCTGCTTGGCCCGGTCGTCCAAGAGGCCAGCGATGGTGTGCACCCTGAACCGGTAGCGGGGCTTGGTGGGTTCCTGACCACCGACCAGGAACTTGTTGGCTGGCAGTTCGTTCGCCAGCGTCCAGGCGATGGCACGGCCGTGCTCGGTGTCGGGCACCTTCTCCCACCACGTGAGTGTCTTGGTGGCGCGGTGGAGAAGGTCACTGACCTGGGGTTCGGACAACGAGCCCTCACGGTAGGAGAGTTCGATCATGGGCATAGAGGAGATCCTGCCTTTTGGGGTTTGGGCCGCGAGCCGGTGGCCGGGGTGCCAGGGGAAAGCAAGGTCATCGGTATTGCATACGGGTCCACCGGACGCGATTCAGCTCGGACTTGCCGGCTTGCTGATCGCCCGAGGCGAGGGTGAGGGCGATCGCGAGTGCGGCGGCGGTGGCGCCGGTGCGACGCGGGTCGCGCACGGTGTTGCGGGCGGCGAGGGTGCCGTGCACCGGCGCCAGGCGGGTGAGCAGCGGCTCGAGCAGGGCGACGAACGGCCGGGACAGCAGCGGGATGAGGACGATCGCTCCGGTCAGGGCGAGGGCCACGCCGAGGCCGATGACGGCCCGGGCGTCCTTCCCTCCGGCGAGGGCCCACGCTCTCCGAGGTCGAGCTGGCCACCGCCGAATGGGTCGACTGGTACTGCCACCGCCGCCTGCACGGTGAGATAGGGCACATCCCTCCCTGGGACAGCTCCCTGAGCGACCTACAGCCGGCCAATCCACCCTGCCCGACCGGCCCTGACAACGACTACCTTCCGGACCCGTGCGTCCTGCACCCTGAGCGCGTCACCGACTACCCGAACTGGGACCTCCCGGACGAGGTCGCCGACGCGCTCGAAGTCAGGTTCGAACAGCTGGAGGAGGAATCCGGCTGGTCTTACTGGTCCCACCTCTCCGTGTCGGACGGCGTCAAGGTCGGCGGGTACCCGACGTGGACGCAAGAGCCTAACTGGCCGACGTGCCCTATATGCAGTGTGTGCATGGAGCATCTCCTGACGATCAACAGCTCAGAGTTCGACGGCGAGAGCTGGCGCACGTGGCTGCCCGTCGAGGACACCCCGGCCACGGGAACTATCTGGGACCTTCCTTACGAACAACGCACCGAGATCCAATGCCCCCCTGGGCTCACGCTCGGCGACATGGGCGGCATCTACCTGTTCGAATGCACCAGCTGCCCCGACAGGCCCTTCGCCTACCGCTCAGACTGTTCTTGACCGCGCGCGGCTTCAATCAAAGGGCCATACCGGTGCCCGCGAGCCGTCGATCACTTCGGGGCGGTACTGCAGCATCTTGTGCTTGCGTTTCACGGTTCGGGTGATCTGGCCGAGGTCGGCTGCGGCGAGGTTGCCGATGTCGCGCTGACCAGCGACCAGATGCCCTCCTGAGGGTTGAGGTCTGGGGCGTAGGTGGGTAACTGGAACACGGTGTACCGCTCGTTGTGCGGGACCAGCTGGTCGGCAGCTCGCTCAACATAAGTCCCCCTGTAGTTGTTTCGCTTCTCGAGGCCGTCGCTACCGGGCGATGGTGTCTGGGCGTGTCCTTGTGGGTCAGTTGCCACCCAGGAATTCCTCGGCCTGGCTCCGCAGATTTGTGGGGGCGGCGGTCCCGGCCGGGGTGCGTATCAGAGGAGGTTCTGAGCCGCTTTGCCCGATTCGACTGTTGGCTCGGGTCAGGAGGGCTGGTGGGCCGGGGAGTCCGGGTGGGGCCGCATCAGTAGCAGGTCCTCGCCCCAGGCGTCCAGAACCGCCGCGTGGCCGGCGGCCCGGGCAGCCGCCTCCTCCTGGGCGAAGAGCCGCTGCTGCGGCGCCACTTCGCCGGTCGCGGTGATCCGGGCGACGGTGTCCAGCAGTGCGGCGCTCTTCCAGCCGGGCAGCGGGAACCGGTCCAGCTCCCAGGTCAGGTACTTGTTGTAGGGGCGCGGTCGGCGGTCCAGGGTGAAGAGCAGGTCGAGCAGGAATCCGACACTGCTGGCCGCGTCGAGGTGGCCGGCGAGCGGGTTGCCGTCGCGGTGGTTCTTGACCGAGCGATAGAGCGATTTGGCGTAGGCGTCCAGCAGGGCGGCGCCGGACCGGTATGCCTCCTCGGCGCCGAGCCGCCCCATCGCGGCGACGATCCGGGTGACCTCCCCATCGCGGCGGTCGACCAGCACCCGGGAACGGGCGAAGACGTACCGCTCCCAGTCGGCGGGCCGGCGGAACCGTTCGAGGGTGGTGACGACCAGGTCGAGCCGCGCGGAGCGGTAGCCGTCGAGCGCGCGGCCAGCCCGCTCGCCACGTCGTCGGCGAGGATGACGTAGAGGTCGTGGTCGGAGTGACGGGTAGTCATGCCGTCGTGGAACCTGGAGCCCTTGAGGGCAAGCCCGACGACGGCCGGGTCGGCCGTCGCATCGGCGACGAACGCCGCGAAATCCAGCGTCACGCCAGATCCTTGCGCATCAGCGTGCACATCGTCTTGTACCGCTGGAGCGAGCCGTCCTCGGCCTCCACGTCCCAGGAGTCGAGCTCGCGGCTGAAGGCCCGATAGCTCAGGCGTGAGTAGAGGGCGCGGGCGCGCGGGTTGCTCTCCTCGACGCTGAGTTCGGCGCGGGTCAGGCCACGGGCGCTGATCCGCTGCTCGGCGGAGCGGATCAGCAGCGTGCCGATCCCGCAGGACTGCAGAGCCGGGTGGACGCTGAGTTGCCACAGCGTGCCGGCGCCGGGCTTGACCGTGTAGTCGATGCCGCCGACCGCCACCGGGAGCCCGACCGGCGTGCACACCGCCAGGTAGTCGATCTCGCCCGCCTCGGCGCGGCGGATCTGGTGGACGAGCTCACGCACGTGCTTGGGGGAGCCGGCCCAGATGCAGGACGGCAGGTCCGCGTCGGTGAGACCGCGCACCGACAGGTGCAGCCTGATCTCGGTCATCGCCGCATCCCTTCGACTCCAACAGCGGCCGTCTCCCATTTCAGCAAGCCGGTCCGCGTGCCGTCCAAGGGGTTTCGGACGGCCCCGACGTCAGCCGGACGGGCTTGCGTTCGCGACTGGGGCCGGGCGTCGGCCAGGTTCGGGGCGTCCGGGGCAGCACCGTGAAGCCCGTGGGCGGGGCGTCAGCCCGACTCAACCGTCGGCTTGGACAGGTGGGCTGGTGGTGCGGAGTTGCTCGGGCGGTGCTGGGCGAACAAGCCGGGTTCGGGCTCGGCGAGGACGCCGAGGCTGACCAGGCGCTTGAGCTTGTGCCTGTTGCCCTCGATGTTCTTCGGCATGAAGACGAGGTCGAGGCGCTCGCACAAGTCGCGGGCGCGCATCGGCCCGGCGGCGTCGGCGAAGACGGTGTGGATCTGCTGGCAGGCCGGGTGGTCCGGCAGGGCTGGCGGCGGATCGGTCAGCTCCGGAGTGGTTGGCGATAGGGCGAGAAGCGTCTTGCGGGTCACCGCCAGGTTCTCCATCTCCTCGTCGAGTTCACGCAGGCGCGCGGTGAGCTCGTCGATCTGCGTGCGGAGCTGTTCCGCGGTGGTAGTGGCTTCGTAACTGGCAGGCGACACCGTTTATCGCCGAGTTTGGACAGCGCTTGGCGATCACAGGGGCGGAAAATGTCGATGAGAACTGACACCGGTCGGGGGTGGGGCCCTTCCTCGGCACCGTGATGATGGCCGGCAGCAGGAGGGTGTCAAGGTCGTTCGTCCTCGGCTTCGCCTGCGGGCGCCCCCACCTTGACGCCCCCCTGCTGCCGGCGAATGCGGCACCTATCGAGGAAGGGCAAGGTGCGAGGTCAGCCTGCGGCGTCCTGGGCCGCGGACCAGACCGGTACGCCCACGCGTGCACCTCGTCCAGACCTGTCGCACCCAGCATGCAGCGCTGCTCCTCCCCGAGCGTCGGTTCGCCGTGCCGTGGCGGGAAACGGCCACGACGTAAACCCGCCGCGCCCCCTCTTCCCTGTACGACTTCTGTGTCTGCCAATGTGGCGCCACCGCAGCACCAACTTCAGCCGGGTCTACGGCCTTTGTGCCGTATTCACCTGCATTTTCACCTGGGGAGAGGGAGAACGAACGATGCGCGCGATATCGCGTACGGCCTCAGCGGCGGCAACAGCCGTCGTCCTGGCCGTCACCGCGGCTGGCCCGACCGTGGCCGGAACACGGACGGACACCACGAGGCCGCTGGTCGGCAGTGAGGCAGCAGCGAAGAACGGCGCGGGCTCCGTCGTCACCCTCGTCACCGGCGACCGGGTCATGGTGACCAAGGACGGCTCGGGCCACAGCGTGGCGACCGTGCTGCCCGGTGAGGACGGGACCGCGCCGCTCGTACAGACCCGGACGTCGGGCAAGAACCTGTACGTCTACCCGGACGGCGCCGTCAAGGCGATTGCCGACGGCCTCGTCGACGACGAACTCTTCAACGTCACAGGGCTGATCCGGCAGGGCTACGACGACGCGCACAGCGAATCGCTGCCGCTCATCGCCACGTACGACAAGTCCGTGGACGTGGAGAGCGACGTGCCCGCCACGCCGCGCGGTGCCGAGGCCGGACCGGTTCTGGAGTCCGTCGACGGCGTCGCCCTGAAGGCCGACAAGAAGAAGGCCGCCGCCTTCTGGGCCGACATCACGAGCTCGAAGTCCCGCGCCGGCGGCGACCTCAAGAAGCTGTGGCTCGACGCCAAGGTCAAGGCCCTGCTCGACAAGTCGACCAAGCAGGTGCACGCCGACCAGGCCTGGGCCGCCGGGTACGACGGCAAGGGCACCAAGGTCGCCGTCCTCGACACCGGTGTCGACGCCGAACACCCCGACCTCAAGGGCCGGATCGCCGAGGCGAAGAACTTCACCGACTCGGACGACACCGACGATCACCACGGACACGGCACCCACACCACGTCCACCGTCGGCGGCACCGGTGCCGCCAGCGACGGCAAGAAGAAGGGTGTCGCCCCGGAGACGACGCTCCTCAGCGGCAAGGTCCTCAACGACTGGGGCGAGGGCGCCACGTCGTGGATCATCGCCGGCATGCAGTGGGCCGTCGACCAGAAGGCCGACGTCGTCTCCATGAGCCTCGGCAACCCGTCCGAGCTCGACTGCTCCGACCCGATGTCGCAGGCCACGCAGGAACTCGCGCAGTCCGCCAAGGACACGCTCTTCGTCATCGCCGCGGGCAACTCGGGCCCGGGCAACAACACCGTGTCCTCGCCCGGCTGTGTCCCCGAGGTCCTCACCGTCGGCGCCGTCGACCGCGACGACTCCACGGCGTACTTCTCCAGCCGCAGCCCGGTCCAGCGCACCCACACCCTCAAGCCGGAGATCGCCGCCCCCGGCGTCGCCATCTCCGCCGCCGCGGCCGGCGGCCGGGGCGTGTACGCGTACCAGTCCATGAGCGGTACGTCGATGGCCACCCCGCACGTCGCGGGCGCCGCCGCCATCGTCAAGCAGCGCCACCCCGACTGGACCGCGCAGCAGATCAAGGCCGCGCTCATCTCCTCCGCCAAGACGGACATCCCCGGCGACGTCCGGGAGACCGGCGGCGGACGCCTCGACGTGAAGGCCGCGATCGACCAGACGGTACTCGGCGCCGACGCCGTCCAGGGCGGCACCTTCAACTGGCCGCAGAGCACCGCCGACCGCACCACCGTCCAGGTGCCGTACACCAACACCACCGACAAGCCAGTGCAGTTGAAGCTCGCCGTCGACCGCGTCACCGGCAACGACGGCTCCACCGTGACGACCCCGGTCGCCAAGATCGGCGAGCGCACCGTCACCGTCCCGGCGGGCGGCACCGTCAAGGTCCCGCTGGCCATCGACCCGAGCGCGCAGCTCAAGGCCGCCCAGTACGGTGACGTCACCGGCCGTATCCTCGCCACCGGCCCGGACGGGGTACACATCAGCACGCCGTTCTCGCTGTACGTGCAGCCCGAGACCATCACCCTGAAGGTCAAGGTCATCGACCGGCAGGGCAAGCCCGCCGGCGGCAGCACCTCGATCGACGTCATCGGCACCGACACCGCCACCGGCGAGCGCCGCTACAACTCCGCCGAGACCGAGCAGACGTACCAGCTCCGGCCCGGCGCCTACTTCCTCTCCAGCTTCGTGGAGACGCGCACCAAGGACGGCACCGCCGCCGACTCCGCGACCTTCCTGGGCCGCCCGCAGGTGGACATCGCCAAGGACACCACCGTCGTCCTCGACGCCCGCGACGCGCACCGGCTCGACATCCGCACCGACCGGCCCAGCGAGGTCCGCGGCGCCAGCCTCGGCTTCGCCCGCACCTGGGACGACAACTGGCTGCACGCGGCCACCATCCAGGGCGGACGCGGCCTGAACAGCTACTACGCCGACGTCCAGGGCCAGGCCAAGGACGGAGACTTCGAGTTCGACAGCTTCTGGCGCGCCGCGGCGCCCCAGATCTCCGAGCTCGCCGTCGAGGGCGGCCCCGTGCTGCACCCGACGACCGGCTCCACCAGCTCCGTCAACCTCGACGGCACCGGCTCCGCACAGATCGTCGACGCCAAGTCCGGCACGCCCGCCGAACTGGCCACGGCCAAGGGCAAGCTGGCGCTCGTCAAGCTGGCCGACCGCAACGCCCTGAACACCATCGCGCGGGACGCCGCCAAGGCGGGTGCCAAGGGCCTGATCCTCTACCGCGAGGCCGCGGGCCGCTGGTTCCCGAGCGTCGGCTTCACCGGCGGACCGCTCCCGGTCCTCGCCGTCGAGACCGCCGAGGGCACCCACCTCGCCGCCCGCATCGCCGCCGGCGAGACCTCCCTGCGCTGGAAGGCGACGGCCAAGAGCCCGTACACCTACACCCTGGCCTTCCCCGAGGACGGCCAGATCCGCTCCGCGCGCACCTACCGGGTCGACGACAACGACCTCGGCACCAGCACGACGACCTACCGCGCCATGGGCAAGACGGCCGACTACGTCGACTACCCCTCGGTCGTCCGCTCGAACGGCCTGTCCGCGAGCTTCGTTGAGCTGGCCACTGTCCCGGCCCCGTTCATCCGCACCGAGCTGTACTCGGCCGGCACCGGCTTCGGCCAGCTCGTGTCGAGCAGCTTCCCCTGGGGCGAGTTCATGATCGACCCGGTGCGCACGTACGAGAAGGGCGAGAAGCGGTCCCAGGAGTGGTACGGCGGGGTGGTCGCCCCGACGACGCCGCTCGACGACGCCGGCAAGCCGGTCCTCGCCGCCGAGCGCCAGGGCAACCTGATCGGTGTCGCCCCCGGCTTCTGGGGTGACGGCGAACACCTGGGGATGCAGGGCGGGTTTGGCGACATGGGCAGCATGACGCTGGAGCGCGACGGCAAGGTCATCGGCCGCAGCTCCTGGCCCTCCGGGGTCTTCACGGTGCCGGCCGAGGACGCCGCGTACGACCTGACCATGCGCACCATGAAGTGGGACAGCAGCGGGGTCTGGAACCGTTCGTCGGAGACCTCGACCACCTGGTCGTTCCGCTCGCACCTCGACGAGAACGTCTACTCGCAGGGCATCCCGCTCCTCTTCCCGCACCTCACGCTTCCGGAGGACGGCATGAAGACGCTTCCGGCCGAGGGCGGCCAGAAGCTCGGCCTGACGGTCACCGGCCACACCGGCTACACGCCGGGCGAGCTGACCAAGGTCGCCCTGTCGTACTCGTACGACAACGGCCAGACCTGGACCGAGGCGAAGACGGCGCAGAGCGACGGCGCCTGGACGGCGACCGTGGACCACACCGGCGCCACCGGCAAGCAGGTCACGGTCAAGATCGCCGCGACCGACTCGAAGGGCAACTCGGTCACCCAGACCGTGAACCGCGCGTACGACGTGCGCTAGTTCGACGAGTCACCTGAACCGGTCCGCCGGGCAGCCTTCCCGTGGAAGTGGGGCTGTCCGGCGGACCACTCGAAAGACCGAGGCTCCCGCCGAAGACTGACCGCGCCCCCGGCGTGCCGATCGAGCGGGCAACACCGGGGAACGACGGTCACCCACGGACAGCACGCAGCACCACGGCCCCCGACCGATTCACCTGGTTAGAAGCCGTTCAACTGCGCGCTGGGTGCGGGATTTGAAACCCACGGTGACTCGCGCCACGACGGTTTCAAGACCGTCGCGGTGTCGCGCTCGAAACCCCATCTGACCTGGCCGAAGACACTTTTGCTGAGACACGGTCAGGCGCGCTCGGCAAGAAAGACGGCCGATGACGCCCTGGCCCACGAGATCACCGTGCTGCACGTCGCCTCCAAAGCCACCTACGGGGTGCCGCGCATCCACGCCGGGCTACGCCGGCTCGGACACCGCGTGAACCGCAAACGGATCGAGCGCGTCATGCGCGAACGCGGCATCAGCGGTGTCACACGGCGCAGGCGCAAGGGCCTGACCCGCCCGGCCAAAAGAGCGGTGCCCGCCCCGGACCTGATCGGCCGCGACTTCACCGCGACCGTGCCGGGGCTGAAGCTGGTCGGCGACATCACCTACATTGCCACA
Source organism: Streptomyces sp. NPDC047453 (assembly GCF_040643155.1). Classification (NCBI taxonomy): domain Bacteria; kingdom Bacillati; phylum Actinomycetota; class Actinomycetes; order Kitasatosporales; family Streptomycetaceae; genus Streptomyces; species Streptomyces sp. NPDC047453. The sequence goes on along the minus strand of NZ_JBEYTS010000059.1, from coordinate 22,179 downwards.
GACGAGGGCTGGCTGTATCTGGCGACCTGGCTGGACCTCGCAACCCGCGAGATCGTCGGCTACTCGATGGCCGACCACCACCGCGCCGGCCTGGTCGTGGACGCGCTGAAGATGGCCGCCGGACGCGGGCAGCTGCAGCCCGGATGCATTGCGCACTCGGACCGCGGCAGCGAATACACCTCCGACGAACTCCGACGTGAAATAGGCCGGTTGGGACTGCGGCAGAGCATGGGCCGCACCGGCTCATGCTTCGACAACGCCGCCGCCGAGTCGTTCTTCGCACTGCTCAAGGAGGAGATCGGAACCCGCCGCTGGCCCGACCGAGCCAGCGCCCGCGCGGACATCTTCGCTTTCGTCGCGACCTTCTACAACCGACAGCGCCTACGCCGCCATCCACGCTGGGGCTACCTCACCCCACTGGAGACCCGGCAGCGCCTCGAACAAGAACACGCCCTCGTGGCGTAAGCATCGAGTGTCCAAGATCACGGGGAAGCTTCACTCACGAGGCGGGGACCGTAGCTCACACCTACCCAGCGCCGGGGCATCAGCGCATAGGTGACTGGACCAAGTCCTAGCTGCTCACACCGGTGAACTCTGTGAACGCAGCTGTTCCTGAGTAGCCGACCAGGAAACCGATGAGGACCCCGCCTCAGAAGTCCTCCACGGTGATGAAGGACTGTGCCTCGGACTTCCGCGCAGCGAAGACGATCGCGGCCGTGCTGAGGATGACGGCGAGCACGAGTGAACCGATGGCCGTTCCGAGATGCTGGTGGAACAGGAGGCTCAGGCTGTGGGCGTCCTGCAGCGAGCGGCCAGCACTTCCCACCGCACCGCCGAGCACGCCACCGGACATGACGTTCCACAGCGCAGCCTTGAGAGGCACCGTGAGGGAGGTGGTATTGGAGAAGACCCGCCGGCGGGCGGGTTCGTTGCCCTGCCCATTCGGCAACGTGTCTGGGCCGATTGCGGGGGGAGCCGGTGTTAGCTCATAGATGACGGTGTCCTGCAGATGGTAGCTGGCCGGAATGAAGAACGGGCTGCGGCTGGTGCCGAGGCGGATAGTCCAGACGTCGGTGCAGCCGGGTTCGACTTTCGGTCTTGGGCGGGGCGGCCTGGCGGCGAGCACCGCTTTATAGGAGTTCGAGCGCAGCCCGTTCCCAAGGCCGCCGTTCGCTGACGCGAGAGTCGGACAGGGACGCTGATGTACGCCTCTGTCCGGCGTCGTTGATCTCCGGCAGCTCAGCGGGTGGCGCGGAGCCGGAGCCCTTACGCGACAACGGTGCTTTGCCCACCAGGCCCGCGAAGGCTGAACGCCATGGACGCCTGGGCCGCGGGTGGAGGAGCGCCGTCCGCGACGACGCCTCTTCCGTGTCACTCGTCTGCACCGTCGGAGGCGACGGCGAGCAGCCGTCCGCTGAGGCTGGGACCTGACACAAGTGCGGCGCGCTGCCTGTTCGGGAGCCGACCGGGCAGACGGGATCGCGGCACGGCGGACACACGCTGCCGAAGGAGGGAGAAGGTGTCGCCGCATGTCACACCACACCGCGATGGCGCCGGAGGCCACCTGGGTGGCCAGGTGGGCGGGAGCTCTGCTGTGTCTCGTGGTGGCCGCCATCCATGTCGTGGACCAAGGCGGCATCACCACGACGAGAGACCCCTACTATGTCGGCGTCGCCTACCACGTCCTGGAGATCGCGGCCGTGGCCGCCGCCGTGCTGCTCCTCATCGGCCTCGTCCGACTGGGATGGCTGCTGGCAGCCGGGGTCGCCATCGGCCCCCTGCTGAGCTACATCTTCTCCAGGGGGACGGGACTCCCCGACTACAGCGACGACATCGGCAATTGGACGGAACCGCTCGGGCTGGTCAGCCTGGCCGTCGAAGGAGCCCTGCTCCTTTTGTCAGTGCCGCTCTTCGTGCGAAGCCTGCGCCGCAGAACCTACTAAAGCCGCGCCGAGCAGCTCGTACTCCTCAGTGTGAACGGCGCGCCCCACGCTGTCCATCACGCTTAAGCGCGCGCAGGCCGTCACGAAGGTTCGTGTACTCCAGCGCGGCGGCTATGCCAGAACCGATCCAGCGCAGCACACGCAGCGCAGCGTCCCCCAAGTCGCGCACGATCTTTCTCTCCCCAACAGATCAGTAGCCTGGCAAAGCTACCAACCTTGAGCACCCCCGCACGGCCCAGAGACGGCGAGTGGGGGTGTCGCGGTGCGCCCCTCGATGCGAACTACGGGCGGGGCGGTCGCTAAGGTCTGTCGACCTGGCCAACGGGATGTGCGTGGAGGTGCTCTCGAGGCGCAGCGAGACCCTGGCGACCTGGCCGTCACCACCCCGGACGACCTTCAGAAGGAGCACATCGGTGGAAGCGGAAGACTGGTGTGTCGTCTTTCTGGCTTTGTTGGCCCTTGCCGGTGCTTTTACGCGGGTGAGTCAACCGTGGCGCTACAAGCTGGTCCTTCCCGCTGGATCACTGGGCGTCCTGGCGGTTGGGGTACTCATCGGGAATGCCGACTGGAAGTGGTACGGAATTCCCTTCCTGCTCATTGCTGCCGGAGGAATACTGGACGGCCTGTGGATATCCGGAATTTGGCGCCCCGGACGCAAAAGCTTCCGATCGAACGGAAAACGGCGTCGACAGTAGGGGCGGAGCCGCAGTCGGCGGGGCTCCCAGAGCCGGGTGGCGCCGGTCAGGGCGAGCGGGGGCATCCAGGCGAGCAGGTCCAGGGCGATCTGGATGATCTCGAGCCAGATCTGGTTCTGCGCGGTGTCGTGGGGGGGGGTGCCCCAGCCTCAGCGAATTGGCGCAATGGCCGCCCGCCAGACGGCGGGTGGCCATTGCGCCAATGCAGGCGTGCGCTAGTTGGCGACGGTGACGGCGACCGAAGCCGTGGTTACGTGGCCCAGGGAGTCGGTGACCGTAGCGCTCAGGGTGTGCGCCCCGTTTTTCACCTTGGTGGTGTCGAGGTTGTCGTCCAGCTCGCCGTTTGCCGGCTTGACCGTATTCACGAGGCCCTTGCCGTCCAGGCGGAGCTGGTACGATTTGAGGTTCGCGCCGGCAACCTCGGCCGCGACCTGAGTGGTGCCGCTCAGCACAGCACCGGCCGTGGGGGCCGCGAACGCGACGATCGGGGCATCCGTCAGAGTGAAGTGCCGCGTGGTGACGTTGCCCGCGATGTCCGTGACAGTGATCGTGTTGTCACCGAGGACCGCGTGGTAGGAACCGGGGCGGATGTGGCTGAGCCCTACCACCGGCGCGCTCGGAAGCACAACCGGGAAGCCGTTCACGCTCACCTGGCCGACGCCGCCAGCGTCGCGCATCACAAAGGAGACAGCCTGGTAGGTGCCGTCGAAGCCGACGTTCATCCCCGGGTTGTCGTTGAGCGAGATCGTCGGCGGGGTGCCGTCGAGCTTGAAGGTCAGCGGGACGATTTCACCGGCGGCAGTGTAGAGCTTCAGCTCGTTGGTGCCCTCGACCGAGCCCAGAACGCCCGGCTTCACGCCGTTGAGGTCGTAGTCGACGACGTTGTTGACGTCAGTCATGACACCGTTGATCGAGAACTTGTCCACCAGCGTGGACGCGTGCAGAGCGAAGTCCACGGAGCTGTACACGCCGGCCGAGCCGATCGAGGTGTCCTTGATCGTGATGGTCGGAGCGTGCTGAACGCCCGGGCTCCCCAGGTAGAGGTCCTTGACCTCGGCAGGGTACAGCGCCCGGTCGAAGAGGAAGAACTCGTCGATGTCGAGGACGTTGCCGATGTTGTAGTGCCCGGTGCCCTCGTTGCCGATCATGGTGCTCAGCGCTGTGAACGGCTGACCGGCGAACTTGGCGATGCTGCCAGAGCCCGACTGCACGCCGTCGATGTACAGGGTGACGGTCCCCGCGGCGCGATCGACCGTGAAGGCCACCTGGTGCCAGGTGCCGTCCGTGATGGGCTTGGCCGTGGTGTAGTCCACGCGGCCCACACCGCCGGCGTTGATGTTGAGCACGATGTTGCTCGTGCGGGTCGAGAACACGAAGCCCGGGTTGGAGCCGCTATTCCAGTCCTTGTTGCCGAAGATCGACGGGTCACTGCCGGTCTGCGTGGACCGGACCCACGTCGCCATGGTGAAGCTGTAGTTCGCCGGGTAGCTCGAGAGGTCGTCCAGACGAACCCATGAGTTGGTCGAGTTGAAGTGCGCGGCCTGGCCGAACTTGCCCTGGACGTAGGAGACGTCGTTCGCGGTCGTCGCAGCCCCGGTGGTGCTGTTGGCGTTGCCGTCGAACGGGAGGTAGTAGTGCAGCGAGGTCGAGAGCGCATCGGGGAGGTTCAGCGGGTCCCCGCCCGGCAGACCGGCCTGGTAGTCGGCCTGGACCTGCGCGGCGCTGATGGCCTGGTCGTAGAAGTTCACGTTGTCGAACAGCGCGTCCGTCTGCGACGCGTAGTTCAGGGCGCCGTTCTGACCGATCGCGAACGGCAGGCCCGAGTCGAGGTTGTCACCGGTGGCGACGGTGGTCGTCGCGCCTGAGTGCTTGCCGTCCACGTACCACTTCGCGGTGCTGGCGGCGCGGTCCACGACCGCCGCCACGTGGTGCCACGCGCCGACGGTGGGCGCATTGCCCAGGGTCACGTGGACACCCTGTGTGCCGAAGCAGCCGAGCAAGGAGCCGTTGCTGCCCGAGGCGTTGTAGGTGGCGAAAGCGTTGTCGCTGCACGAGCCGCCGTGCTGGTTGGCGAAGAGGTAGGCATCCCCCGTGTACGAGTTCTGCTTGATCCAGAAGTCGTAGGAGAAGCTGCCGCTGGCGTCGGTCTTGCCGGCGATGCGCGGAAGCGTGATCTGGTGGCCGGCGGAGACGTGGGCGGCCTGACCGGACAGTCCGGGCGCGTAGGCGGGGGTGCCGTGCCAGGTGCCGTTGTTGCCGTTGCCACTGGAGTCGGTCGTGGTGGTTCCGGAATCTGAGTCGAAGGTGTACGACACCACCGGCGCAACGAGGCCGGACGCGGATGCCGCATGGGCAGCGACCGCGCCACCCACAGCGAAGGAACTCAGGCCGGCGACGGCCAGAGATGCCGACAGCACGGTCGTGACTGCGCGTCTGACGAATCTGCTGGCGCGGAACCGCGACCTCGCGAGGAGGGCTTTGTGGGACATGTGAGTTCATCTCTTTTCGAAAGATTGCCAATGGGGATGTCAAGTCGGTCGAAGGTGCGGCGGAGCTTCGTGCGGCGTGGGCGGCAGGTTGAGCAGCACCACTGGCGCTCGTCACGAGAACATGCCTCGCCCCAGCCAGTCCTCGCGGTTCCGCACTCCGGGGAGGGCGAAGAAGTAGCCGCCGCCGAACGGGGAGATGTAGTCCACCAGCGGCTCGTCGATCAGGCGCTTCTGCACCGTCACGAACTGGCGCTCGAGATCCTGGTTGAAGCAGACGAAGATCAGCCCCATGTCGAGCTGACCGTTGGGGTCGGTGCCGCCGCTGTAGTTGAACCCGCGACGCAGCATCCGCTGATCGTCTGCCGAGCCGTCATGCGGGTTGGCCACGCGGATGTGCGCTGTGACCGGGACGACGTTGCCGTATGGGTCGCGTTCGTAGTTCGGCACGTCGAACTCCTTGCTGCCGGCGAGCGGCGCGCCGCTGTCGCGGTCGCGGCCGATCATGCGCTGCTGCTCCGTGATCGAGACCCGGTCCCAGAACTCCACGAACATCCGGATCAGGCGCACGACGTGGTACGAGCCGCCCTCGACCCAGTCGGGCTCCCGGTGGCCGCCGTGCGTCCAGACGAGACGGTCGACGAGCGTGCGATCGCCGGTGAACTCCTGGTTGGCGGTGCCGTCCTTGAAACCGAGCAGGTTCCGCGGCGTGCCACTCGGCCGCGGCGGGCTCACGAAGCCTTCCTTGCGCCACAACACCTGCAGGTCGGCGCGAGTGGCGCGCATGAGGATGCGCAGCGCGTGCAGTGCTGTGTCGCGATTGTTGGCGCAGATCTGCAGGAGCAGGTCTCCGTCGCACATGCTGCGGTCGAGGGCGTCGTTGGGGAACTCGTCCATGGGCCGCAGCAACGCCGGCTTGGCGTTCGCGAGGCCGTACCGCTTGTCGAAGAGACTGGCGCCCACGCTGACCGTGACGGTGAGCCCGTCCGGAACGACCTGGGTGCCGAGCACGCCGTTCTCATAGCTGGTCGATGCCATGCCGTCGTACGGCACGTCCTCACCGCTTGTCAGGTAGCGAATGGTGGACGTGAGCGTCTGCAGCGTCTGCTGAAGCTGAGCCCGGTCGGCTGAGGTGACCGTGAACGAAACGAAGACGGCGGCGCGCTGTGGCGGTTCCAGGATGCCCGCCTGGTGGGCTCCTTCGAAGGGGTAGCTCGCCGACGGCGCCTGCTCGGTGCCGGGCGCGGCGGTCGCCGCGCTCGCGGCGTCGTCTCGCACGCCGGCCGAGGCCGTGATCGCGGCAGCGACGGCGCCGGCCGAGCCGACGGCCAGGGCGCCGAGGAGGCCTCGCCGGGTGGTGTGCGGGTTCATTTGCCGTTGCCTCCGGTCGCGCCGCTGCTGTCGTTCCCAATGCCGCGTCCCTCGTCGGGACTGTCGCGAGGCTCGGTGATGGGTGGGATGTGGGAGAGAAGCTCGACGGCCTGCTGGACATGAGCATTGAGTTCGGCTCGTTGCACAGCGGTGAGGGAGGTCAGCGGCACCCAGCCGTTCGTATGGTGGTAGCTCTCGACGAGCACCTGGGTCTGGCGCAGCCAGCTCTGCGTCCGGCCGAGCCACGGATCCTGAGCAGTCAGCAGCGGCACCAGCGGCTGAAGCGCGTGAAAGGTGCCGGTGATGTTCGCATCGACGGTGGCGAGCTCGGTGTGGCTGCCGGCATCGCCGATCCCGTTGAGGTCCTTGCCGAGCGTGTCCTCGAGGATCTCATGGGCACGGATGCCCATGTCGAGCGGCGTGATCGAGTTCGGCTTGGCGAGCTCAGCCGGCAGCTTTCCGACATTCGCGATCAATGCGTCGGCGTACGGCGCGATCTCCGTTGGCGGCTCGCCTGCCCAGAGCAGCGCCTCGATCTTGCGGAAGCCGGTGAGGTGAGGTGCGGTGACCTCGGCGGCGTCGCTCGGCGGGTCGCCGTTGATCGCGTCACCCAGTTTCCCGAATGCGCCGTATGCGGCGCCGAGCTTCTCGTAGCTGAGATGCGCTGTCAACCAGTCCCGCTTCGCTGCGCCCACGTCCCCGGCGTGCAGATCCGCAGCAAGCTGCGTGACCTGCCTGCTCAGCGTCGGCAGCTGGCTCTGCACCCACGCCGTGTACTGATTAATGGGTATCCGAAGGTCGAGCGGCGTGACGGGCACGATCCCATTCACGGCTGTTGGTCCGGCGCCGCCGCCACCGGTATTGCCGGTTACGGCGATCGGCTTGCTCGACTTGATGGTGTATGCGGTGATGCAGACCCATTTGTAGGTGCCGGGCGGGATGACCCCGGTGACCTGGCGAGTGGCGTTGATGCCGAAGTTCTCGACCTCGAGATAGATCTTCTTACTGCGGGTGTCTTGGAGGTAGATCTCCATGTCGTCGCCCTCATCGTTCAGGACGTCGAAGCTGTAGTTGCCGGTGGGGCCGCCGTGCCAGTCGTCGATGCAGCTCGGCGTGCCGGACACGACGTGCACCTCAGTGCCCGCCGCCGTCCGCTTGACCGGGTGCGCCGCCCACGCCGCCGCGGCGGCGTCGACGAAGGGGCCTTTCACCGGGGAGTGCTGGCCAGCGGGCCACAAGCTGACCCCGACGATCGTCACCGTCGCGACGGCGACCGCCGCTACGACCGAGGCCCACAGCAGCAACCGCCGCCGTGGCCCCCCGTCAGTCGGCGGCCCTTGAGGATCAAGTGCCGGGTGCATGTCGCTCAGCTCTGGGCGACGCGGCCGGCGTAGCGCTGCTTCCAGCCGTCGACCCCCTTGGCGGTGATGACGATGTCGTAGTAGCCCGACTTGGTCGGCCAGGTGACGACCTTCGACGCGCCCGCAGCCACCGAGATGGCCTGGTCGCGATCGAGGAAGTCGTTGGCGACCAGCTCGAAGATCACGGCCTGCGAGCCGTCGCTGTGGAGGGTGAGCTTGACCTGCTGGCTGGCACCCGAGCCGCGGACCAGCTCGACCTCGATCCGCGGGATGGCGCCGTCGGTCTGCGCGGCCGGGACGACCTGGCCGGCGAACGTACGAACGAAGCGGTCCGGGCCGTAGATCGAGAACGCGTACTGACCACCGGTCTGTGTCGCGTCCCACATGTAGGTGCGCGGGTGGGTGTTGCTGACCGTGTACGGCGTGCCGTACGTCTGCTGCGGGAGGTACTTGTCGGGGAAGACCAGCATGCTCGCACCCTTGCCCGGGCGACCGCCGTCGAAGCTCATGGCCGCGGTGACCGTGCCGGCGGTGCGGTCCTCGACCAGCGTGGCGTGCTGGTGGAACGAGAGCGGGCGGACCTTGAGCGGGCCGGTGCTGTCCTGCGTCGGCATGACCTGCTCGCCGACCGGCGGCTGCGGCACGGGCGGCAGCGTCTTGTTTTTGTCGACGACCGCGGCCAGGCTTGCCGGGGTCGGCAGCGACGGGAACGAGTTGTCGAAGCTGGTGAAGTCGATCGCCGAGAGCATGTCGCCTGCGACCGTACGGCGCCAGGCGCTGATGTGCTTGCAGATGGCCGGCTTGCCGAGGGCGGTGGTCCACTGCTCGAGCAGCATGATCGTCGAGGTGTGGTCGAAGACCTCCGAGCAGACGTAGCCGCCGCGGGTCCAGGGGGAGATCATCACGAGCGGGACGCGACCGCCGAAGCCCGGGTTCAGACCCGGCGCACCCTCGCCCGGTGTGCCGTCCTCGGGGATGGGAGGCAGGACATGGTCGAAGAAGCCGCCCTGGCCGACGCGGTTGGCGCCGTTGGGCTCGTCGTAGTTGAGGATGATGAGGGTCGAGTCCCACAGCTCCGGGTTGTCGTGCACGGCCTGGATGACGCGGTCGACATAGATCGCGCCGTCATTGGGGGAGTGGTTCGGGTGCTCGCTCCACGAGGCCGGCGAGGTGACCCAAGAGACCTGCGGCAGGGTGCCCGCAGCGCAGTCGGCGATGAAGTCGCGCAGCACGTAATCGAGGTTGGATCGGTCGTTCTTCTGATCCGCCGGCGGGTTCGTGTACGACGCGGTGATGTTCGCGCGGGCGATGAGACCCTTGCCCGGCTCGAAGTCGGCCGCTGTGGCGTTCGCCGGGTTGTAACGCGCGAAGTCGCGCAGCGTGTTGTCCTCGTAGTCGCCGAACCAGCCGACGTCCTTGTTGTTGTCGAGGTACATCTGCCAGGTGACGCCCGCCTTCTGGAGGACCTCCGGGTAGGTCTCCCACTGGAACAGGAACTGGCCGTTCTGGCTGTTGTTGATGCGCGGGCCACCGCCGAGGACGCCCTGCGGGTCGTTCGTGCCGGTCCACATCATGATGCGGTTCGGGTCGGTGCTGGTGTTGAGCGAGCAGTGGTAGTGGTCGGCCACCGTCCACGCCTTCGCTATGGCGTGGTGGAACGGCACGTCCTGCTCCTCGAAGTAGAACATGCGGCTGCTGGTGTTCTGCGCGTTGTACTTCGTGGTGTCCGCGCGGTACGGCAGGAGATAGCCCTCGGCGCGGCTGTTCGGCTCGTAGAAGTTGGTCCGCCCGTTCTGCCAGGTCAGCGCCTGCTTGTCGTTGAAGCCGCGCGCGCCCGGAAGGTTCAGCGTGCCGAAGATGTGGTCGAAGGACCGGTTCTCCTGGGTGACGATGACGATGTGCTTCAGGTCGGCGATGGTGCCGGTCCGGCCCTTCGGCATCGCCGCAGCGGATGCCTGCAGGCGATCGGCACCCAGCCCGGCGTACACCGCGGCACCGGCCGCGGCCGTCACCCCGGCGGCATGGAAGAACTTGCGGCGCGTGAAGTGCCGCCCCGAGGAGGGCGCACTCGCAGCGGGCATGGCGCCCGACTCGGGCTCTACGAAGTTGTCCTCGTTGTTCGACATGGAGATGCCTCGTCTCGTCGTGATGGCGAAGTCGTTGGGGATTCGTGGACCAGCCGCGGCGTCACAGGCTCATTGCCGCGAGTGTCGACGAGGGAACACATGGCGGAACCACAGCCGAACCCCAGCTGTGGACTAGACCCGTTATTGGTCCGTTATCTAGATGGTTCGTGCCCGCCATCGGGCCGGCGGGTCTGGGTGCGCGGGTGCGGTGGGGAGTCCCGGCGGCTGCACGAATACGGCCACCACTGACTCGCCGTGAGGGAGGCCTGCAGGCCTACAAACTGGTCGTCTCTCACGCTCTGCGCTAGTTAGCGCGGTAGGACGCCGCCCCGGCGCCCCGGGAATGAGCGGGGAGTGGATCATGAAAATCCCCACTGCCGGGGAGTCAGATTGACCCTTCAGGCCGGAACGGACATCCCTGTGCGCTGGCTCCTGCCCCACCAAGCATGACTTACTTCGGCTGCTGGAGTCACTGCGTTCGGCGGACGGGCTCGAACTCGTCCGTTCCGTGGCCGAGCGGATGCTGCATGAACTGATCGAGGCCGAGGCGACCGCGAGGATCGGCGCGGAGTGGAACGAGCACACCGAGGCACGTACCGCCTTGCGTAACGGGCACCGCGACAAGACACTGACCACGCAGGGCGGTGACCTGGACCTGGCCATACCCAAGCTGGGCTCGGGCAGCTTGCTCCCGAGCCTGCTGGAGCGGCGCCGCCGCATCGACCAGGCCCTGTTCGCCGTCATCATGGAGGCCTACGTCCATGGCGTGTCCACCCGCTCGGTCGACGACCTGGTTGAGGTTGATCCCCGGGAGTGGACACCGGGTTTCATGCGACGAGTGACAGCGTACGTGACGTGATCAGTTGCTGTTCGAACTCGGCTGGTGTGAGGTAGCCGAGCGCGGAGTGCCGACGGCGCCGGTTGTAGTACGACAGCCAGCGGAACAGCTCCAGCCGGGTCTGTGCCTTCGAGGTCCAGCGGCGGCCATGGAGCAATTCGCGTTTGAGGCCCTGGAAGAACGACTCGGCGAGGGCATTGACGCTGATCGGAAAATCGATGTGCGGGAGGGCAGGCGGCAGCATCCGGGCCGCTTGCGGCCCGGATGACGGTGAGACGGGACGGTCAGGTTGATGCTGGGCTGAGGGCGACTTGGTGGCCGAGGGCCTGGAGTTGGCGGACGAGGTCGCGGGTTTTGCGGACGGGATCGAGGTGGCGGCGGTGCCAGTCGGCACCGAGCTCCTGGTAGGAGGCGTCCGGGTCGTTGATCAGGTGCCAGGAGATGACGAGTATCGAGCGGGCGACGGCGACCAGAGCTTTGGCATGGCCGCGGCGTTTGACGATGCGCCGGTAGCGGGCGCCGAGGAAGGTGTCGGTGCGGGCGGCAGCGTTGGCAGCCTCACCGAGAGCGCCCTTGAGCCAGGGGTTTCCCTGCCCGGCTGGCCCTGAGGTGTTCTTCGCTCCGGACTGGATCGTGCGGGGGCACAACTTGGCCCAGGACACCAGGTGTTCAGGGGTGGGGAAGCGGCTCATGTCCGCGCCGATCTCGGCGAGGATGATCTGCGCGGTGGCCGGCCCGATCCCGGGGACGGCGTCCAGCTTCTCGGCCAGGGTCCGCGCACTGACCGCAGCGGCCTCGTCCCCGGTTCCTGTGCTGCCTGGCGGGGTGGTGATCTCCTCCAGCGTCAGGGCGATCAGCCGGCCGAGTTCGTCAATCTGTGCGGTGAGGTGGTCGACGGTGGACAGCAGCACCCGCAGCAGCCGGGCGTGGTGGTCTTCGAACTGCCCCGTCAGGGCCTCGATGAGGGCTGGCTTCTTCTTGACCAGGTTGCCCTTGGCGAGGTCGGCCAGGGTGCGCGGGTTGCGTTCCCCGGCGACCATCGCGTCGAGCATGGCACGCCCGGACATGCCGAACAGGTCCGAGACGACGCCGGACAGTTTGATCTGCGCGTCCTGCAGGGCCTTGTCGACGCGGTGCTTGTGCCGGGTGCGTTCCTGGACGAACACGGTGCGGGTGCGGGTGTAGTCCCGCAGCTGTCGCACCGGCTTCGGTGGGACGAATGAGGCGCGGACCATGCCGCGTTCGGCGAGCTTGGCCAGCCAGACCGCGTCCAACTTGTCCGTCTTCGGGCGCCCGGGGACGTTCTTCACGTCACGGGCGTTGACGAGCCAGCAGTCCAGGCCGCGAGCCTCCAGCAGATAGAAGAACGGGCGCCAGTACGAGCCTGTCGCTTCCATGACCACCCGCTCGACGCCTTGGCACAGAAGCCGGTCGCCGAGTTCGAGGATCGTGTTCGTGGTCGAGGCGACCGTCCAGACCTTCTGAACACGTCGGCCTTCGATGATGTCGTGCGGGACGCGCAGGCAGACCATCCCGGACGCCTTCGCGATGTCGATCGCCGCAACCCTGGCGACCGTCCCGTCGTCGTGGTCTTCTCCCAACTCCTCCATGACATACCCCCTGGTGCGCTGGTGCAGGCAGGGGCTGCCCGGGAAGCCAAAGGGGTAACGGAGAAGCTGATCGGCGTGCTCAAGGCGACAGTGTGCGGCCCCCTCGGACGACTCCCTCACCAGACTCCTATGCGGGCTCACAGCCCAAACATCAAGCGGCGTCGGCGGACAGCCCCTGTACCGATTTTCACGCCCGCGGGGCGTCACCGCAGGTGAACGGTCGACTCCTATAGTTGTCAACTCGCCGCGGTGGCCCTCCGTGGCGCCGGCCGAAGCAGGTGGTAGACCTCGCGGATGACGTAGCGCTTGAGGCATCTGATGATCTCGCGTTTCGTCTTGCCCTCGGCGGTGCGGCGGGCGACGTAGTCGATCGTGGGCTGGTGAAACTGCATTCGGACGATGACGGTTCTGTAGATCGCGGCGTTCAGCTGGCGGTGGCCACCGTGGTTGATGCGATGCCTGCCGCCAGTCATGCCGGAGCCGGTGGGCACGGGAGCGATGCCCGCGAGCTTGGCGAGGGCGGCTTCAGACTTGATCCGCTCGGGGTTGTCGCCGGTCACCACGAGGATCTCCGCGGCCGTGTCCACGCCGATGCCGAAGGGCTCGAGCAGTTGCGGGGCGACCCGCTGGACCAGGTCGCCAATCATCTTCGTCAGTTCCTTGGCCTCGGCGTCCAGGTACTGCCACCGCTTGGCGAGCGTTCGCAGGGTGTGCCGAAGGGCGTCCTCGGGTCCTTCCAGACGGCGAGGACGCAGAGCTGCCAGTTGCCGCGCCAGGCTGATCTGTGTCTTCCCGGCAGTCTCCCGACGCAGGGCGTCCGAGGCGTGGACGAGCATCGCCTTGATTGTGACCATCGCCGCCGCACGCTGTTCAACGGCTTGGTCATGGGCGATCTTGAGCTGGCGAACCATCTCGGCTTCGCCGTCGGCGGTCTTCGGCGTGGCCGTCGCAAACCCGGCCAGCACGGCGCGGGCGGCGTTTTCGGCGTCCAGGGTGTCGGACTTTCCGTTCATGCGCCGCAGCCGCCGGTCCGGGCGTCCGGCCTCGACCACCTTGTGACCGGCCCTGCGCAGGAATGAGGTCAACGTGGCGCCGTAGGAGCCGGTGCCCTCGATCCCGAAGGCCAGAACGTTACCGAACAAGCCTGCCCAGTCCGCCAGTTGCTGGAAGCCGCCGGTGTCGGTGGGAATCGTGAGGGTGGCCAGGATGCCGCCGATTGTGTCCATCACCGCTGCGACGTGCACGTGCTTGTGCGTGTCGACGCCGACCACGACGTGCCCGGATCTGGGTTGCTCGCTGGTCTGCACGGAGTTCCTTCCGGTCGGTAGCGTGGGGTTCACGCTGTCGCCGGTCGGACGGACAGGACTGTCACGGGGACGCTTTGGCGAGTCGGCTCCAGGCTCTTATCAGGTCACGTCCGTCCGGCGGCAGCGCTTGCTGCGTGCCCGGCCGGGCGGTCGACAGATCAACGCCAGGACACTCACGGGGTCAGTCATAAGCATGAGTCAGACCGCCTCAGCCGGGGCTACCCGATCCTTGCGGGATCCGGTGCGAAAAGACTGACAGTCATAGCTTGAGCCGACCTGGCCCATGCTGCGGCGGATGCCGTGCCGGCGGCAGACCTCGGCGAAGGCGGCCGCGCTGTATTGGGCGCCCCTGGCGGTGTGGAAAACGACGCCGTGGACCCGGCTGCCGCGGGTGGCCACGGCCATTTCGATCGCGTCGGTGACCAGGGAGGTGCGCATGTGGTCGGCGATCGACCAGCCCACCACCTTTCTCGAGCAGATGTCGATCACCGTGGCGAGGTAGAGCCATGTCGTGCCGACGGCTATGTACGTGATGTCGCCGCACCACCTGGTGTTCAGCGTGTCCGCGGTGAAGTCGCGCATCACCAGGTCCGGCGCGGGCGGCGCGGTCCTGTCCGCGATCGTCGTCCGCTTCTTCTTGCGTAGGTGCCGGTCGCCGATGTGGTTGATCCGCATCAGCCGGGTGACGCGCTTGCGGTTGATCCTGCGTCCTCTTGCACGCAGTTCAGCATGGACGCGCGGGGCGCCGTAGGCGCCCTGGTGTTCGGCGTGGATGGCGCGGATCTCGCTCACGGTCCGCTTCTCCTCGGCCTGGCGCTCGGTGCGGGCCTGTTCAGTGGCCAGGTGCCGGTAGTAGCCAGCGCGGGACGCTCCAAGCACCCGGCAGATCCGCTTGACGCCGAAGTCGGCGCGGTTGTCGGAGATGAAGTCCCAGCGGCGGGGGCTCACTTCACCTCCCGGGCGAAATAGGCAGCAGCCCGGCGCAGGATCTCGCGCTCCAGCTGCCACTCCTGCTCGGCCTTGAGCAGTCGAGCGTTCTCCGCTCGCAACCGGGCTAGCTCCTCGGCCGCGCTCACGCTGCCGTCGTGGCCCTCGGGCACGGCCTGGGCCTCGTCCTTGCGCACCCACGTCCGAAGCGACTCCGCGGTGATGCCGAGATCCGCGGCCACCGCCGCGTACGTCCGCTTCCCGGCCGCGGCGCGGTAGAGCGCGACAGCGTCCTTCCTGAACTCCTCCGGATACGGAGACTTGCGTCCCACCTGGACATCCCTCCCTGGACCATCAAGATCCATTGTCGGGGTGTCCACTCCAAAGGATCAGCCTCACTGCGGTCGCTGACCCCGGTCGGCGAACACCTCTACCTCAGCGAGTTCGACCGGACCCACGCCCGGGTGCGCGTCATCGACCACGACGGTGTCGTCACCGGAGAGGTGCCGTTGCCGGGGAAGGGCGCGCTGTCCGCCCCGTTCTTCGCCCTGACCGGGCTGGCCGTGAGCCCGCCCACGGACGACTTCGTGTTCGCGTTCTCCACCCTGACCAGCTCCTGGGGCGTCTACCGGCATCGGCCGGGGGAGTCCGGCATCGAGACGCTGTCCGCACCCGCGGTCACCCTCGTCGCCGAGGTCACGTACGAGCATGCCGTCGCCGCCGACGGCACGGAGATCCCGTACCACGTGGTGCGTCCGGCGGGCAGCCGTCCGGACGGGCCCGCGCCGACCCTGATCTCCGCGTACGGGGCGGCCAACGTGCCGCTGCTGCCGCAGTACCAGCCGGAGATGGCCGCGTTCGTTGCGGCAGGCGGTGTCCTCGTCCAGGCGCACCTGCGCGGCGGCGGCGAGTTCGGCCGGGACTGGCACCTGGCCGCGCACCGGGAACACAAGCAGGTGCGCGACCAGGACCTGATCGCGGTGGCGGAGCACCTGATCGGCTCCGGGCTCACGGCGCCCAGCCGGCTCGCCCTGTCCGGCGGCTCGGACGGCGGCCTCATGTGCGGGATCGCCATCACCGGGCGGCCCGACCTGTGGTGCGCCGTGCTGCCGCTGGCCCCGCTCCTCGACCTCGTCGGCGGCATCCGCGACCCCTATCTGAACTTCGTGATCCGCAAAGCGTGGGCCGATCCCGACGACCCCGGCGACGTTCGGCGCCTGCTGGGCCTCTCGCCCTACCACCTGATCCAACCCGGCGACTTCCCCGCCGTTTACGTCCAGGCCGGGGCGGCCGATCCGCGGTGCGCGCCGTGGCATGCGCGCAAGTTCACGGCACGGCTGCAGGCGGCGCAGCGGGGGGACGCGCCGATCGTGCTGCACGTCTGAGGCGGGACACGGCGCGGCCACCTCGCCCGAGGTCGCCGTCGCGCAGGACGCCGAATGGCTGGCCTTCCTGATCGGAGTCCTCGGCCTGGACGGCCCGGCTGCGGGCCGCTCAGCGGCCCGGAGCGTCTCTGAGCGCCATCAGGTGCAGCTGGAGCATGGCCGACAGGCGCGCGGAGCGGTCGTTGAGGTCGATCCGGCCCACCTCGGCCGCCCGCCGCAGGCGGTAGCGGAACGTGTTGGGGTGGACGAGCATCGCGGCGGCCGCCGTCGCGACGTCGCCGAACGCGTCGAGCCAGTGCCGCAGCGTCTCCAGGAGGTTCGTCTCGTGCGTCGCGTCGTAGGCGATGACGCGGGCGACGGCCCCGCTCGGCAGATCACCCCGCGGGACGAGGTCGGCGAGTTCGCAGAGCAGCGCCTCGACATGGACGTCGTCCAGGCGGGCGACCTGCCGCCCCGGGCTGCCCGAGCGGAGCACCCGCAGGGCCCGCTCGGCGCCGGTCCGTGAGCGGGCGAGCGCCGACGCGTCGTCCGCGTAGGGGCCCACGCCGATCAGCGGGCGCAGCTGTGAGCGCACCCGGGCCAGGAACTCGGTGGCCATCCTGGCTGCCCGCTCCTCGGCCTCGTGCTGGTCCTGCGACAGCTGCGGTAGGACGCCGTAGGCGATGTCGCCGATCAGCGCCGCGGTGGCGCGCGGATGGACCGCGGCCAGGTGCATGTCGAAGGCGTCGGCGAGGCGTTTGCGTTCGGTGGCCGTACGGGCGGGCAGCCGGTGCTCGCCCGCGGCGTCCACGACGGTGAGCGCGAGCACCACGCATGGCTCGTCCTTCAGACCGAGCCGGCGGATCGCCTCCGGGGTCCCCGGACCGCTCTCCAGCGCGGTGGCGAGCAGCTCCGCCCGCTTTCGCCGCTCCATGTCCGCGTCGGCGCGCTGCCACACCATGTGCATAGCCACCAGCTTCGACGCCTCGTAGAGCGCCTCGCTGCGGTCCTCGCTCAACGGCTCGGACACCACCGCCCAGATCGTGCCGAGGATCTCGTCCCCGGCCCGCACTGCGATCGCGGCGCGGGGCAGCTCACGCGGCTGGTCCGTGCCCTCCGGCTCGGGCAGCTCGGCGACGTGCACCGGACGTTCACTGCGGTAGATCGTCTGGAACACGCCGCGCTCCTTGAGGATGCGGGTGTAGTGCTCGGGGACCTGACGGCCCAGGATCGTCTGGACCCGCGAGTGGTCCACGTCCTTCTGACGGCTGGAGAACGCGAGCAGCCGTGAGTTGCGGTCCTCGATGGTGACGGGGGCGTCGAGCAGCGCCGCGATGGCGTTGGCGACGGCGAACAGGTCACCGGACTCGATCCGGCCCGCCGCCGGGCCCTGGGGGCCGTCGCTGGTGAGGGTGCGCAGCATCCCCGCCAGGTGGGTCCAGGAGGCGCCGCGCGTGAAGGCGAGCAGCACCACGCCCGACGACGGGCGCGCGTACCACGAGGGCCACGGCGCCGCGCTCGCCGAGCTGGGTGAGGACGCGGGCGATGTCGTCCGGCTCGTGCAGGGCGACGCCGAGGACCAGGGCCCGGTCCGGGAGCTCGGGTTCGTCGAGCGGGTCGTGGATGACGACCCCGCCGATGTCACCGGCGCGTTCGGCGTCGCCGCAGATGACGTCGAGCAGGGTGGAGCCGAGCTCCTCGAGCACCCGTCCGAGGCCGGCCCGGGGGAGTCTGGTCATAGGGATGAGCACAGCGCAGAACGTAGCGCGGGGCTGTGCGGCCGGAGTTCGTCGTACATGACGAAAGGATGCCACCCGGTCCGTCCGTCCGGACGGACCGGATGGCACTTCGCCGGCTCAGGAGGTCGGCAGCGGCAGCCAGGTCGTCGAGGTGGTCACCTCGGCCAGGACCTCGGGGAGCGGGGAGACGCCGAGGCCCGGGCCGGTCGGCACCGTGAGATGGCCGTCCGCCAGGTGGAACGGTTCCGTGAGGTCGGTGCGGTAGTAGCGGTCGGAGGCCGAGGTGTCGCCGGGCAGGGCGAAGCCGGGCAGCGAGGCGAGCGCCACGTTCGCGGCGCGGCCGAGGCCGGTCTCCAGCATGCCGCCGCACCAGACGGGCACGTCGTGCGCCGCGCACACGTCGTGGATCCGGCGGGCCTCCAGGTAGCCGCCCACCCGGCCCGGCTTGATGTTGACCACCCGGCACGCGCCCAGGGTGAGGGCGGTCGCGGCGGCGCGGGCCGAGACGATCGATTCGTCGAGGCAGATCGGGGTGCTGATCCGCCGGGCCAGTTCCGCGTGGCCGAGCAGGTCATCCTCGGCCAGCGGCTGCTCCAGCATCAGCAGGCCGAAGGCGTCGAGCCGGGCCAGATGACGGACGTCGCTCAGCCGGTAGGCCGCGTTGGCGTCCACCTGCAGCGGGATGTCGCCGAACCGTTCGCGTACGGCGCGCACCGGCTCGACGTCCCAGCCCGGTTCGATCTTCAGCTTGATCCGCAGATAGCCGGCCTCCAGATACCCGCCGACGACGTCGAGCAGCGCCGGAACCGACTCCGTGATCCCCACCGACACCCCGCACGGCACCCGGTCGCGGACCCCACCCAGCGCCTCGGCGAAGGACACCCCCCGGGCCCTCAGCTCCGCGTCCAGCACCGCCGTCTCCAGCGCGGCCTTCGCCATCCGATGCCCCTTGAACGCCGCGAGCGCCGGGGCCACCCGGTGCCCGGCGAGATCCGGCACCGCGCCGAGTGCCGGGACCAGGAAGCGGCCGAGCACGTCCACCGCACCGTGGGTGTACTGCGAGGAGTACAGCGGAGCCGTGCCCGCCCCGCACTCGCCCCAGCCCTCGGACTCCGCGCCGACCACCCGCACCAGCAGCGCCTCGCGCACGGTCTCGGTGCCGAAGGACGTGCGGAACGGGGAGACCAGGGGCACCTCGACGGTGCGCAGCTCCACTCCTTCGATCTTCATGCCGTCTCCTGTGAGGTGTCGTCACGGTCCACCAGATACCAGCCCGCCGGGTCGAACCCGCGGACCCGCCCGCCGTCGGCAAGCAGCCCGCCCAGCACGTCACGTACCGCGCCGCGCCAGCTCGCCGCGCAGGCCGGATCGCACTCCCGCAGCCCTTCGATGTCCTCAGGGACGGCCACCAGGACGGTCCGTGCCCCGTGCGTGGTGCGCGCCTCCGACGGCCCGCCGCCGGGGGAGACCCCGAGCGCGACGGCCGCCCCCCGGGCCAGCGCCGCCCGCGCGTCGACCCGCCGCGGCTGGCCGGCGCAGGCTGCCGCGGTGTCCGGCGCGGCCAGCGTCCACCGCACCAGGATCCGATCGCTGTGGTCGCTCCGGTTGATCCTGTCGTCGATCGGCCCGTAGAAGTCCGGCAGGTACTCGGCCGGTTCGGCGGCCAGCTTGGCGAGGTTGAAGTACGCGTTGCGCCGCACGAGCGGGTCGTACGTCCAGCAGATCTCGCCCACCCCCTGGGCCAACGCCCAGGCCCGCTGGTGCAGTTTCAGGGCGAAGCCGATGTTGCGCCGCCGGGCACCGGGCAGCACCCCGGCGATGTGACTGTGCAGGGCGCCGCGCGCGGGCGGCGAGAAGAATCCGAAGCAGGAGCCGACCAGTTCACCTCCGCGGTAGGCGCCGCTGATGTAACTGCCGGCCTTCGCCAGGGCCCGCAGCAGGTCGGCCGTCACCACCGGACTGCTCTCGCCGGTCCGCCAGATCCGCTCGTACAGGCGCCGGACGACTTCCAGGTCGGCGACGCTGTCCAAGGTGCGGATGCCGACACCGGCGGCGCGCGCGGCGGCGTCGGCCACGGCGTACGCGGCGGCGGGGAGTGGAGAAGGGGGCGCGGTGCGGTCGTGCAGAAGGTCACTCACGTCAGTCATGGTTTCAGCCCCGTTCGTCCGGCAGCTGGTACGGACGCACAGGATCGCCCTGGCCGCCTTGTGCGCCCGGACAGCCGTCTGGCTCCCGTAGCAGCTCCGCCACCAGCGCCGTAAGCAGCCGCGTGCGCGGCACCAACTCCGCCACCAGCACGTGCTCGTCCTCGGCGTGCGCGCCGCCGCCGACCGCACCCAGACCGTCGAGGGTGGGGGTATCCACGCCCGCGGTGAAGTTCCCGTCCGAGGCGCCGCCGACGGCCACCTCGGTGAGCGGCGCCAGCCCGAGTTCCCGCGCGATCCGGCTTGCCCGGTCGAACAAGGTCTGCGAAGCCTCCAGCGGCCGACGGTTCGGGCCGCCGCGCACCTCCACCGCCGCGCCGGGCAGCCGGGCCCTCAGGCCGCGCATCGCACGGTCCACCCGGTCCTGCTCGGCGGTGTCCCAGACCCGGACGTCGACGTCGAAACGGGCCGACGCGGGCACGGTGTTGCTCGTGGTGCCCGCGGCCATACAGGTCGGCGTGACGGTGGTCCCGCGTCGCGGGTCCCCCGTCCCGGCCACCGCCATGACCTGGTGGGCGGCCTCGACCGTCGCGTTCACACCACGTTCCGGTTCGAGCCCGGAGTGCGCGGCCCGCCCGTGCACCAGCACCTCGTAGCGTGAGACCCCCTTGCGCCGGGTCTTCAGCGCTCCCCCCGGCCCCGCGGCCTCGAGCACGAGCGCGGCCGTACAGCCGCGCGCCTCCCGCTCGATCAGCTCCCTGGACGTGGGCGAGCCCGGCTCCTCGTCGCCGGTAACGAGCAGGGTGACACCGTCCAGCGGGTGCGCGGAGCCGGATTGGCCCAGGTGCGCCCCGGCCAGCGCCGCCAGCGCGTGGAACGCCATGGCCAGGCCCGCCTTCATGTCGAAACAGCCGGGGCCCCGCAGTACGCCGTCCCGGACCTCGAAAGGACGGTCGTCCAGCGATCCGATGGGCCAGACCGTGTCGTGATGCCCCAGGAGCAGGACGCGCGGGGTGCCGCCGAAGCGCCACCGCAGGTGAGTCCGGCCGTCGATGACGACGCGCTCGGCCTCGGCCCCGATCCGGGCGGCCCCGACCCGGGCCACGGTCTCCGCGCTCCGGGCCACGGCCGTCAGGTCGTCCGAGGGCGACTCGCACCGCACGAGCCGCTCGATGTCGGCGAGCAGCGCGGCCTCCTGCTCCTCGGCCTCAACGGCGTTGCTTCGTAGGGTATTTCGGTTCACCACGGCTTGGCGATCGGGCACAGCGGAGCCTCCGGTCGACGGATTTGCTCCAGCATCGTGAGCTGGGCCCTGCCGTGAGCTGTCCGTTCGGCCAAGAACGGGGTGCCGCGTTGGGCCGCGCCGATGAAACGCCGCGGAGCGTCACCCGCGATCCGGCCCTCGGACGGCGTTGCGCCGGTCGTGCCCGGCCGGTCCGTGCCAGTTGAGGACGACGACGGTGGCGTCGTCCTTGAGGTTGTTGCGGCAGGTGTCAATCCCCTCGTTCAGGGCGGCGTGCTCGGAGAACCTCCGAAACAGCCAGTCGATGCTGACCTTCCCGGCCGCAGCCACTGCCCGCAGGCGCATCTCCTCATCGGGGTTCTCGGAGTGCGCCATGACCCGCAGGCCGTCGAGGTCGCGGAAGGTCACGGGCCCGTCCAGGGAAACCTTCAAGGTATTGCGGATGGCGCAGCCGAAGCTGTGACTGAACACTCGGCTGGACGGGAGTTCAGGGACTTCGTTGTGCAGGAGGCCGATGTCGATCAGACCTCGCTGGAGCATCCGCCGTTGATCTTGGGTGGTGCCCTCATGCAGTACGGGCCGCAGGTGCGGTGCGCCTGCCTTCAAGGCATTGCGGACGGTGCCATGGCCGTGACCCAGTCTCTGCTCGGCGTGGCCGGACGTCGTCGCTGACTTCGTCCAGTCGAACGCCGAGCTCGCACTCGCCGCCGGCCCCACGTCCTTCGTCGACGAAGCAGGAGTGACGCGTACTCAGAGGACGTTCGGATTAAAGAAGTGGTAGTTCATGGTTTGTGCCAGACTATGACTATTTCTCCGGTGGCTCGTTTCGCGAGGTTGGAGATCATCGCGAGGCGGATCATGCTCTCGGAGTGGGCGGGTTTGGACTCGTAGTCGCGAGCAAGGCGACGGTGCATCATGATCCAGCCGAAGCTTCGCTCCATCGGCCAACCACACTGCGCTTATGGATAGTCAAGGCGGTGAGCGGGCAGCGATAATCGGCCGTGAGGGCCTGCAGCGGTTGGCTG
>NZ_JBEYTS010000058.1:0-44244 GCF_040643155.1 Streptomyces sp. NPDC047453 | reverse complement strand
CCAGGCCACGCCCATGTTGGTGTTCAGGGAGACCACGATCATCCACACGAAGGACGTGCCGACCTTGATCATCGCGGTCAGGTAGACCAGGTTCTGCAGGGTGCCGGCCGACAGGCCCTTGAAGGCGAGCACCAGCGGGTACGAGGCGAAGTACCCGGCCTCGTAGTGCTCCACGTGGTGCAGCGCGCCCTCCAGCCCGCGCAGGACGTAGATCGCGAGGCCGATGGTGAGGATGACGTACTCGACGAAGTACGCCTGGCCGGCCTTGGAGCCGGCGAAGCGGGACTTGCGGCCGGGCCGGGACGGCAGGCTCAGCAGCCGGATCGCGATGAGCACGGCGATGCCGAGGACGGTCATCACGCCGATGAACTCGATGTACATCTCGAACGGCAGGAAGTCGCCGATGACCGGCAGCGTCCAGTCGGCCCGGAACAACTGGCCGAACGCCTGCGCGAGGGTGGGCGGCAGCGTCAGGAAGCCGACGGCCACGAACCAGTGGGCGACGCCCACGATGCCCCACCGGTTCATCCGGGTGTGGCCGAGGAACTCCCGGACCAGGGTCACGCTGCGCTGGTAGGGGTTGTCGGTACGGGTGCCGGCGGGTACGGGCTGGCCCAGCTTGAAGTACCGGACGAACTGGCCGATGGCACGGGCGAGCAGCGCGACGCCGACCACGGTCAGGACCAGCGACACGATGATCGCGGCGAGTTGCATGGGGGCTCCTGGGGCGGCCTCGAGATTACTGAGCGGTAACTTATGTAGTCCGTCTGAGACTACCCCCATCCTCTGTCGCAATGCAGCCGGGCGCGGGGTGATCTGGGTCGCTGAGCGGCACCTTGAGGGCCGTCCGGGGGGTGCCTGGGGGCCGCCCGGGAATCCTGTCGCGTTCCGATCGTGTTATTCGCACCCGATCGCCCCATATACCCCTAATTTAAGAACCGTGCTATACGGGATCGCCACCGCCATCACCGCTCTCCTCCTCGCCGCCCTGCTCTCGGCGCTGCTCCGAGTGCTCGCGCTCCGGCTGGGTCTCGTCGACCGCAGGAGGCGGGCACGCCCCTTGCCGCTGCTCGGCGGCCTGGCCGTGGTGCTCAGCACCTGCCTGATCGCCGCGGCCGGCCGCTGGACGGGTACCGCCCCGCTGGGCGACGGGGTGGGCGGGCTGCTCGCCGCGGGCGCGGCGGTCGCCGTACTCGGGACCGCCGCGGACGTATGGCGGCTGAAGACGCCGTTCGTGCTCGTCGGTACGGCCCTCGCGGCGGCCTGCGTGGTGCCGTACGACGAGATCGGGCCGGTGGCCGGGATCGCCGCCGTGGTCTGGATCGCCTGTGTGGCCGCCGCCTTCCGGGGACTCGATCACGCGGACGGCCTCGCGGGCACCGTGGGAGTGCTCACCGCGTTCGGGGTGGGCGTGTGCGCGGCGGCCGAGGTGATGGACGACCTCGCGGTGCTGCTGAGCGTGCTGGCCGCCGCCCTCACCGGCTTCCTGATGCACAACTGGCATCCGGCGCGGGTCGCGTTCGGGTCCGGCGGCTCGCTGTTCACCGGCTTCGTGGTCGCCTCCGCGGCCCTCCTCGCCCGTACCGGGTACGGCACGGTCTCCACCGTGGCGGTGCTGTTCGCGCTCACCGCCACGGCGAGCGCCGACGCCGTGCTGGTCCTCGTGTCGCGGAAGCTGGCCGGGCGTCCCCTGCTGCGCCGCGGCCCCGACCATCTCGCGCACCGGTTGCGCCGGCTCGGGCCGACTCCGCCGGGCGCGACCGTCCTGCTCGGTCTCGCCACCTTCGCCGCGGTGCTGGTCGGGGTGCTGGTGCACACGGGCTGGGCCGGGCCGACGGCCGTACTGTGGGTGGCCGGGGCGGCCCTGGCGGTCGTCCTCGGGCTGCTGCGGGTGCCTGCGTACGCGCCGCGGCGGCCGACCGAACTCAACAGCGTCCGCGCGCAGACCCCGGGTTCCGGCACGCGCCCGCAGTCCCGGGTGCCCGGCACCCGCGGGCGGCCCGAGGAGCGGACCGCCCGGAGCATGCCCGCCGCCGGTGCCGCCACGCGCGCGCGTGGCGACGCGTCCGGTTCCGGGGCACCGCCACGCGTGCGCGCAGACTCCTCCGGTGCCCGTCCCCGCACCGAGCCCTTCCGGGTCCTCCGCGCCCTGAGGCAGTCCGGCGCGGGGGCTCCCAGAGCCCCCCGCGGCAGGGCTCCGTACGACGCGGAGACCGGTGCACCCGGCGTTCAGGCCCCTCGCCGTCAACTTGAATATCCGCCTCCTCCACCCCGGCAATCCACATCACCGCAGGTCAGAGCGCCCTTGCGTATAAGGGATGGATAAGACTTGAGTCGATGCGGCTCAGGTCTGTTGACCCGACGGTGAGCCTCGGGCACACTTGAGTCCGTTCCACTCAAGTCAGCTGGAGGATTCACCATGGCACGTGCGGTCGGCATCGACCTGGGCACGACTAACTCCGTCGTCAGCGTTCTGGAGGGCGGCGAGCCCACCGTCATCACCAACGCCGAGGGTGCCAGGACCACGCCGTCCGTCGTCGCCTTCGCCAAGAACGGCGAGGTGCTGGTCGGCGAGGTGGCCAAGCGTCAGGCCGTCACCAACGTCGACAGGACCATCCGGTCGGTCAAGCGCCACATGGGCACCGACTGGAAGATCAACCTCGACGGCAAGGACTTCAACCCGCAGCAGATCAGCGCCTTCGTGCTGCAGAAGCTGAAGCGGGACGCCGAGTCCTACCTGGGCGAGAAGGTCACGGACGCGGTCATCACCGTCCCGGCGTACTTCAACGACGCCGAGCGCCAGGCCACCAAGGAGGCCGGCGAGATCGCCGGTCTGAACGTGCTGCGCATCGTCAACGAGCCGACCGCCGCCGCCCTGGCGTACGGCCTCGACAAGGACGAGCAGATGATCCTCGTCTTCGACCTCGGTGGCGGTACGTTCGACGTCTCGCTGCTGGAGATCGGCGACGGTGTCGTCGAGGTGAAGGCCACCAACGGTGACAACCACCTCGGTGGTGACGACTGGGACCAGCGCGTCGTCGACTACCTGGTCAAGCAGTTCCAGGCCGGTCACGGCGTGGACCTGTCCAAGGACAAGATGGCCCTGCAGCGTCTGCGCGAGGCGGCGGAGAAGGCCAAGATCGAGCTGTCCTCGTCCACCGAGACCTCGATCAACCTGCCCTACATCACTGCGTCCGCCGAGGGCCCGCTGCACCTGGACGAGAGGCTCACCCGCGCCCAGTTCCAGCAGCTGACGGCCGACCTGCTCGAGCGCTGCAAGACGCCGTTCTACAACGTGATCAAGGACGCCGGCGTCTCCGTCAACGACATCGACCACATCGTGCTCGTCGGTGGTTCCACCCGTATGCCCGCGGTCGCCGAGCTCGTCAAGGAGCTGACCGGCGGCAAGGAGGCCAACAAGGGCGTGAACCCGGACGAGGTCGTCGCCATCGGCGCCTCGCTCCAGGCCGGTGTCCTCAAGGGCGAGGTCAAGGACGTCCTGCTGCTCGACGTCACCCCGCTGTCCCTCGGTATCGAGACCAAGGGCGGCATCATGACCAAGCTGATCGAGCGCAACACCACGATCCCGACCAAGCGTTCGGAGATCTTCACCACGGCCGAGGACAACCAGCCGTCGGTGCAGATCCAGGTCTACCAGGGCGAGCGCGAGATCGCCGCGTACAACAAGAAGCTCGGCATGTTCGAGCTGACCGGTCTGCCGCCGGCGCCCCGCGGCGTCCCGCAGATCGAGGTCTCCTTCGACATCGACGCCAACGGCATCATGCACGTCACGGCGAAGGACCTCGGCACCGGCAAGGAGCAGAAGATGACCGTCACCGGCGGCTCCTCGCTCCCGAAGGACGAGGTCGACCGCATGCGCGAGGAGGCCGAGCGCTACGCGGAGGAGGACCACAAGCGCCGCGAGGCCGCCGAGACCCGCAACCAGGGCGAGCAGCTCGTCTACCAGACCGAGAAGTTCCTCAAGGACAACGAGGACAAGGTCCCCGGCGAGATCAAGACCGAGGTGGAGTCCGCCGTCACCGAGCTGAAGGAGCAGCTCAAGGGCGAGGACACCGCCGCGATCCGTACCGCCACGGAGAAGGTCGCCGCCGTCTCCCAGAAGCTCGGCCAGGCCATGTACGCCGACGCCCAGGCCGCGCAGGCCGCGGGCGGTGCCGGTGACGCCGGCGCGGGCCAGGCCAAGGCCGACGACGACGTCGTGGACGCCGAGATCGTCGACGACGAGCGCAAGGACGGTGCGGCGTGACGGAGGAGACCCCCGGCTTCGAGGAACACCAGCCGCAGCCTCCACCGCAGTCCGACGCCGCCTCCGGCACCACCCCCGAGGACGCCGCGCCGGCCGCCGCCCAGGACAAGGGCGCGGCCCCGGCCGGTGACGCGGACCAGTCGGCCGCGCTGACGGCCCAGCTGGACCAGGTGCGCACGGCGCTCGGCGAGCGCACGGCGGACCTGCAACGGCTCCAGGCCGAGTACCAGAACTACCGGCGCCGGGTCGATCGCGACCGGATCGCGGTACGGGAGGTCGCTGTCGCGAACATCCTGTCCGAGCTCCTGCCCGTGCTCGACGACATCGGCCGCGCGCGGGACCACAGCGAACTGGTGGGCGGTTTCAAGTCCGTCGCCGAGTCGCTGGAGACCGTGGTGGCGAAGCTCGGGCTGCAGCAGTTCGGCAAGGAGGGCGAGCCCTTCGACCCGACGATCCACGAGGCCCTGATGCACTCCTACGCACCGGACGTCACCGAGACGACGTGCGTGGCGATTCTGCAGCCCGGGTATCGGATCGGCGAGCGCACCATCCGCCCCGCGCGGGTGGCGGTGGCCGAGCCCCAGCCCGGCGCGCAGACGGTCAAGCCGGCCGAGGAGTCCGGCACGGCCCAGGCCGCCGAGCAGGGCGAGGACGAGGAGAGCGGTGGCCCGGAGGAGGGCTGACGTAATAACGGACGACGCACGAGAGGAGGGACGTCGGGGATGAGCACCAAGGACTTCATCGAGAAGGACTACTACAAGGTCCTCGGCGTCCCCAAGGACGCCACCGAGGCCGAGATCAAGAAGGCGTACCGGAAGCTCGCCCGCGAGTTCCACCCGGACGCCAACAAGGGCAACGCCAAGGCCGAGGAGCGCTTCAAGGAGATCTCCGAGGCGAACGACGTGCTCGGCGACGCCAAGAAGCGCAAGGAGTACGACGAGGCCCGCACCCTGTTCGGCAACGGCGGCTTCCGCCCCGGACCGGGTGCCGGCGGCGGCTCCTTCAACTTCGACCTGGGCGACCTCTTCGGAGGCGCCCAGGGCGGGAGCGGCAGCGGCGGCTTCGGCGGCGGAATCGGTGACGTCTTCGGGGGCCTGTTCAACCGGGGCGGCACGGGCACCACGCGCGCCCAGCCCAGGCGCGGCCAGGACATCGAGTCCGAGGTCACGCTGAGCTTCACGGAGGCCATCGAGGGCGCGACGGTGCCGCTGCGCATGTCCAGCCAGCAGCCGTGCAAGGCCTGTTCGGGCACCGGCGACAAGAACGGCACACCGCGGGTGTGCCCGACCTGCGTCGGCACCGGGCAGGTGGCGCGCGGCTCGGGCGGCGGATTCTCGCTGACGGACCCGTGCCCGGACTGCAAGGGCCGCGGACTCATCGCGGAGAACCCCTGCGAGGTCTGCATGGGCTCCGGGCGGGCCAAGTCGTCCCGGACGATGCAGGTCCGCATCCCGGCCGGGGTCAGCGACGGCCAGCGCATCCGGCTGCGCGGCAAGGGTGCCCCGGGCGAGCGCGGCGGACCCGCGGGCGACCTGTACGTGGTGGTGCACGTCGGGGAGCACCCGGTCTTCGGCCGCCGGGGCGACAACCTCACCGTCACCGTGCCGGTCACGTTCGCCGAGGCGGCCCTCGGCGGCGAGGTCCGCGTGCCCACCCTGGGCGGTCCCCCGGTGACGCTGAAGCTGCCCCCGGGCACACCGAACGGGCGTACGATGCGGGCCCGCGGCAAGGGCGCGGTCCGCAAGGACGGCAGCCACGGCGACCTCCTGGTCACCGTGGAGGTGAGTGTCCCGAAGGACCTGTCGGGGAAGGCTCGTGACGCGCTTCAGGCGTATCGCGAGGCCACCGCGGGCGAGGACCCGCGGGCCGAGCTGTTCGAGGCCGCGAAGGGAGCATGAGTGAGATGGACGGCCGCCGTCGCAACCCGTACGAACTGACGGAAGACACACCGGTGTACGTCATCTCGGTGGCCGCCCAGCTGTCCGGACTGCACCCGCAGACACTCCGCCAGTACGACCGCCTGGGCCTGGTGTCCCCCGACCGCACCGCCGGCCGAGGGCGCCGCTACTCGGCCCGTGACATCGAACTGCTCCGCCAGGTGCAGCAGTTGTCGCAGGACGAGGGCATCAACCTGGCCGGCATCAAGCGCATCATCGAACTGGAGAACCAGGTCACCGCGCTCCAGTCCCGGATCGCGGAACTCCAGGCGGCGCTGGACGGCGCCGCGGCGGCGATGCGGCAGCGCGAGGCCGCCGTCCACGCCTCCTACCGCCGGGACCTGGTCCCCTACCAGGAGGTCCAGCAGACCAGCGCGCTGGTGGTGTGGCGGCCCAAGCGGCAGCAGCCGGACTGACACGCACCCGGCCGCGGACGGCGCACGACACACTCGGGCACGAGCGACGACGAGGGGCCGGGAGGCCGTACAGCCTCCCGGCCCCTCGTCGTGCCGCCGGCGGCCCCGGCTCAGGTGAACGCGTGGGTGCCCACCGGCGCCGACTCGGTCCCGTCCGGGTAGGCGCCGGTGGACCGGTAGAAGACCGTGGTGTCGCTCGGCGCCGTGGTGTCGAGGTACCACTGGGTGCCGGTGACCGGCGTGGCGGTGATCCTGCCCCAGGTGCCGGCCGCGGGATCCCAGCGGTCGACGAGGAAGCCGATCGCCGGGCCACGCGGGTCGAGCGAGGGGGTGTACGAGACGCGGACCGAGTTGCCCTCGGCCTGGTTGTCGGCTCTCGGGCGAGGCGCAGTTCACGGCCGCCGAGGCGGGAGCGGTCGCCGAGAGCATCCCGCAGGCGGCGGTGAGCGCGACGGTCGTGGCCGTGGTACGGCCGGCTGGCTTCATTCGGTCCTCTGGTCGTGACGGGAACGCCGGAGCAAGGCTCCCGTCACCACGACTCGCGTGGGGGGGGAGTTGGTTGTACGGATCTTGGCCCGGTGGTGGGCGGCCGTCGAGTGGGGGGCCCGTAAAGGGCGTTTGGAGGCGATTCCGCAAGGCTCCGCAAGGTCTTCACAGGCACAGCGGAGCGTTGTGTTGCCATCTCGTTAAGTGGTTCCGCTTGACGCCGGTGGTCGCCTCCGCGTTGGCTTTTCAGTCACCTGGGTCGCAATGCTGCGCCCACGTCCGGAAGGCACCAGAAGTGAGCACCTCGATGCGTCGTATCGCCATAGCCGTGGTCGCGCCCACGCTGACCTTCTCGCTCGCCGCCTGCGGGGCGCTCGGCGGGTCGGGGAGCAGCAGCGACGCGAGCCCGACCAAGGGCAACGACCTGACGGTGGGTCTGCTGCTGCCGGAGACGGCCAACACCCGGTACGAGAAGTTCGACTACCCCATCATCAAGGACAAGGTCGCGGCCCTGACCCGGAACCAGGGCAAGGTCGAGTACGCCAACGCGGACGCGGACGCGGGCCGGCAGGCCGGCCAGATGCAGCGGATGATCGACAACAAGGTCGACGTCATCCTGCTCGACGCCGTCGACTCGCACGCCATCGCCGACATGGTGCAGAAGGCCAAGGACGCGGGCATCCCGGTCATCGCCTACGACCGGCTCTCCGAGGGCCCGATCGACGCGTACATCTCCTTCGACAACGAACTGGTGGGCGAGGTGCAGGGCCGCTCCCTGCTCGAGGCACTGGGTTCCGGCGTCGACACCACCGACAAGATCGTCATGATCAACGGCTCGCCCACCGACCCGAACGCCAAGCAGTTCAAGGAGGGCGCGCTCTCCCAGCTCAACGGAAAGGTCACGATCGCCAAGTCCTACGACACCAAGGACTGGAAGCCCGAGAACGCCGAGGCGAACATGGCCCAGGCGCTCGCCTCGCTCGGCCCGGACAACATCGACGCCGTCTACTCCGCCAACGACGGCATGGCGGGCGGCGTCATCAAGGCCTTCAAGGCGGCGGGCATCACCGACCTGCCGTTCATCACCGGCCAGGACGCCGAACTCGACGCCGTGCAGCGGATCGTCACCGGCAAGCAGTACATGAGCGTGTACAAGTCCTACCCGACGGAGGCCGAGACCGCCGCTCAGATGGCGGTCGCCAAGGTCCAGGGCAAGGAGATCCAGTTCGACTCCCTCACCCGGGACCGGGTCAGCAGCCCCACCCACAAGGACATTCCGGCCCAGTTGGTCTCCGTGGTCGCCCTGACGAAGAACAACATCAAGGACACGGTCATCGATGACGACATCTACAAGGTGGCCGACATCTGCACCGCGAAGTACCGGGAGGCCTGCGTGGCGATCGGTCTTCTGAAGTAACTCCCATGCGGGCCGGACCCGTTCGGGTTCAACAGTCGGTTCCGGCCACGTTGCAGTCCGTCAAGTGGAGGTTGGTGCACACCGGTCGAAACCGCTGGTTTTCGGGGGTCGTGCCGGTAGGAGCCGTGTTGCACAGCCGGTCCGCGCCGCGCATAGTTGCGCTGCGGAAGACGCGGAGACCGGGGGTGTGATGGGGCATGACCGGGCACGGGACGGCGGAGCATCCACACGGTGCCGAGCGACTGTGCGAGGCCGGCGAGCACGTGTATTCCCGGGCCGTACGACGGGGCCGGGTGCCGCGCCGGCTCGCCGAGCCGGCGCCCTGCCTGCTTGAACTCGCCCTGCTGCACCCGGACCCCGACGACATGGACTTCCTGGTGCCGACCGCGCCGCAGGAGGTCATGACCCGGCTGCTGCGCGGGATGTACGACGAGGTCAGTGAGAGCCACCGGCGGGTGGGCTCGGTGGTCGCCGCCGTCGAGCGGTACGCCGGGCTGGGCCGCCAGGTGCGCGTGTCCGCCGCGGCCGTGGAGGGCACGGCGATCCGGGTCCTGGACGGCCTGTCCCGCATCCAGGCGGCCATGGACGAGGCGACCGAGGCGTGCACCACCGAGGTGCTGACCGTCCAGCCGGGCGGCATCCGCCGCGAGCACGAGCTGTCCGAGGGGCTGCACCGCGCACTGGCGCTGCGCGGGCGCGGGGTGCGGATGCGGGACCTGTACACGCACGTGGCCCGGCACGGCCAGGGGCTGCTCAACTACCTGGAGCTGATGGGCGACGCGGTCGAGGCGCGCACGCTGGACGAGGTGATCGACCGGCTGATCCTCTTCGACCGCACGGTCGCCTTCGTGCCCGCCAACGCCGACCGCACCATGGCGCTGGAACTGCGCCATCCCGCGCTGGTGGAGTACCTGGGGACGGTCTTCGAACGGCTCTGGCGGCTGGCGATCCCGCTGACCGCGCCGCTGCCGGACACGGGCATCGAGGGCATCTCCCACCGCGAGCGGTCCATCGCGGCGCTGCTGGCCGAGGGACACCAGGACGCGGTGATCGCCGAGCGGCTGGGCATCAGCGTCCGCACCTGCCGGGCCCACATCGCCCGGCTGTCGGAGACGCTGGGCGCGGCCAGCCGTACGCAGTTGGGCGTGCGGATCGCCCAGGCGGGGCTGGACGGGCCGCCGCGCACCGCCGTGGTGGGGCCGTTCACGGTTCCGGGTCAAGAATTCCCGACTGCCCGATGAGGTAGCCCAACTGGGCCCGGCTGCCGCTGCCGAGGGTGGCGGCGAGCTTGGCGATGTGCTCACGGGCGGTGCGTACGTTCATGCCGAGGCGGTCGGCGATGACGGCGTCCGTGTGACCCTCGACGAGGAGGCCGGCGATGGCGCGCTGGCGGGGGGTGACGCCGTCCGCGGACGGCTGTCGGACGGTCAGTGGGTACATGGGGGTGGCCAGCCGCCACAGCCGGTCGAAGGTGGTGGCGAAGTACCCCACGAGAGCCGGGTGGCGCACTTCGAGCGCGAGGGTGGCGTCACCGTTGGCGGGGATGAAGGCGACCCGGCGGTCGACGAGGACGAGGCGGGCGGTGACCTCGTCGAGGGAGCGGGCCTCGACGTCGCCGGTCAACCGCTCCTGATAGGCGGGCACCGAGGGCACATGACGCAGAGTGTGCTGGTAGAGGGTGCGGATGCGGCCACCTCGGTCCAGCAGTGCCTGGTCGCGCACCAGCGACACGGCCCGGGCCTCCTCGACGCGTCGGCCGACGAGGCCCGCGTGCGGTTGCACGCACAGCAGCTCCCGGCTCGCCTCGGCCATGGTCTCGGTGATGGCCTGGTTGATCCGGCGGGTACCGCTGAGGAGTCTGAGCACCGGCGAGTCCGGCCCGGCGGTGCGCGGTCCGTCGACGCGCATCAGCGTCGCGAACCTCTCGGTCAGCCGCTCCTCGCGGCGTCGCTCCTCGGCGATGCGCTCGGCGGAGCCCCGGAGGAGCCGGTGCAGGACGGCGGCGGGCGGCACCGGTTCGAGCCGGCTCGTGTCGGCGACCGAGGGGTGCAGCAGGCCGAAGTCGACCAGGCAGGGTGCGACGGTGGCCTCCCGGGCGGTCACCTGCCCGTGGCGCAGGGCTCGTTCGTACAGTGCCGTGCCCGGGGAGCACAGGTCCTCCGGCCGGTGGTCCGGATGCGGTGCCGACGTCACGACATGTGTCCCCTCGCCGTCAGTGGTCCTGCTCCAGAATCCCCGACTGGGCGATGAGGTAACCGAGTTGGGCCCGGCTGCCGCTGCCCAGAGCCGTGGCCAGCTTGGCTATGTGGGCACGGCAGGTGCGCACGTTCATGCCCAGCCGACGCGCGATGGCCTCGTCGACGTGGCCCTCGACGAGGAGCTTGGCGATGGAGTGCTGGATCTCCGTGATGCCGTCGGGGGCCGTTTCGTAGGGGGCGCCGGCACTCAACGGGACCGCGCGGTTCCACATGAACTCGAAGACCTTGATCAGGTACCGGACCAGTCCCGGATGACGTAGCTCCAGCGCGACCTGCTGATCGTCCCGGGTGGGGATGAAGGCGACCGTCTCGTCGCAGATGATCAGGCGTTCCACCAGTTCGTCGATCGTGCGGTACTCCACCTTGCCGTTGGCGAGTTGGTCCACGTAAGCCAGTTGTTCGAGGTTGTAGCGGACCGTGTGCTGGTAGAGGGTGCGGATGCGCACGCCGCGGTCGACCAGCGCCGTGTCACGCTCCAGGCCCTGCAGGATGGTCCGCTCCGTGAAACGGTTGCTCGGCTGGACGGTGAGCATCTCGACCTGGCATTGGGACGTGGCCAGGTCGAGTGCGGTGTTGATCCGGCCGCTGCCCTCCAGGACCGTTATGGCGTGGGTGGCCGATGTCGTCTGCGCGCTGAGTGAGAGGAACGGCTCGAATGCATCGGACAGTTCGATCGACCGCCGTCGGCGCTCGGCGATCTCGCGCTCGAGCGGACCGAGACGCCGAGCCAGCGCGATGCCCGGTGGGACGGGGCGCAGCCAGTCGGGATCGTCGGGATCGGGATGGAGCAGGGCGAACTCCATGAGACACGGGGCCGGTTCGGCGTCGGCGCGGGAGATGCGCCCGGAGCGCAGGGCGCTCGCATAAAGTCGGCCACCTTCGTCGCACATCTCGGTCACCCCGTGGGGATGTGTCTCGTTAGTCCGATTCATTGTCAAATCTCCACCCCCCAGGGTCCTGAACGTGCAGGAACATGATGCACCGATTGTGTGGCCATGACGTGCCTGAATGAGCCATCGTCGTATTCCGACGGGGGAAGAGGGGACCTTCAAGTGAGGATGAAGCCGACTATGGGCAAGAGAGTGCTTCGCTCGATACTTGTCGCCACCTTCTCCGCTGCTGTGGCCCTCGTGGCGCTGAGCGGCCAGATGGAGAAGAAGGTCGACGACCGAGCGGACAGCAAGTGGCCGGCGGTGGCCGTGAACACAACTCCTGCGGATTCGGCAACGAGTTCTGGGGGCTGACGTGACCACTCCACCCGACGACCGTTCCTTCCGCCGCGAGATGGCCACCGCCTACCGCTCCGGTTGGCACTTCATCGACCTGGTCACCGCCCTCCCCCACAGCGGTGACTCGTTGATGGTGGCCGTCTTCGGTGAGCCGGTCGTCGTTACGCGGGACGAGGACGGAGACGTACGGGCGTACCGGTGTCTGCGGCGGCCTCGGGGGGCGCCGCAGCCCGTACGGTGTGCCGTCCGTTACGGAATGATCTTTGTGAACCTGGACCAGAGGGACCACCGCCAGGTGGCAGTGGAACCCTCGGCCCTCAGGACTGTCACCGCCACCCCCCGCAGTGCCTGACGCGATTCCCCCGTCGTAACAGATCGCTCAGGTGCTTCCCCCCGCAGCGGCGTCACCGTGACCTGAACACGGTGACGCCGCTGTAGTTTTCCCTGGAAATCTCCGGGTATCGGCGGATTCGATCACTGGCTGAAAAAGAGCGCCGCTCAGCCGCGCCCCAGTGCCCGGGTCAGCTCGATCTCGATCACCACACGGGACGGGTTGGGCCCCGGGGTCCGCTCGTAGCGCTCGGCGTACCGCCGCTCCGCCTCCCTGATCCGCTCCGGCTCCGTGCGGACGAACGCGCGTCCCTCCAGCGTCGCCCACCGCCGCCCGTCCACCTGGCATACCGCGACCGGCGCGCCCTGCGGGCCGGCCGCCAGGACGTGTGCCGCCTTCGCGCTCGCCTTGTTCGTGATCACCCGGGCCAGCCGCGCCTCCGGGTCATAGGTCACCCCGACGGGAACGACGTGCGGGGTGCCGTCCGGGCGCAGGGTGGTCAGCGTGCACAGGTGCCGTTCCCGCCAGAAGCCGAGATACGACGCGTCGGGGGCGCCCGGGTCGAGGGCGTACGTGGTGGTGGCCATGAGTCGCAACCTAACCCGCCCGGCACCCCGCGAGCCGCGAACCCCCTTCTCCGGGAAAGCTCCCGCTCCGACCTTGAGTGGAATAGACTCAAGTTTGTGTACGCTGACTGAGTCAGGACTGGGAGATGTGGCAGAGAGCGCTCGTCAAGGAGGAGAGAAGCGACCGTGGACGCCGAGCTGACCAACAGGAGCCGTGACGCGATCAACGCGGCCGGCAACCGGGCCGTCCGGGAGGGGCACCCCGACCTCACCCCCGCCCACCTGCTCCTCGCGCTGCTCGAGGGGCAGGACAACGAGAACATCATCGACCTGCTGTCGGCCGTCGAGGCCGACCAGGCCTCCGTCCGCTCCGGCGCCGAGCGCGTGCTCGCGTCACTGCCCAGCGTGACCGGGTCCACGGTCGCGCCGCCGCAGCCCAACCGTGAACTGCTCGCCGTGATCGCGGACGCGCAGAGCAGGGCGCGGGACCTCGGGGACGAGTACCTGTCCACCGAGCACCTGCTCATCGGCATCGCCGCGAAGGGCGGCGCGGCCGGCGAGGTACTGTCCGGGCAGGGCGCCGATGCCAGGAAGCTTCAGGACGCCTTCTCGAAGGCGAGGGGAGGACGCCGGGTGACCACACCCGACCCCGAGGGCCAGTACAAGGCCCTGGAGAAGTTCGGCACGGACTTCACCGCGGCGGCGCGCGAGGGCCGCCTCGACCCGGTGATCGGCCGGGACCAGGAGATCCGCCGTGTCGTG
This sequence comes from Streptomyces sp. NPDC047453, assembly GCF_040643155.1. Lineage (NCBI taxonomy): Bacteria > Bacillati > Actinomycetota > Actinomycetes > Kitasatosporales > Streptomycetaceae > Streptomyces > Streptomyces sp. NPDC047453. The sequence continues at coordinate 30,575 of NZ_JBEYTS010000058.1, read as the reverse complement.
CAGGTGCTGTCGCGCCGCACCAAGAACAACCCGGTCCTCATCGGCGAGCCCGGCGTCGGCAAGACCGCCGTCGTCGAGGGGCTCGCCCAGCGGATCGTCAAGGGCGACGTTCCCGAGTCCCTGAAGGACAAGCGGCTGGTGGCGCTGGACCTCGGGGCGATGGTCGCGGGCGCGAAGTACCGCGGCGAGTTCGAGGAGCGGCTCAAGACCGTACTGGCGGAGATCAAGGACTCCGACGGCCGGATCATCACCTTCATCGACGAACTGCACACCGTCGTCGGCACGGGCGCCGGCGGCGACTCGGCGATGGACGCCGGCAACATGCTCAAGCCCATGCTGGCCCGCGGTGAGCTGCGCATGGTCGGCGCCACGACGCTCGACGAGTACCGGGAGCGGATCGAGAAGGACCCGGCGCTGGAGCGGCGCTTCCAGCAGGTGCTGGTCGCCGAGCCCAGCGTGGAGGACTCCATCGCGATCCTGCGCGGGCTCAAGGGCCGCTACGAGGCCCACCACAAGGTGCAGATCAACGACTCCGCGCTGGTGGCCGCCGCGACCCTGTCCGACCGCTACATCACCTCCCGCTTCCTGCCCGACAAGGCGATCGACCTCGTCGACGAGGCCGCCTCCCGGCTGCGGATGGAGATCGACTCCTCACCGGTGGAGATCGACGAACTCCAGCGCGGCGTCGACCGGTTGCGCATGGAGGAGCTGGCGCTCGACAAGGAGACCGACGCGGCCTCGCGCGAGCGGCTGGAGAAGCTGCGCCGCGACCTCGCCGACAAGGAGGAGGAGCTGCGCGGCCTGACCGCCCGCTGGGAGAAGGAGAAGCAGGCCCTCAACCGGGTCGGCGAGCTGAAGGAGCGGCTGGACGACCTGCGCGGCCAGGCCGAACGCGCCCAGCGCGACGGCGACTTCGACACCGCCTCCAAGCTGCTGTACGGCGAGATCCCGGACCTGGAGAAGGAGTTGGAGGCCGCCTCGCAGGCCGAGGAGGAGGCTGCCAAGGACACCATGGTCAAGGAGGAGGTCGGCCCCGACGACATCGCCGACGTGGTCGCCTCCTGGACCGGGATTCCGGCCGGCCGCCTGCTGGAGGGCGAGACGCAGAAGCTGCTGCGCATGGAGGAGGAGATCGGCAGGCGGCTCATCGGCCAGGCCGAGGCCGTCCGGTCCGTCTCCGACGCCGTACGCCGCAGCCGGGCCGGCATCGCGGACCCGGACCGGCCGACGGGCTCGTTCCTCTTCCTCGGCCCGACCGGCGTGGGCAAGACCGAACTCGCCAAGGCGCTCGCCGACTTCCTCTTCGACGACGAGCGGGCCATGGTCCGCATCGACATGTCGGAGTACGGCGAGAAGCACAGCGTGGCCCGGCTGGTCGGCGCCCCGCCCGGCTACGTCGGCTACGAGGAGGGCGGCCAGCTCACCGAGGCGGTGCGCCGCCGCCCGTACAGCGTGGTGCTGCTCGACGAGGTGGAGAAGGCGCACCCGGAGGTCTTCGACATCCTGCTGCAGGTGCTGGACGACGGCCGCCTGACGGACGGTCAGGGCCGCACGGTCGACTTCCGCAACACCATCCTGGTGCTGACCTCGAACCTGGGCAGCCAGTACCTGGTCGACCCGCTGACGAGCGAGGAGGAGAAGAAGGAGCAGGTCCTCGAGACGGTCCGCGTCTCCTTCAAGCCGGAGTTTCTCAACCGGCTGGACGACCTGGTGGTCTTCTCGGCCCTGAGGAAGGAGGAGCTGAGCCGGATCGCAGGGCTCCAGATCGACCGGCTCGCCCGCCGCCTGGCGGAGCGCCGCCTGACCCTGGACGTCACCCCCGACGCCCTGGCCTGGCTCGCCGAGGAGGGCATGGATCCGGCCTACGGCGCCCGCCCGCTGCGCCGCCTGATCCAGACCGCCATCGGCGACCGCCTCGCCAAGGAGATCCTGGCCGGCGAGATCAAGGACGGCGACACGGTCCGCGTCGACCGCTTCGGCGAGGGCCTGCTGGTGGGCCCGGCGACCGGCAAGACGCTGTGAGCCCCGGCGCGGTCCGCCACCACGGTGGGTGGCGGACCGCGTCACACCGTGAACGCCGGGAACCGTGTCGGGCCGGTGCGGGGATCTCCGTGGGTCCGCCGCTCAGTGGGTACTCGGAGGCGGACAGCACGATGCCCGCGAGAGCGGCGAGGAAGGACACAGTCCCTTCGTCCCGCCCCGTGTCCGCGTCATGACCTCCCACCTCCGTTTGCCGGACGTCCACCTGACGGCCGGATCGTGTCAGCCCAGGGCTGACAGCCTCCCGGAGGGCTTGCCACCCCCCTCCCCGCATGAGGGAGGATGGCGAGATCCGTACGAAGGGAAAAACACGGTGAGCATCGACCCGTCCTCGATTCCGAACTTCGGGGGCCAGCCCGAGCCGCAGCCCCAAGGAGCGGCGGGCCCCGTCGTCCCGGATCAGGACCTCGTGAAGCAGCTCCTGGACCAGATGGAGCTCAAGTACGTCGTCGACGACGAGGGCGACCTCGCGGCGCCGTGGGAGCAGTTCCGTACGTACTTCATGTTCCGCGGCGAGGCCGACCAGCAGGTCTTCTCGGTGCGGACGTTCTACGACCGGCCCCACAAGATCGACGAGAAGCCGCAGCTGCTGGAGTCCATTGACGACTGGAACCGGCGCACCCTGTGGCCCAAGGTGTACAGCCACACCCACGACGACGGCACCGTCCGCCTCATCGGCGAGGCGCAGATGCTGATCGGCATGGGCGTGAGCCTGGAGCACTTCGTCTCCTCGACGGTCAGCTGGGTGCGGGCCGCCATCGAGTTCGACCGGTGGCTCGTCGAGCAGCTCGGCCTCGAGCAGGAGATCAACGAGGCGGACAAGCCCGAGGACGACAACGACGAGGAGTAGTCCCTCGGCGATCGCGCACAGCGGTGTCCGTGTGAACGCGCGCAGATACGTGCCGTAGCCGGACGGGAGCCCGGCCCGGGACGCAGGCCACGACTGGCCGCGTACCGGGACCGGGCTCTTCCCCGTGCGGACCGGGGACCGCGCGCATCCAGGGCCGTGCCGGACCAGGGCCCGCGCGCACCCCGGCTCACAGGCTCCGGAGGCGGGAGACGGCCTCCTGCAGGACGTCCGTCCGCTTGCAGAAGGCGAAGCGGACCTGGGTGCGGCCCGCCTCCCGGTCGTCGTAGAAGACCGCGTTGGGGATGGCGACCACGCCGCAGCGTTCGGGCAGGGCGCGGCAGAAGGCGATGCCGTCCTTCTCGCCGAGCCGGGCGATGTCGGTGGTGATGAAGTACGTGCCCCGGGGGCGGAAGACCTCGAAGCCCGCCTCGGTCAGGCCGGTGGCGAGCAGGTCGCGTTTGGCGCGCAGGTCCTCGCGGAAGCCGGTGAAGTGGCTGTCGGGGAGGGCGAGTGCCTCGGCGACCGCGTACTGGAACGGCCCGGCGCTCACGTAGGTCAGGAACTGCTTCGCCGAGCGGACCGCCGTGACCAGGGGAGCGGCGGCGGTGACCCAGCCGACCTTCCAACCGGTGAACGAGAACGTCTTGCCCGCCGACGAGATGCTCACCGTGCGCTCGCGCATGCCGGGGAACGTGGCGAGCGGGATGTGCTCGGCGTCGTCGTACACGAGGTGCTCGTACACCTCGTCCGTCACCACGAGCAGGTCGTGCTCGACGGCGAGCCGGGCGATCTCGGCCAGTTCGGGGCGGGTGAGGACGGTGCCGGTCGGGTTGTGCGGGGTGTTCAGGAGCAGCAGCCGGGTCCGCGGGGTCACCGCGTCGCGCAGCTCGTCCAGGTCGAGCCGGAACCCGGCACCCTCCTGGTGCGGCCGGAGCGTCACCGGCACCCGCTTCCCGCCCGCCATCGCGATGCAGGCGGCGTACGAGTCGTAGTACGGCTCCAGGGCGATCACCTCGTCGCCGGGCTCCAGCAGCGCGAGCAGCGCCGCCGCGATCGCCTCGGTGGCGCCCGCCGTGACCAGCACCTCCGTGTCCGGGTCGTAGGAGAGCCCGTACCGCCGCAGCTGGTGCTCCGCGACCGCCGTGCGCAGCTCGGGGATGCCCGGGCCCGGCGGATACTGGTTGCCCCGCCCGTCGCGCAGCGCGCGGACGGCCGCCTCCCGGATCTCCTCGGGTCCGTCGGTGTCGGGGAAGCCCTGCCCCAGGTTGATCGACCCGGTCCGCACGGCGAGCGCGGACATCTCGGCGAAGACGGTCGTCCCGAACTCGGCGAGCCGGCGGTTGAGGAGCGGGCGTGCGCTGGAGGTCATGCCGGCCATCCTCCGTCCAAGCTCTGGACTTCCTCAACTCTGCTTCACCGATTCGCACCTGCGTCGGTACCCGAACCACCATCACGGGATCGGCGGCGCTTCGGTCGAGGGCGGAAGCGGATCCATGCGCACTCCGAGTCAGTTACGCCCGCGAGCTGGGCCTCCTGAGTGTGGCATGAACCTGACTAGCAGGTTGAGCGGACGCCGGGTCAGCCGTCACCACCCGTGCGCGAGGCAACCCCGGCCCTTGAAGGTCGAGTTGGCACCCGGCTACAGCTGCACGAGAACGGGGGCGACTTGCGGGTCTCGATATGCCACCCGGGTCGTACTTTGCGCGCTCGGCATGGCCGTACGGCCCTGAATCGGACAACAGTGACAAGCAGCACATCAGTGAGAAGTCGCACAGGGGCAAGTACTTGCTCTGCGCATGGCCTCGCGGTGGGATTGCGGCAACTGTCGAGTGGGGGTCTCACCTTGCAAGGGGATTAGCCATGCGCGGAGTTCGTGCGCGACGCCGCATCGCGGTCGCAGTGGCCGGGGTCACAGCCCTCGCCAATGTCGCACTGATATCACCTATTTTGTCCGGTTCTGCGGCCGCCGCACCCGTGCATTCTGTGCAAGGAGTCAAGACCGTGCCGGCAGCAGCCGGGCAGCAATCGGAGAACACGGCCCGCGGCTTGCTGACCACCGAGCAGTGCCAGGCGAAGTGGCAGATCTCCTGTTACACCCCGACCCAGTTCCAGCGGGCGTACAACCTGAACCCGCTGTACCGGGCGGGAGTCACCGGCAAGGGGCGCACGATCGTGATCGTGGATTCCTTCGGTTCGCCGACCATCCAGCATGACCTGGATGTCTACAGCGCCCGGTTCGGTATGAAGAGCACCCACGTCGACGTGGTCAAGTGGGGTGCCGTCCCGCCCTTCGACCCCGCCAACGGGGACCACAACTTCTGGGCCGGGGAGAGCACTCTTGACGTGGAGATGGCGCATGCCGTCGCCCCGGACGCGCGCATCGTCCTGGTGGAGACCGGGGTCAACCAGAGCGGGGACGGCACCACCGGCCTGCGAGAGATGATGGACGCCGAGAAGTCGCTCATCGACCGCGGTGTGGGCGATGTGATCAGCCAGAGTTTCGGCGCGACGGAGAACACCTTCCCCGGCTTCCGCAGCGGTGACTTCTCCAGCATTGAGAACCTGCGGTACGCCTTCAAGGACGCGGCCAGGCGCGGTGTGACCGTCCTCGCCGCCTCCGGCGACGACGGAGCCACCAGCCCCACCGCGAACGGCGAGGCCGACTACCCGTACCGTGCCAACTCCTGGCCGTCCTCCGACCCGCTGGTCGTCTCGGTCGGCGGCACCCAGCTGCACTTGGATGCCAAGGGCGACCGCATCGCGCCGGACAGTGTCTACAACGACGACGGCGCGAGCGGCGGCGGCCTGTCCCCTGTCTTCGCCCGTCCCTCGTACCAGAACGGGGTCGAGCAGGTGGTCGGCGACCGCCGCGGCACCCCCGACGTTTCGATGTCCGCCGCGATGAACGGCGGCGCATGGGTGTACTCCAGCTACGACCCGAAGCGGGTCGGCTGGGATGTCTACCGTGGCACCAGTGCGGCCAGCCCGCTCTTTGCGGGCATCGTGGCCCTGGCCGACCAGGTCGCCGGACACCGGCTGGGTGACATCCACCAGGCGCTGTACTCGCTGTCCGCGCAGTCCTCGCGGAACCCGTCCAACGGGATCGTGGATGCGAAGGACGGCACGAACAACAGCTACGCGGGAGTCACCGGCCACACCGCGGCGAAGGGCTACGACATGGCGACCGGTGTCGGCACCATCGACGCGGCCCGCTTCGTCCGGGCCCTCGCCAAGGAGGGCTGAAAGCATCCCCGTCCCCGATGAGCGGGCGCCTGCCGCAGACCGCCGGGCCCCGCGCCGGGACGGCGGCTTCTGTGGCTTCGTACGGCCTCTGATCTGCCAATCTGTGCAGGTCAGGGGTCTTTTCTTTGAGTTGACCCTCAGAACTTCCTCAAGTGTGCTTTGGCCGGTCCGGCGGCCGGGCATCTCCCGTGCACGCTGCGAGGCGCCCACGGGGGGCCGCTTCGGCGGAACGCCCCGGGAACGTCCGGAGGCGTCCGGGGAACGGCCTCGGGCGCGGTCGGCGGGGTCCCGGGGATCGGAGGGAGGACGCCATGGTTCTGGGCATCGTCCTGGCGGTGATCGCGGTGTTGTGCGTGACCGCCGTGGCGGCGGGGCGCCGCAAGGCCCGCCGCGACCGGTTTGCCACGTCGTACCGAGGCCGGCGCACGGGGTCGGTCGGGGGCAGCGCGAGCGCCGGGGGCGCCGGCTGGTGGGCCGGGTCGGATGGCGGCGGCAGTAGCTGCTCGTCCGGCGGCGGCCATCACTCGGGAGGGGGTCACTCGGGAGGGGGTCACCACTCGTGTGGGGGTCACTCCTGCGGGGGCAACTCCTCGTGCGGCGGAGGGTCGTCGTGCGGAGGCGGAGGCGGATGCGGGGGAGGCAGCTGATCCGGGCCGCTGATCCGGGCCGCTGATCAGGGCAGCTGATCCGGGGCGGCCGGGCTCCGTGGGGGGAACCGCATCCGGGCCGGCGCCCGCCGGGAGGCAGTCCCCGGCGGGTGCGCCGGCCCCGCGCGTACGCCCTGGCGCATGCCAGGGTTGAACAGTTGAGCTGTGGGGCCCTCTGAGGGATGGAAACCGCACGAAGTTGGGTAAAAACCCTGTGACGGAACCGCTGTTCATGATTGCCTCTACCGACGCAGCCCCTCGGACGTCTCGCACACCCCCCTCCCGAGCTGGGCTGAGCCGGGCCGTTGTCCCCGTGCCCACCGGGGCGTGCCGGCCCGTTCCTGCCTTCTTTTTCTTTGCGTGCTAGCGGAGCCGATCCATGCTCACGACCCTGAACACCTCCTACACCGACACGCGCGCGGCCGACCTCGCCTGGGCCCTGGGACGCGAGCCGCTGCCCGCACTTGCCACCCTGGACCTCGAACTGACCGGTGCGAAACTCCAGTTGAGACTTCTCGGCGCATCCCACCAGGTGCTCCTCGAGGAGGAGCGGGGAAGCTGTTCGGAGACCGTGGCGTGCATCCCGGGCTCCAGCACACCCCTGCCGCTCGGCGTCGCCAAGCGGGCCGACGACTGGGAGTACGAGTTCGCCGCCCGTGTCGAGTTCCTCTCGCCGGGGTCGTTCACCGGCCGCGCCCAGGAGTTGCTGGCCCTCGTCTCCGACCATCCAAACGGTCTGGCGGGGGTCTTCCCGGGCAGCCCGAACGCGTTCACCGCGATGCTGGCGCAGTGGCACGACGGCCAGGTGCACTGGCGGACCTGGCACGCCTACCCGCAGGACGGCCAGTTGGTGACGACCCGGACGAGGGTGGGGGTGCGCTGTTCAGCGCTGGCAGGAGCGAGTTGAGCGCGGGTAAACATGCGAAGCGCGACAACTTCCTTTTCCACACGTGTGGGTGACGAAGCGTCCCGCTGCGGTGACGTAACGTCACGGGTGTGATCGAACCGCACGCCCCGGCCCCGCACGCCCCGGCCCCGCCCGGCGCGGCGCCGTCCTTCAGCGGCCCCGCGCTACTGCCCGTCCGGCCGGGAACCGGCCGGTTCCTCGTCCTCGCGGGCGTCTTCGTCTGCGCGGCCTGCGGACTCGTGTACGAGCTCGAACTCGTGGCGCTGGCCTCGTACCTGATCGGCGACTCGGTCACCCAGGCGTCGATCGTGCTGTCCGTCATGGTGTTCGCGATGGGCATCGGCTCGCTCGCCGCGAAGCGGCTGCGCCGGCACGCCGCCGTCGCCTTCGGCGCGATCGAGGCGGCGCTCGCGCTGGTGGGCGGGTGCAGTGCCATGGCGCTGTACGCGGTGTTCGCCTGGACCGGCGGCTGGGGCGGCATGTGGGCGGACGGCCCGCGCTGCCTGCTGGTCGCCTTCTCCCTGGCGATCGGCCTGCTGATCGGGGCGGAGGTGCCGCTGCTGATGGAGCTGATCCAGCGGATCCGCCGCCAGGACGCGGGCGGCGCGGTCGCCGACCTGTTCGCGGCGGACTACGTGGGCGCGCTCGTCGGCGGGCTCGCCTTCCCGTTCCTCCTGCTGCCGCTGCTGGGGCAGCTGACCGGGGCGCTGGTGACCGGCGCCGTCAACGCCGTGGCGGGCGGTGTCCTCGTCCTCGGCCTGTTCCCGCGGGACCTGACCCCGCGCGGCCGCTGGCTGTTGATCGTCGCCAACCTCGCCGTGCTCGGTCTGCTCGCCTCCCTCACCGCCCTGGTCGGCGACTTCGAACGGGCCGCGCGGCAGGCGATGTACGGCGGGGACGTCCGGGTGGCCCTGCGGACCGGCGAGCAGGAGGTGGTCCTCACCGGCGGCGGCCCGGGCCGTCCGCTGCGCCTGTTCCTCGACGGGCGGCTGCGGGTCAGCGGCCGCGACGGGCGCCGCTACCACGAGGCGCTGGTCCACCCCGCGATGACCGGGCCGCACGCGCGCGTGCTGATCCTCGGCGGCGGCGACGGGCTCGCCGCGCGCGAGGTGCTGCGGCACCCCGGCGTCGAGCGGGTGGACGTCGTCGAGCGCGACCCGGCCCTCGTCCGGCTGGCGCGCGGCGACCCGGTACTGGCGGGGCTGGACGAGCACGCCTTCGACGACCGGCGGGTGCACGTGAGCACCGCCGACGCCTTCGACTGGCTCCGCGGGGCGCCGGCGGCGGCGTACGACGTGGTGATCGAGGACCTGCCCGATCCGGGCATCACGGCGAGCACGAAGCTGTACGCGCAGGAGTTCTACGGCCTGGCCCGGCGGGCCCTGGCGCCCGGCGGGCGGCTGGTGGCGCACGCCGGGCCGGTCTCCTCCCGGCCCCGGGTGTTCTGGACGGTGGAGGCCACGGTCCGGGCCGCCGGACTGCGCACCCTGCCGTACCGCGTGGACGGCCGCGACGCCGGGTTCGCCGCCGGGCCCGACCGTACGGCCGGCGCCCCGCGTGTCACCCGCGACTGGGGCTTCGTCCTGGCGGCCCGTATGCCGCCCGCCCTCCGTCTGGACCCGCGGGCCCCCGCTCCCCGAACGCTCACGCCGGCGTCGCTCACGGCGGCCGCCCGCGACGCGGCCCGCACCCGCGTCCCCGGCCTTCAGCCCTCGACGCTGGTCCACCCCCGGTACGCGGACTGATCCGGGCCCGCCGCCGGCCTGTGCGGTGTGAGGGGGACGGGTTCTGGGCGAGGGGGGGGTAATCGGGGGCGGCACTGGGTACCCTCGGCTGACATGGAGCACGAGGTGTTCGTTCCGGTTCCGGTTCGGCGGCTGCGGATGGCGCTCGCCGATCCCGCGCGGGTTGCCCGGGCGGTTCCCGGGCTCCAGCAGGACGCGGGCGGCGAGCCCGTCAGCGGCCGGCTCAAGATGCGGATCGGCGGCCACTCCATCACCTACCGCGGCACGCTGCGCGTCCGCGCGCTCGACGACGGCTCCTACGCCGTCGAGGGCGACGCGACCGAGTCCCGCGGCACCGGCTCGGTGAAATTCACGCTCACGCTCCGCCTCCGCGACACCGACGACGGCTCCACCCTCACCTTCGAGGGCACGGCCTCCGCCGAAGGCCGCGTCACCGAGCTGCCCCCGGACTCCGTACACACCGCCACGACCCGCCTCCTGAACCGCTTCGCGGAAAGCCTGTCCACGGAAGCGGCTGCGGGGCCGGCTGCCGCCGGGGCGGATGATGTCGAGGCAGAAGCCTCCGAGCCGGAAGCCCCCGAGTCGCAGGACGCCGGGCCCGAGGCGCCCGGGGCCCATGGTGTGGTGGGGCTGGCCGAAGAGGCGACGGAGGACTTTGCTCCGTTGGCGAGTGGTGACTTCGAGGCCGCTCCGGACGCGGACGACGCCCCGGCCCCGCCGCTCGGGGACGAAGGCGAGGCGCGCCCGGCCGGGCCTGGCGGGCGCGGTTCCGTCTTCGACGCCGATGTTCCGCCCTCCGCCCTCGACCCGCTGGCCGACGAGGAGGACGAGGACGACGAGCCCCCCGTCTCCGAGGACTTCACCGAGGCCGCCGAGCCGCCCGCCGAGGCGGCGCACGCGCGGCGCACGATGATCGGGCGCAGCGCCGAGGAGGTGGACCATGCCCCGCCGCGCGGCCGTTACGCCCCCGTCCCCGCCCCGCTGACCGTCTCCGCCGGTCCCACCCTTCGCTGGGCGGCGCCTGCGGCGGCGCTGGTGGTGGCGTCGGTGATCGTCGTGGGCCGGGCCCTGAGGCGCCGTCGCTGAGCGCCACCTCGGCTCCGCACCGAGGCCGTTACGCGCCTCCCGCTCCGCTGCCCATCTTCGCCGGGCCACCTTTTGCCGGGCGCCCCCGACTCCGCCTCGCTGACCGTCTCCGCCGGGCCCAGCCTCCACTGGGCGCCCCCGTTCCTGCTCCGCTCACCTTTTCCGGGCCCACGCCCGGTTGGGCGGCGCCTGTGGCGGCGCCCGTCCCCGCCCCCCAGGGCGTCACGCCCCCGTCCCCGCCCCGCTTGACCGCTTCCGCCGGCCCCGCCCACCGCTGGGCCGACCCGGCGCTGCCCCAGCCCTGTCCCTCGCACTCCGCTCGATCCACCCGCTCGGTCCACTCGCTCGACCGTGACGCGGAACGCCGTCTTGATCGGACAAGTAGCCTCGTGGGGTGAGTAACGAAGACATCACGCTGACCGCGGGCGACGCGGAAGCGGTCGTGCAGCCGGGGAACGGCGGGCGCGTCGGGAGTCTGCGGGTCGGCGGCCTCGAACTGCTCCGTCAAGGAGAGCGGTTCGGCTGCTTCCCGATGGTCCCCTGGTGCGGCAGGATCCGCGACGGCCGCTTCCGGGACGGCGCCACCGTCCACCAGATGCCGCTCAACTCCCCACCGCACGCCATCCACGGCACCGCCCGCGACGGTGCCTGGCGCACCGCCCGCACCTCGGCGGGCGAGGCGGTGATCACGTACGACCTCGTCGACCCCTGGCCCTACCCCGGCCGCGTCACCCATTTCGTCGCCCTGACCGAGGACGCCCTGACCCTGACGATGTCCGTGGAGACGTACGAGTCGTCCTTCCCGGCGCAGATCGGCTGGCACCCGTGGTTCCACCGCAACCTCGGGGGAGCCGGCGCCCAGGACGTCCGCGTCGACTTCCGGCCCGCCTGGCAGGAGGAGCGCGGCGACGACCACCTGCCCACCGGTCACCGCGTCGAGCCCAAGCCCGGCCCCTGGGACGACTGCTTCGGCATGCCCGGCGGCGTCGACGTCACGCTCACCTGGCCCGGCCAACTGGAGCTGAGGGTGACCAGCCGTGAGGAGTGGGTCGTCGTCTACGACGAGCAGCAGGCCGCCGTGTGCGTGGAACCGCAGACCGGCCCGCCCGACGGACTGAACACCCTCCCGCGCCTGGTCACTCCGCTGGAACCGCTGGAGGCCTCGACGACCTGGACCTGGCGCCGCGTTTAAGCTGGCTGTCATGAGCGACGTTCGCGGCGAGCTGCTGCAGCAGATCAAGGACAAGGCCGTGGTGCACGGCAGGGTGACGCTGTCGTCCGGCCTGGAGGCCGACTACTACGTCGACCTGCGCCGCGTCACTCTCGACGGCGAGGCGGCTCCGCTGGTCGGCCAGGTGCTCCTGGACCTGACCGCCGACTTCGACTTCGACGCGGTGGGCGGCCTGACGATGGGCGCCGACCCCGTCGCGGCCTCGATGCTGCACGCCGCCGCCGCGCGCGGGCGCAGGCTGGACGCCTTCGTGGTCCGCAAGGCCGCCAAGGCCCACGGTCTGCAACGGCGTGTGGAGGGCCCGGAGATCAAGGGCCGCCGCGTCCTGGTGGTGGAGGACACCTCCACCACGGGCGGCTCTCCGCTCGCCGCCGTCGAGGCGGTGCGGGAGGCCGGCGCCGAGGTCGTCGCCGTGGCGACGATCGTCGACCGGGCCACGGGCGCGGCCGAGAAGATCAATGAGGGCGCCGGTGTGCCGTACGTCTTCGCGTACTCGAAGGACGACCTGGGACTGGACTGAGACAGCCCCGAGTCCGTGTGCGCGACCCGGTCGTCCATCGGCCGGGCAGGGTGTCCGACACATCCGTCAACGTCTGCGAAGATGGGGCCGACGATGACGTCACTCCCTAGGTCAGGGCCGTAAGTACGCAGAACGCACCCCGCACATACAAGGAGCGGACAGATGCCCATCGCAACCCCCGAGGTCTACAACGAGATGCTCGACCGGGCGAAGGCAGGCAAGTTCGCCTACCCGGCCATCAACGTCACCTCCTCCCAGACCCTGCACGCGGCCCTGCGCGGCTTCGCGGAGGCGGAGAGCGACGGCATCGTCCAGATCTCCACGGGTGGTGCGGAGTTCCTGGGCGGCCAGTACAGCAAGGACATGGTCACCGGCGCCGTCGCCCTGGCCGAGTACGCGCACATCGTCGCCGAGAAGTACCCCGTCAACATCGCGCTGCACACCGACCACTGCCCGAAGGACAAGCTCGACGGGTACGTGCGTCCGCTGATCGCGATCTCCGAGGAGCGCGTCAAGGGCGGCCGCAACCCGCTGTTCCAGTCCCACATGTGGGACGGTTCCGCGGAGACCCTTGCCGACAACCTGGCGATCGCCCAGGAGCTGCTCGTCCGCACCGCCGCCGCCAGGATCATCCTCGAGGTGGAGATCACCCCGACCGGCGGCGAGGAGGACGGCGTCACCCACGAGATCAACGACAAGCTGTACACCACGGTCGACGACGCGATCCGCACCGCCGAGGCCCTGGGCCTGGGCGACAAGGGCCGCTACCTGCTGGCCGCGTCCTTCGGCAACGTGCACGGCGTGTACAAGCCGGGCAACGTCGTGCTCCGCCCCGACCTGCTGAAGGAGCTGAACGAGGGCGTCGCGGCGAAGTTCGGCCGCCCGGCCGGCAGCCAGCCGTTCGACTTCGTCTTCCACGGCGGCTCCGGCTCCACGGAGGAGGAGATCCGCACGGCGCTGGAGAACGGCGTGGTGAAGATGAACATCGACACCGACACCCAGTACGCCTTCACGCGCCCCGTGGCCGACCACATGTTCAAGAACTACGACGGCGTCCTCAAGGTCGACGGCGAGGTCGGCTCCAAGAAGACCTACGACCCGCGCACCTGGGGCAAGGTGGCCGAGGCGTCGATGGCCAAGCGCGTGCTGGAGGCCTGCGGCAACCTCCGCTCGACCGGCACGAAGATCAAGTAACTCCCGGTTTCCCTGCGACGGGCCCGGTGCTTCGGCACCGGGCCCGTCGTCCGTCCGTCCGCAGCTCGTCCGTCCCTTCGCCTGGCCTGGAGCCGGCCGGCGCGGGATGATCCCCTCATGGCTGTCGCCGCACAGCACGCCCCCGCCGTGAGGATCTCCAGCCCCACCGGCCGCTGGATCCTGCTCACCACCGTGCTCGGCTCCAGCATGGCCATGCTGGACTCGACCGTCGTCAACGTCGCCCTGCCCCGCATCGGCCGCGACCTGGACGCGAACCTCGCCGCGCTCCAGTGGACGGTCAACGCCTACATGGTCACCCTGGCCGGCCTGATCCTCCTCGGCGGCTCGCTCGGCGACCGCTACGGCCGCCGCAGGATCTTCGTGCTCGGCGTCGTCTGGTTCGCCACCGCCTCCCTGCTGTGCGGCCTCGCCCCGAACGCGGGCGTCCTCGTCGCCGCCCGCGCCCTGCAAGGGATCGGCGGCGCCCTCCTCACCCCCGGCTCGCTCGCCCTCATCCAGGCCTCCTTCCACCCGGACGACCGAGGCAGGGCCGTGGGCCTGTGGTCCGGGTTCGGCGGTATCGGCGCGGCCGTCGGCCCGTTCCTCGGCGGCTGGCTGGTGGCCGGGCCCGGCTGGCGGTGGGTGTTCCTGCTCAACGTCCCGGTGGCCCTGGTCTGCGCTCCCATCGCCGTGCGCCACGTCCCCGAGTCCAGTGCGGGCCCCGCGCACGGCCGCTTCGACGTCCTGGGCGCGGCCCTCGGCGCCCTGTCCCTGGCCCTGGTGACGTACGCCCTGATCGAGGCCCGCGGCGGCACCCTGGCCGTCGCCCTGACCGCCGCCGCGGGCGTGCTCGCCGCCGTCGCCTTCGTGTACGTGGAGAAGCACCGCCGCGATCCGATGGTGCCGCCGGACATCTTCGCCTCCCGCCAGTTCACCGCCGTCAACCTGGTCACCCTGTGCGTGTACGCGGCCTTCGGCGGTTTCTTCTTCCTCACCGCCCTGCAACTCCAGGTGGTGGCCGGCTACTCACCACTGGAGGCGGGCACCGCCCTGCTCCCGACGACCGCCCTCATGCTGCTGTTCTCGGCCCGCTCGGGCGCCCTCGCGGACCGCATCGGGCCGCGCCTGCCGCTCACCGTGGGGCCGTTGCTGTGCGCGGTGGCGTTGCTGCTGATGCTGCGGGTCGGAAAGGGGGCGGACTACCTCACGGACGTGCTGCCGGCCCTGCTGGTCATGGGCGCGGGCATGGTGACCCTGGTCGCCCCGCTCACCGCCACCGTGCTCGCCTCGGTGGACACCTCCCGCGCCGGACTGGCCAGCGGCATCAACAACGCCGCCGCCCGCGCGGCCGGCCTGATCGCGGTGGCCGCGCTGCCGCTGCTGGCCGGGATGGGCCCGGAGGCGTACCGCTCGGCGGACGCCTTCGACGCCGCGTTCCGCCGGGCCATGCCCATCTGCGCGGCGGTCCTGGTGGCGGGGGCGGTCCTCGCCTTCACGACCGTCCGCCGCCCGGCTCCGGGCTGCCGCCGGCCCGAGTGCCGCACCCACGGCAGCGTGACGACACCGCCGCTGGAGACGGGCCGCGGGGGTGCGGCCTCCGGTACCGGTCCGGCTTCGTGAGCTGTGGAAGGGGCCGTTCCGCCCTGGCCGGGAGCAGTCGTTACCGATCACGGACCATGCAGCAGACTGGACCCCATGACCATTCACGAAAACCTCCTTGGCGGTCCGCCGCCCACGCACCTCCCCGACGACCCCGAGCCCCGTGAGCTCCTCGCGAAGGGGACCTCGCCGGCCGAGGTGGCGGCGCGGTACCCGGCGTCGTCGCTGGCCTGGGCGCAGCTGGCCGACGACGCCTTCGAGCGGAAGGCGGCCGTGGAGTCGTACGCCCGAACGGGCTACCACCGCGGTCTGGACGCCCTGCGCCGCAGCGGCTGGAAGGGCCATGGCCCGGTCCCCTGGGAGAAGGGTGCTACATGTGGTTGTGCACTGAGTGCCGCCGTCGCCTCCTGAGTGACGGCGGCACAGTCGTCTTTGTCGTGGTGACTACCGCTTCAGCTCGGCGTACGCCTCGGCGCTGCTGTCCTTGAGGAACTGCCAGCAACGCTCCGACTCGTCCTTCTCGTCGATCTCGCCGGCGGCACGAGCGAGGGCGGCGAGGCAGCGCAGGAACCCGCGATTGGCTCGGTGGTCCCAAGGGATGGGCCCGTGGCCCTTCCAGCCGGCCCGACGCAGTGCGTCCAGACCGCGGTGATAGCCGGTGCGCGCGTACGCGTACGACTCGACCACTCGCCCGGCCTCGAAGGCGTCGTCGGCGAGCATGGCCCATGCGAGCGAGAACGTAGGGTACTTCGCCGCGACCTCGGCCGGAGGCTGGGACTCCTCGCCCAGGAGGCGGTACGCCTCTTCGTTCTCCGGGAGGTACGTCGGCTCCGGGCCGCCGAGCAGGTTCTTGTGAGTCGTCATGGATGCAGTCTGCCACTTACGGCCTGGAGTTCGGGAAGCCGACGACGAGAAACAGATATGGCGTGTGGGGGGCTGAGAACAGCGGTTGATGTAATCAATCCCGGTGTGCGACGATCCGGCGCATGGCAGCACGTCGGGGGGCCTCCGGGGCCGTACAGGTAGGCATCTACACCCGGATCAGCAAGGACGACGAGGCCGAGGGTCTCGGTGTCGCGCGGCAGGAGCAGGACTGTCGCCTGCACTGCGCCGCCAGAGGCTGGGAGGTCGCCAGGGTCTACGAGGACAACGACCTGTCCGCGTACAAGCGCAAGACCGTACGCCCGGAGTTCCGGCAGATGCTGGAGGACCTCAAGGCCGGACGGATCGACGGAGTCGTCGCCTGGGACATCGACCGTTTCACGCGCCAGCCGCGCGAACTCGAAGCGTGGATCGACGAGTACGAGGAGGGCGAGCGTCGCAAGCGCCGCCTCGTCTTCGACTCCGTGTCGGCGTCGGACATCGACCTGTCCACGGAGAACGGGCGCTTCATCGCGCGCATCAAGGTCACCATCGCCAACAAGTCCTCGGCGGACACGTCACGGCGTACGAAGCGCAAGCACCTGGAGCTGGCCGCGCAGGGGAAGCTGCCCGGCGGCCGGGCGCCGTACGGCTGGAACCGCGAGGACCGCAGGACGCTGGTTCCGGACGAGGCGGAGAACCTCCGCAAGGCGGTCAAGGACTTCCTCGGCGGGGTCCGCTGGGCGACGATCGCAAGGGAGTGGCGAGACAACGGAGTCAGGTCGCACAGCGGAGGCTTCTTCGACGACTCCAAGATCAAGCGGATGCTGATGAATCCGCGGATCTGTGGCTACCGCATGCACCAGGGGGAGTTGTTCCTGGACGAGCACGGAGAGCCGGTGGTCGGCGACTGGGAGCCGGCCATCACCCCGGACGAGTGGTATCTGCTCATGGAGAAGATCCGACAGGAGTCGGAGGGGCGGACGGTACGGGACTACGCCACCAAATACCTGCTCTCCGGCATCGCCCGGTGCGGACGATGCGGCACCAAGATGCGGGCCTTCCCGTCGTACCGGAAGTCGAAGACGTCCTCGCAGTTCAGGTACGCGTGCCCCGGAAAGAACGACGGGGGATGCGGGGGAGTGGCCAGGGCGGGTGAACCGGTCGACCGCCTCATCAGAAACGCCGTGTTCCTCAGCTCGGACAAGGCACTGGCGAACGTGCAGGCGCGTGCACCAGAATGGACCAAGGAGGAGCAACTCGCCTCCCTGGAAAGGGATATGGCCGAGTTCAAGCAGGCGTGGCAGGAGAAGCGCATGTCGGCCGCGCGCTACATCGCGCACACCGAGGACCTGGAGAAGCAGATCGCAGGGCTGCACCGGGAGCGTGCCCTGCACCGGGCCGAGGCCGCGACCTTCGTGGCCGGCCCCATCGACATACGAGAGCGGTGGGAGAAGCTGACGATCGAGCAGCAGCGCGCCGCCGTTCTCAAGGTCTTCCGCGCGGTCGTCATCAAGCCCGCGTCCAACGGGCCGATCTTCGACCCGACGGACATCGAGCCAGTGCTCAGGTGACAGACGAAAGCCGGGCCTGTGGGGACAGGGGCCCGGCTTCGTTCATTCACGTGGTTGGGCTGTTCAGGCCCGATTTATGCCGAAGATCCGGAGCAGATCCTCGATCCACTCCTCGTCCCGCTCTGGGAGCTGATCCTCGACGCGACGCAACCACTCGTCCTCGGTCAAAGAGCCTCGACCTCCCGCGCCGTGTCACCGGGACTGCCGCTCGGGCGGGCGAGAGGTGGTGGGGCATGGAGAGGGAAGCGAAGGCGTGGCGGGGCGGCGTCGGAGTGCGGAGTCGGTGCGGGGGCAGGGGGCATTGCGGGTTGGCGCAAGGGGTGGTTCCTCTTCTGACGGGCGTGGGGTGCGGCAACACCGGCCTGCCGGTCGATCGCTAGGGATGAGGGTGGAGATGCCCGTCCTGGGGGTTTGCGGGCCCGGGACGGGAGTAAGGGCCGGAGGCTACGCCTCGTCGGCGGGGGCGGCGTCGTTGTGCTCGCCGGGCGGAGGTCCGTACGTCTCCGGCAGGTGCTTGGTGGACGCCTCGGCCATGGCGTTGGAAACCATCACGTCCGCCTCCTCGCGGATGTCGGGGTGCTCGGCGAGGTACGCGTCAAGAGCATCGCGCGCCTTGGTGTAGGCGGCGTTGACGCGCTGGGTCTCGCGGAACGCGTCCACGACGGCGTCAATGAGTTCCATGGCCCGCGCCTGGGCGGCGAGCTGCGGAGGCCCGACGAGGTTGCGCAGGTCGATGCCGAAGACCTCGGCGAAGCCGATGGCCTCGTCGAGGTTGATGCGGCGTTTGCCGTTTTCGATCCGCCAGACTGCGGACGGGTTCATCTCGAAGCCGGCCTCGTTCAGGTGGTCGGATAGGGCGTTGGTGCTCCAGCCGCGTGCCTCGCGCTCCAGCTTGATGCGCACCGCGACGTTGCCCTCGCCGCTGAGCAGGACGCCTTGCGGCGGGTCTTCGTCGGCCATGGCACCTCCTTCCGTTCGGAGCAGGTCGCTGCCGTACGCAGCGACCCTAAAACAGTAGCATGCCTTCTGCGAGATGCAGAACTCTTCTGCGATATGAAATCCGTGTGGCATGGTGGTAGCCCCAAGCCCCATCAACCCGAGGAATCCCCGCGGCCCACCCCCACGTAGCGCCGCATGCAAAAAGCCCCCGGCTGTCACCGGGGGCCAAGCGCAAACCTCTCAACCGCCATCCCTAGCGATCGACCCGCGAGGCCGGGATTGCCGTCCCGTATGGCCCGCGAGCAGAGGAGCTGATGCCCAGTATGACCGATGCCCAACCGAATACGCCATCCCGCTCCATGGACATCCACGCGCCGTCCCCGGGCGAGGATGCACAGGCTGTCTTCAACCTGGACGCCGAAAGCGCGGTGCTCGGCGTCTGCATGCACTGCAGCGACGTCATCGACACCGTGCGGCCCATCCTGGGCGAGGACGCCTTCTACCGGCCCGCGCACGAGACGGTCTGGCGCGCGCTGCTCGCCCAGCACCGCGAGGGCAAACCGACCGATCCGATCGTCCTGACCGAGCTTCTTGAGCAGCAGGGGGACCTGAAGCGGGTTGGCGGCGCCGTCTACCTGCACCAGCTCGCCGGTGCGCTCTATGACGCAGGCAGCGCGGAGCACCACGCGGAGATCATCCGCAAGAAGGCCGACCTGCGCCGCCTGCTGGCCTCCGCCGTCCGTACCGTCCAGCGCGCCCAGGAGCCCGGTGCCGATCCCGACGCGATACGCAGCGAGATCGAAACGGAGGTGCGCGCCGAGCGGGAGCGCGCACTCGCCTCCGGCCACGGTCGCCTGAACCGCTTCGCCGTGGACGGATGGTGCTTCGTCAAGGAGACCGGTGCGAACGCCGAACCCCTGTGGGGCACGCGTGAGAAGACCGTCTGGGCACCTGGCGAGAGCCTGTTGATCGTCGGCGCTCCGGGCGTCGGCAAGACCACCTTGGCCCACCAGGTGGTCTTCGCCCGCCTCGGCCTCCAGGAGACGGTCCTGGAGATGCCGGTCTCCCCGAGCAGGCGGGTGCTCTACCTGGCCATGGACCGCCCGAAGCAGATCGCCAAGGCCATGGACCGCCGCGTCTTCCCGACCGACGAGAAGATCCTCCGCGAGCGTCTCGTCGTCTGGCAGGGCCCGCCTGCCCGCCACCCTCGACAAGGAGCCCGACCTCCTGGCCGACCTCGCCGCCGCCCACCGGGCCGACACCATCGTGATCGACAGCCTCAAGGACGCCGTCAGCACGATGGTCGACGACGGCCTCGCCGTCGCCTTCCACAACGCCCGGATGCGCGCCCTGCGCAACGGCGTGGAGATCATGGAGCTGCACCACCAGCGCAAGGCCACCGCCGACGCCCCGCGCGGCCAGCGCCCCAGCCTGGACCAGGTCTACGGCTCCACCTGGATCACCGCCGGCGCAGGCAGCGTCCTCTTCATCACCGGCCGGGCAGGCGACCCCGCCGTCACCCTCCACCACCTCAAGACGCCCACCGGGGAGATCGGCCCGCTCGACGTCACCCACGACCACATGCGCGGCACCACCACGGTCGACCCCACCAAGGACCCCGCAGTCCTGCTGCGCAACGCCCCCAACGGGCTGACCGCACGCGACCTGGCAGCCGTCCTGATCGGCGAGGGCGAGCCCGAACGCGCCGACGTGGAGAAGGCACGCCGCCACCTCGCCCGCCTCGTTGACAGCGGCCTGGCCACCAAGGCCGACGGCATCGCCGGAGGAGCCGGAGGCGGACAGCAGACCCGCTACTACGCCTCCGCACGCCACCTCACCGCCGTCGGCTGACCCTCACCCGGCCTGCGCGAAGCGATCACGCGACCGTACACGCGGCCTTCGCGCGCAGCCCGCGCCGTGTACCGCTCACAGCGCACACGCTCACCGCAAAACCGCAGGTAGAACGATCACGCGAGCGTCCACGCCGTACACGCGCCCAAGCGATCACGCGCGGGGCCCCCTTTAGAAGGGGGCCCGCGTGAACGCCCCCTCCGTGAACGCCCCTCACTCCCTCACCACAAGCCCCACCGTGCCCCCTTGGAGTCCCTGACTTGCCCTCCCCTGCCCCGATAGCCCCGGCCGTCATCCGCGGCAGCCGCTCCCTCCGCGTCGGCATCGTCCTGCTCGCCGCCGTCGCCTTCGCACTCTCCTACGACGCCCTGCGCCAGATGGCCGTCGCCAGCCACGTCCGCGGGCTGCTCACGTACCTCTTCCTCCTGGTGATCGACGGCTTCATCGCCATCGGCATCGTCGCCCTGCTCGTCCTGCGCACCGCCCCGCTGCGCTCCCGCCTGTACGTGTGGACCCTCGTCGGCGTAGCCACGTTCACCAGCATCGGGGCCAACGTCGTACACGCCATCCGCCTCAACGAGGGAACCCGCCTCCACCTCAACAACGCCACCGCCGGCACTCTGTCCGGCATCGCTCCACTCGCCCTCGCCGGCGCCGTCCACTTCTACCTCGTCATCAACCGCCACCTCGCCGCCAACAGCGCAGTGGCGGAAGCGCCAACGGCCACACCGCCCGCCGCCTCCGCCACGCCAAGGCAGAGCCGAGATGCCCGCCAAGGACAGGCGGACGACGTCAGCGCCGCTCCGCCCACCATGACGAGCAAAGCACCCGCGCCCGAGGCGAAGGCACCCGCCACCGTGGCGCCGCCCGCCAAGAAGGCTCCCAGGATGGGCCAGCGCAAGCGCACGGTCCCCGAAGAGGAACTGCTGGCCGTGGCGCACGCCATCGGCGTCGAGACCGGCGAAGTCCCTCGCCCCGCCTTGGAGAAGGCGGTCAGGGCCAAGGGCTACACGGTCAGCAAAGACGACGCCCAGAGGGCCGCCGCCACGGTCAGGGCGGAACTGGCTGCCGCCAAGAACGTCATCGCCGTCTAGGCACGGCACCAGAACGCCAGGCGCTGGCGATCGCCTGCCGCCACCGCCTGGTACAGCCGTATGCACTTCGCCACCGGACCGATTCCCGGGGGTACGGCTGCTCCGCCGACGCCAGCCCCCCGGCCGAGGCCACACCTAACGACCTACGCGGAGCCAACTCCGGCTCAGACATCCCCGCGTACGACCCACCTCCCGCACGACCCCACGGAGAACGATCCAATGCACGACCAGCCCCACCATCAGGCCAACCAGCGCAGCAGCTCGACCGAAACCCCGGCCCCAGCGGGAGCAAGGTATGCCGCTGGACCGTCCAAGGACGGTCCCAACGGGGATGCCTCCGCCCCGGGGGTGGCGGAGGCGCTCGGGCACCAGGGGGTGCCCGAGGGGGAACAGCCCGCCGACGCTGCCACTGTCGCCTTGCCGCGTGCCGCCGAAGCCGCCGCGTTGCACTGTGTCGCCCGACGTCGCAAGCCCGACCCGAACGGCCAGCGCAAACAGCGTGTCGACGCCCGCTACAGCATCGAGGAGAAGGCCAAGATCCTTGGCCGAGCCCGGAAGCTGAACGTCAGCGGTGCCTACCTCGTCGGCGCTGCGGTCATGGCCTACATCGACGGTGACCTCTCCTTGCCCGGCCAGCGCACCCCGCTCGACGACTACATCGACGAACTCAACGCCCTGCGCAGCCAGGTCGCCAAGATCGGCAACAACGTCAACCAGATCGCCAAGAAGCTCAACTCCGACGGCCACCCACACCCTGGGGACACCGCCGTCCTGGCCCAGGCCGAACGCACCCTCACCACGGTCCGCGCAGCCATCGGCGACATAGCGACAGCCGCGAACCAGGCCGTCGCCAAGAAGGCACCCCGATGATCGCCAAGATCAGCAGCGGCAAGGACACCGCCGGACTGATCCGCTACCTGTTCGACACCAAGAAGGCCAAGGACCACACCGACGCCCACCTCGTCGCCTCCTGGGACGGCTTCGCCCCCGCCCCCGGCCGCAGCGACGACTTCGCCGCCGCCCAAAGGCGCCTTGTGGCTGACCTCGACCTGCACGTCAAACAGGCCCGCCGCCACGACCGCGCCCCCGAGCGGCACGTGTGGCACTGCTCGCTCCGCGCCGCCCCCGAGGACCGCGTCCTCGGCGACGAGGAGTGGGCCGACATCGCCCGCCGCGTCGTGGCGGCCACCGGCATCGCATCCGACGGAGATCCGGACGGCTGCCGCTGGGTCGCCGTACGCCACGCACCCGACCACATCCACATCGCCGCCACCAAGGTCCGCGGCGACCTGCGTACCGCACGCCACTGGAACGACTACCTCACCGCCGACCGCGAACTGGCAGCGGTCGAGAGGGAGTACGGCCTCCACCAGGTAGTGCGCGGTGACCGCACCGCCGCCAAGAGGTCCACCCGGGCTGAACAGGAGAAGGCCCGCCGCCAAGGCCGGCAAACAACCTCACGCGAACGCCTGCGCACCACCGTCCGCCAGCTGGTGTCCGTCGCCGCCAGCCCGGAGGAGTTCCTCCACCTGCTCGACGGTGTTGAGGGCGTCCGCGTTGAGGTCCAGCGCTTTCCCTCCGGGGACGTGCGCGGCTACAAGGTCGCCGTCGAAGGAGACACCAACGCCGCAGACGAGCCGATCTGGTTCTCCGGCTCCCAACTCGCCCCCGACCTGTCCTTCCTCAAGATCACCGAACGCCTCACCGGCATCACCACCCCAGCAGTCACCGAGGCGGGCGGCCGGCGCAGGCCGAACCCCTGGCACCAGGCCACCGCGGCAGCCGAACGCATCCCCCACCACCTCGACCAGAGCGACGACACCGTCGCCCAGGCACACATCGCAGCCTTCGCCGAGGCCCTCGATGTCCTGCCACTGCTCGCCCTCAGCCACCTGCGAGCACAGCTTCAGCAGGCCGCCCTCGCATTCGAACGCGCCTCCCGCTCCCGCATCCGCGCCCAGCAGGACCAGGCTCGCGCCCTGCGCGGCGCCGTACGCACGCTACGCACCGCACCGGTCACCGGTGACGGGAGCGGGCTGGCGATGTTCCTCGACATCGCCGTCCTGGTCGTCATCACCGCCGCCCGCTGGCACCAGGCCCGTCGGCACGACCAACAGGTCACCGCAGCCCACCAAGCTCTGATCCACCTCCAGGCAGTCTATGAGCACGCTGCGGCTCAACCACTTGCCGCCCTGGCCCAGCGCAAGCCACCCACCCACACCGTGGAACGCCACGCCCAGCACATACGAGCCGTCCTGCCCGACCGTGCCGAGCACGTCCTCGACGACCCCGCCTGGCCGGCACTGGCCGCCGCCCTCGCCCAAGCCGAGACCACCGGCCACGACCCGCGCCAGCTCCTCCAGACTGCCGTCGACCAGCGTGCACTGGACGATGCCCGCTCCACGACCAGGACCCTCACTTGGCGCATCCAACGCCTTTCCCAAAGGCGTGCGCCCAGTGACCGAGCGCGAGCCGCCCAGGCTCGCACGGCCGCGATCGCGCGACCGGGGCACTGCCGACCCTGCGCCAAGCCGCTCCCACCAACCTGGTGCGACTGCGGCACGTCCCCGACACCGCTGATCCGGGTGCAACTGCCTCGCTTCAGCGAGGCGGTGCGGTCGAGACCGAGACCCTCAGTTCTGCCGTTGCCTGGCGAGCTTGGCCAGCAGACCATCGACGCTGCCGGTGTGGACGATCACTTCCTCGTCCTCGGCCGGGATGTCGAAGCGGGCGAAGAAGTCGTCGAGGGCTTCGGGGGTGACGGTGAGGGCGTTGGCGTCTCCGCGCTGGTTGCGCTCGGCGAGGCGCCGTAGCAGTTCCTCCCGGTGGGCCGGGAGGTAGACGACCACGGGGTGGCCACCCGCTTCGCGGGCGGCCTGCTAGCATCCAACGGCTCACCGCCTGCGCACGGTTCCTGGTCCTCACCCAGGTCGTGGCCAATCCGCACGCTCAGCGCCGCGACATCGCCCGCCGCCTGCAACAGCGTCTGCTCACCGACCGGCGCGCCGCCCTGGGAGTCGCCATGCTCCATCCGGCTGACCAGGCCGGGCAAGCCGCCTTGGAGTCCTGGGGCTGGCAGAACATGCGAGAGATCGTCGGGCTGCCGGGTCCGGTCGCCCCCTGTGTGCTGATCCTGCCTCCGGGAGGGCCGTCCCGAGCAGGCCGGTGATCGAGCGTCTGCTGTGGACACCGTTGTGTCAGGCGACAAGCGGCTGCGCCGTCCTGGCCGGTACAGCCGTCTGGCTCGGCACCTCGCGCCCGCCCCCCATGGCCGGGAGTACGCTGACCACACCGAGAGCTTTTGGGCCGCACGACCACGGCGGCGCCGTTCCCGGCGAGTAACAGACGCGGGCAGCCGCCAGCCGCCCGGGACGGGATCGCACGATGGATGCCATCACAAGGCCCGCCGAAGGTACGTCACCAGGTGACGCACAGACCTACCGGATGCCCTTGCCTCGGCTGCGTCTGACGCCGGACGTCAGCCACGGCCCGCTGGACGGAGCCTGGTGGCCGCGCTGTGACGCGCTGGAACTGGAGCTGCCCGCGCTGGTCGGCTCATTGGACCCGGCTGTCGGCACCGTCATCCGCGTCACCGTGGACACCGCGTCCTGGCCCGATGCCCCGCAGACGGTGCTGGCGCCCGGCCACGCAATCGAGGTGGTCCGGACCGACCTCGCCGCCGAAGCCCATGCCATCACCCTGGACTGCGGCACGGTGGGTCGCTGGGAGCTGCTGGTGATCCCACCCGACGAGCCGGCCGGAGCGGCCAACCGGCTGCTGACCGCCGCCGCCGACCCCGAGAACCCGCTGTCGGCGCCGCGCATCCTGGCACTCGCCGAGAACGGCCTCGACGGAGAAGCCACATGGGAGTCGGAAGGAGGCCCCGGACTCAGGTGAGAGCCTGACGCCGTCGGGCCCATGTGACCGGCCGGCGGCTCCGGTCGCCGACGTCCCTCGGTGGAGCGATGACACGAGCGATCTCTTCGTCGTCCCACCCCGCCGCAACCGCTACGTGCGGATCATGGCGGGTGAGATGGTGATGCACGGACGGCGCGCGGACCGCTCCGAGAGCTTCGGGGAAGCGCTGCTGGGCGCGGTTCTCGATCGCGCGCACGAGCTACCGCCCCATCTGATCGGGCCGCTGGTCGCCGACGTCGTGGAGCGCTTGGGGGGCCGCCGTCCGCAGGTGCTGCTGCAGGACTACGGCCAGCTGCTGCTCGTACCCCTGCCCGGCAAGGGCCTCACGGACGGGGAGCCGCAGGCGATCGACGCCTCCGAGGCGGGCCGCTGCTTTCTCGACGCGGTCCCTGTCGAGCTGCCCGAGGAGGACGGCGTACGGGTCCACCTACCGCTGCTGGACGGCGGAGACCAGGTAGGGGTCATGGCAGTCACGCTGGACAGCGTCGATGACGACGACAGACGCCTGCTGCTGAGGATCTCCGGCCTGGTGGCCGACCTGCTGGTAACCAAGCACGGTTACTCCGACCTGTTCTTCGGAGTCCGACGCGGTGAGCCGATGAGCGTCGCCGCGGAGATCCAGTGGTCCCTGCTGCCACCGCTGGCGATGATCATGCCTCGGGTTGCCGTGGCCGGGATCCTGGAACCCGCCTATGACGTGGCCGGCGATAGCTTCGACTACGCGCTCAACGGGGACGTCCTCCACGTGGTCATGATCGATGCGATGGGGCATGGCCTGGACGCGGCCACGATGGCCACCGTGGCCATCGGCGCCTACCGCCACGCCCGCCGCCTCGGTATCGGGCTGTCGGAGATCTACGAGTCCATGGACCGCGCCGTTGCGGGGCAGTTCGGTCCCGAGCACTTCGTCACCGCGCAGATGATGCAGCTGGACACGACGACGGGACGGGTGCAGTGGGTCAATGCCGGACACCCGCCGCCGATCCTCGTCCGTGGCCACCGCGTCGCGCAGCGCCTGGTCGCCCCGACGACACTCCCTGTCGGCCTGGGTGGTTCGGAGCCGCGGATCAGCAAGCTGGGGCTGGAGCGCGGGGACCGCGTCCTCTGCTTCACCGACGGACTGGTCGAGGAGCACAAGACCGGCGGGGAGGAGTTCGGGGAGGACCATCTGATCGACTGTGTGAACCAGTTGGAGAGAACCGGCCGCGGGGTCCGGGCGGTGGCGCGCTCCCTGTCCCACACGCTCAAGCGGGCTCGGGGCGGACACACCACGGATGACGCGACGCTGCTCATGGTGGAGTGGCGCGGCTGACCTCACCAGCCTCGGTCGAGCTGCGGCGCATCAGTCCGACGGCTCCTGCCCGCGTCCGGTATCGATGAGGATCTGTTCCGCCCGGCTGATGTTGTCTGCCCGGACCGCCTGGGCCATCGCGGCGCGGGCGGCCTCGGGTGTCGCGTTCGGCGGGACCACCAGCAGCGAGAAGAGGTCCCGGTCTCCCCGGGTGATCAGGACGGTGTCGTCACCCACCGGGAAGGAGTCGATGTGCACCACCCGGTCGTCGACGACGATCCGCGTCGGGAGCCCTGCCCAGGCCGCGGTGTCCAGCCCGACGCGGGTGACGGGGCCGAGGTGCCTGGTGAGGGCGCTCAGCAGCTCGGGAAGCTCGGCAGCGATGTCGCGCGACCGCGGCCACCAAGCACCATCCAGGACACCTTCCCGCGACTCCGTCGTCTCCAGCCGGAGGAGCGCGCACCCCGGCCGTACGGTCCGGTGAACGCCGCTCGGCAGATGCAGGGAGTCAGGGGGTGAATCGGAGCCGGTCATGAGGACCACCCGTCTTCGGGAGCGGGTGCGAACACGGGACTCGCCTCGCCCCTCCCACGCTACTCCCCGTGCCCCCCGGAATCTCCGGGATCCACCTGACCGACGCGGTCCTGATCACCGTCGGCTGGACTTCGCACAAGTCGCCCGCCACCGCATCGCTGACCCATGAGGGCGTCCGCTTGACGGAGGAGGAAGAAGGGTCGGCTGCACCCACTCAGGGTGACTGACACCGTAAGGATCACGTGGCTGTTCCAGGACGAGGTCGCGCGCTGCCCCTGCGAGGTGGCTGTCGTCCACCGGTCGTCGCGCTCTTCGCGATCGATGTGACCTCTGTTGCGGTGTGGGAGTCTCGGGCGTGTTCGCGGTTGTGTCATCCGCTGACGACGTTGGCAGCGGCACATCTCCCGTCGAGGGAGGTCACAGGGCTGCGGGCGGAAGGGCACCACAGGAAAGCCGCGCCCTCGGAGAGCAATATCTGTGCCCGTGAAATGAGATATAGGTGCGGGGAACGGCGAGCATTCCTCGACCGCCCGGCGGAGCGGAATTATCGACCGCGCAAGGCTGGTCGCACCGTGCTACTGTCGATCTCAGTTGCAGGTGTGGTTGCCAGAAGGTTTTTCCGACGGCTGATCATCACGGCGACACGGAATGCGCACAGGGCGTATTTCTGACACCGCCTCCGAAGGAGAAACAAAATGGCTACTGGCACGGTGAAGTGGTTCAACGCGGAAAAGGGCTTCGGCTTCATCGAGCAGGACGGCGGCGGCGCCGACGTCTTCGCCCACTACTCGAACATCGCCGCCCAGGGCTTCCGCGAGCTGCTGGAAGGCCAGAAGGTGTCGTTCGACATCGCGCAGGGCCAGAAGGGCCCGACGGCCGAGAACATCGTTGCCGCCTGACGCACCGGCACTGACGCATACTTCGCAGCTGGGGCCCGCACCTTGGGGTGCGGGCCCCAGCTGGCTTCATTCCCAGGGCGATACGGCCCTGTTTTCGGCCCGTTCTCGCGATTCTCTGCGCCGCTCATTCTGCTGCGGAAATTCCTTGATACGTGCCCGCATCGAGGAAGGTTCCGCATGAACCGCACACGCACCAATCGCACATACGACCGTTTCGGAGGAAGCGCCGCTGCGGGCCGCTCCGGCGCTCCGCGCCGCTCCAACGGTTACGGAAACCGACAGCCGGCGCGGGGCGAGTTCGCCCTGCCGAAGACGGTCACGCCCGCGTTGTCCGCTGTCGAGTCGTTCGCCGATCTCTCCATGCCGGCGCCGTTGCTGGCCACGCTCGGCCATGAAGGCGTGACCGTACCGTTCCCGATCCAGGCGGCGACCCTGCCGAACTCCCTGGCCGGCCGTGACGTACTCGGTCGCGGCCGCACCGGCTCGGGCAAGACCCTCGCCTTCGGCCTCGCGGTACTGGCCCGTACGGCGGGCCGGCGCGCCGAGCCGCGCCGGCCACTGGCCCTGATCCTCGTCCCCGCCCGAGAGCTGGCCCAGCAGGTCACCGACGCGCTCGCTCCCTATGCCCGCTCGGTGAGTCTGCGGCTCGCCACCGTCGTCGGTGGAATGTCCATCGGCAGGCAGGCCGGTGTGCTGCGTGGCGGTGCGGAGGTGGTCGTCGCGACGCCCGGTCGGCTCAAGGACCTCATCGACCGGGGCGACTGCCGGCTCGTCGATGTCGGCATCACGGTGCTCGACGAGGCCGACCAGATGACCGACATGGGCTTCATGCCCCAGGTCACCGCCCTGCTCGACCAGGTGCGCCCCGAGGGCCAGCGGATGTTGTTTTCGGCCACCTTGGACCGCAACGTCGACCTGCTGGTCCGCCGCTACCTGACCGACCCGGTGGTTCACTCCGTCGACCCGTCGGCCGGTGCCGTCACCACGATGGAGCACCACGTACTCCACGTGCACGAGTCGGACAAGCACCGCACGACCACCGAGATCGCGGCCCGGGACGGCCGGGTCATCATGTTCCTGGACACCAAGCACGCCGTGGACCGGCTGACCAAGCACCTGCTGAACAGCGGTGTCCGCGCCGCGGCCCTGCACGGTGGCCGGTCCCAGCCGCAGCGCACCCGGACCCTGGCGCAGTTCAAGGACGGTCACGTCACCGTCCTGGTGGCCACCAACGTCGCGGCCCGCGGCATCCACGTCGACAGCCTCGACCTGGTCGTCAACGTGGATCCGCCCAGCGACCACAAGGACTACCTGCACCGTGGCGGCCGTACGGCCCGCGCCGGGGAGTCCGGCAGCGTCGTCACCCTGGTGACCCCTGACCAGCGCCGCGGCATGAACCGGCTGATGGCCTCGGCCGGCATCACCCCGCACATCACCCCGGTCCGCTCGGGCGAGGCGGAGCTGAGCCGCATCACAGGCGCCCAGGCGCCCTCCGGGGCCCCTGTGGTCATCACCGCGCCTGTCGTGGAACGCACCCGCCGCGCGCCTTCGCCGTCCCGGGACCGTCGAGGCCGCGCCGGCCAGGGCCGACCCGGCGGCGCGGGGGTGCGCCGCAGGGCACAGCGGCGGCCCGGGAACGACTCGGCTGCTTAGGCCGGCGCAGTCCCCGGAGCCCCCTTGGCCTCCCGGGGCCGCAAGGGCCACCAGGCCGACCATCCCTCACCGAAGGAGACACCCTTGACGCCAGCGCGGACGCCGTACCGTATGCCGGACCCCGCTCCCGTGACCGCGGTCGAGGACATCGAAGGGCACGGGCCTCGGGTATGTGACGACATGACCGTCGAGGTGGCTCTGGCCGTCATGGCGGGTGCCCGGGTCGAGTACCTGACCGTGTGCGACGGCGACGACCAGAGCACTGGTTTGATCACCCTGGTCCGGCTCGCCGTTCTCCGCGACAGTTCCGCGTACACGGACCGGATCCGTCTGCGGGACATCCTCGACGGACCACTGCCCTCGCCCGGCGGCCGCTCCGGCGTCGGTGAGTACGGCCGGGTTCCGGGCGTACCCGCCCTCGCGTGCTGATCCGTCTCACCCGGGGGCGGCCCATTCTCCTTCTCCCGCGACTTCTCCCCTGTGAGGCATCATGCGCTGTGTCATCGCCCGATACCCGTTCGACCTGACCAGGACCGGGGTGCTGGCCTCGATGAAGGGCGTCAGGCCCGAGCTCGTCACGAGTGCGTCCGTGACCATCGGCCGCCGCCGCTACCCCGTCAGGCAGGTGGGCCAGGTCATCACGCGACAGGACCCGCGTGACTTCACCGCCGGTGAGGTCACGCGGGCCATGACGCGCCTCGGCTTCACCTGCCACGACCGCCCCGAGGCCGCGCCCGTGGGTGTGGGTGGACCCACTCTCCCCCGAACCGCGTCCGGCGGCACCGGCCCTGTGGCCGTGTGAGGACGGGCGGGAGACCGCCCTCGGGATCCCGGTGGGGGGGGGGGGGGCCGGGGCGGGGGGGGGGCCCCCCCCCGGGGGGGCGGGCCGCGGGCGGACA
>NZ_JBEYTS010000057.1:0-44708 GCF_040643155.1 Streptomyces sp. NPDC047453 | reverse complement strand
ATGCACCCCCGTCTGCAGGCCCGCGGCCCCTGGCTCGACCACTGCGGAGAACTCCCCCTGATCCACGGCACGTTGATCCGGCTGAAGGTCGACCAAAACCCTCACCGAACACGTCCGCCTGAAACAGCAGCGGGGATAAAAATCAAGCTTAGAAGCTGTTGTCTTTCCGATCTTGAGAGATGTGCGTCGAACGGCAGTCCCGTTCGGGTGGTCGCGGGGCGCTTGACGCATGCGAGCGGGGCCTCCTGAACAGCTCATTGGTGTCGAATCACCGAGCTGTTCAGGAGCCCCTGACGCCGCAGTGTTCCCGTGTCGATGGCCCGCCCGTCCAGTTCAGTCGCCCTGGAGTGTGACTGCCTGGCCGCGCTCGCTCTGGTCATTTGCGGCGGTGTGCTCGCGGCACGATCAGGCCGTTGGCATCATCACCGCGTTGGAAGGAGCGAGCGGCTTCGGAAAGACGACGCTCATAGAGGTCGTGTGTGCCAACCGACGGGCCGCCAAGCAGCGCAGACCCTGGCGGGACGCCCCGCCGCCGAACACCAACTGACCACCACCGTCTACCGCAACGGCGCCCGGGACCCGGTCAGGGCGTGGGCCAAGACCGCGACGTTGACGAAGTCGGCGGTGACCTACAACGCCGGCGCCCTCGACCTTGCCCACGAAGCCGGGGCGCACATGGTGGAGGTCTTCGATGGCGGAGATTGCGGCTGGACCGGACACCGAGACCCCGACAAGGCCGCCCGCACCCTGCGGACGACCGAGGACGCCGCCCGCTGGCCGATCTCCACCCCCGGTGCGGCAGAGCGTTCGGGCCGCGCCCAGACCTGATCGCCTAGTCGGTTTCCCCGACCAGGGACGCGAGGTGATCGAGGAGCCGGTCGAACTCAGGGGTACTGGTGAACTCCTGGTCCTCCTCGGCCTCGGCGAGTTCGTGCCGGATGTCGCGGACCCGTTTGCGTACGTCCTTGGTCTTGTCCTTCCCTTTCCGTCCGCCCTCAGCCAGCTTGTCCTGGGCTTGGGAGACCTTGTGTTCCAGATCGTCGGCGAGGTGCGGGTCGAGCCGACCCTCGCCGGCGGCAGTGCTCAGTTCCTGAGACACCTGGGCGAGCAGCACCCCGGGGTCGTTCGACAACGCTGCGGGTGTGTCGACGGCAGCGGACGGGCTCGGCGAAGGCGAAGCAGAAGGCGACGAGGAAGCAGAGGCGGTGGTTGACGACGTCGCTCCCTGGGTCGCGGAAGGGGAGTCGGCAGCGGAGTCCGGCTGGAAGAGGAGGTATCCCACGGTCGCGAGGGCAGCCGCTGCGAGTCCCGAGATCGCTGCCGTGCGCGAGCGGGAGTCACGCCTGCTGGATCGTCGTGTGGCAGGAGCCGGCAGCACGGCCGTGCGTCCCACCGCGGCGGCCGGTCGTGAGGACGGCGGTGGTGTGGGCTGCGCCATCGCGGCCGCGCTCGACCTTCCCGCAGCGGACAGCCAGTCCGCGACCTGTTCGGCGCCGGGGCGCGCTTCCGGTTCCTTGGCGAGCAGCGCCAGGACGAGTTGTTCGAGCTCCACCGGAAGCTCTGCCCCCATACTGCGCGGCGGTGCGGGCAGCTCCTGGACGTGCTGGTAGAGCAGTGCGGTCGGGGTGTCCGCGCGGAAGGGCGGGTGCCCCACAAGGAGCTCGTACAGGACGCAGCCGAGCGCGTACATGTCGGAGGCCGGGCCGGCGTCGGTTCCGAGGGCTCGTTCCGGAGCGAGGTAGGAGACGGTTCCCACGATCATGCCCGCGCTGGTGAGCCCTGCCGCCGTGTCGTCGGCGAGGCGGGCGATACCGAAGTCCACCACCTTGACCGTGCCGTCGGGGGCAATCAGAAGGTTGGCGGGCTTGATGTCGCGGTGGATGACGTTCTGCCGGTGTGCGGCGGCCAGGCCTGAGGCGGTCTGGCCCCCGATGGCGGCCACCTCGCGGGGCGTGAGCGCACCCGCCGAAGCCAACTGGTCGGCCAGGCTGCGCCCCTGGACCATTTCCATGACCAGGTACAGACGGTCGTCGGCCTGGCCGAAGTCGTAAATGGCGACGATGTTGGGGTGGCTCAGGCGAGCGGTCGTCTGCGCCTCCTGCCGGAAGCGGGCCGCGGCCGACGGGTCGATGCCGCCGGCCAGGAGCAGCTTGACCGCGACCGGACGGCCAAGGACCTCGTCTCGCGCGCGCCAGACCTCCCCCATCCCCCCTCGGCCGAGAAGCTCCTCGATCTGGTACCGAGCCGCCAACAGCACGCCGAACGCCCTCCAAGTGGACTGCCAGGACCGAACCCTGCCAGGCCGGTGGGCACCAGGGTTCCTCTCGCTCGCGACGAGATACCGCCCCGTCAAGGGCAGCGACCGCGCGGTAGCCGGACCGCCAGCGGACACCGACGGGGTCCCATTTCCAAGATCGCAGCAGGCTATCAGAACCCCCGCCCACCAGTTCGACGAAGCGAGCACAGAGAGTGACGTCTGGCTCACGTGCCAAGAGTGCGGACGCCTGCATCCGGGCGCCCGTGCGGTGCCCTTCATCGCGGCTTCCCGAGGTCAGGCTCTGCGACGGCGAGGCGCGCTGGGGGCGCTATCGTTCCTCATCAACATCGAACATGACGCGCCGCCGACGCCTCCCAATCTCGTGTACAGGTGCTGTCGGTTCTCGTGAACAAAGCCAGGTCTGCGCATGGTGACGCAACTGGGCAGAATCAAGGCCTTGTTCGGCCGACGGCTCGACGAACTGGACTACCGAACCATCGCCGAGCTCATGCGAGCAGGCCGTCCAAAGACGTTCTGCGCTACCCCAGGCGCGGCGGCGGCAGAACCGAGTGGCTGGCCGGAACCGACGTCGCCACCGCCTACAGGGCACGGTTCACCGCAGCCGCCGAGCGGGAGCAGCACCTCGCCGATATCGAAGAGGACCTGGTCGACGCCCTGGCGGCTCGCACCACACCGCATCTGATCGTCACCGTGGTCCCTGAGCAGGCCGGCGACATGGTGATCGATTCCGCGCCGGGCTGATACGGGCCAGGCTCGCCCTCACCGCGTGGCGGCTGTCAACGACTGAGGCAGATGAGTCCGAGCTCTGGCTCCACGCATGTCCGGAAATCACTCTACTCAGCAGGCGTCACGTTCTCTTTACTGTTGCGGACACGTCATCCGGGACCGGCCCGGACGACACATACGAACCCCAGTAGCACAAACCCCCCACGTGGTCTGAGACATCCCTGGTTTGCCTCGGCAAGGAGGAAATGTCCCATGCGACGTACACGACGAAGAACGCTACGAGCGGGACTGGTGGCAGTCCTGGCCATGTTGGCCCTGCTCGTCGGTGGCCTACCAGCCACGGCGAAGCCCGACGACACCGCGCC
This sequence comes from Streptomyces sp. NPDC047453, assembly GCF_040643155.1. Classification (NCBI taxonomy): domain Bacteria; kingdom Bacillati; phylum Actinomycetota; class Actinomycetes; order Kitasatosporales; family Streptomycetaceae; genus Streptomyces; species Streptomyces sp. NPDC047453. The sequence continues at coordinate 41,339 of NZ_JBEYTS010000057.1, read as the reverse complement.
CACCGCACCCGCAGCCAAGCCGGCCGCGAAGGCGGACGTACGCGACGCGCTGCAACACGACCTCTCCCCCAAGCTGCGTGACATCTCCGCGAAGCCTGGCGGTACCAAGCGCAGCAGCGCCAAGCCCTCCGCGCAGCCGGCCCGTTCGCTGGAGCGCGCCGCCGTCAACCCGTCCGCGAAGGAGGGCAGCAGCAAGGTCCAGGGTGGCTTCACCGCCAGCCAGGTACCCGAGTTCAAGGCCAACTTCGAGGGCGTCGGCAACGTCGACGGGGTGCTTCCGCCGGACACCAACGGCGATGTCGGCCCCAACCACTACGTCCAGATGGTCAACCTGCACTACGCCGTGTTCGACAAGAACGGCAACAAACTGCTCGGGCCACTACCGGGCAATGCGGTCTTCGCCGGCTTCGGCGGACCGTGCGAGACCAGGAACGACGGCGACCCGGTGGTCCTCTACGACGAGACCGCCGATCGTTGGATGATCACCCAGTTCGCCCTGCCGGGCGGATCCGCCGGCAACCACCAGTGCATGGCGATCTCGCAGACTCCGGACCCGACCGGGGCCTTCTACCGGTACGACTTCCTCTACCACCAGACCCGCATGAACGACTACCCGAAGTACGGGATCTGGCCGGACGCCTACTACATGACCACCAACGAGTTCGCGCCGTCCTTTGTCGGCGCCGGAGCGGTGGCCTTCGAACGGGAGAAGATGCTCGCCGGCCAGCCGGCCCGGATGGTGTACTACCACCTCGGTCCGGACTTCGGCGGCCTGCTGCCCGCAGACGCAGAGGGTCAGGCGCCGCCGGCCGGGGCACCCAACCCGTTCGTCATGTTCGACGACGACGCCTGGGGCACCTCGCCCACCGACCGGCTGCTGATGTGGGACTTCCACGTCGACTGGACCAACCCGGCGAACTCCACCTTCGGCAACAACCTGGCCCCGAACCGGTTCCTGGAGACCGCACCGTTCGACTCGAACATGTGCAACGGCGCCCGGTCCTGCATTCCGCAGAAGGACACCTCGGCGCGGCTGGACGCGATCTCCGACCGGATGATGTACCGGGCGGCCTACCGCAACTTCGGCGACCACGCCTCCATGGTGCTCAACCACACCGTGGATGTCGGCGGCGACCACGCCGGCCTACGGTGGTACGAACTGCGCAGCAACTCGCCCACCAATTGGGCCATCCATCAGCAGGGCACCTATGCGCCGGACGGCGAGCACCGGTGGATGGGCAGCGCGGCCATGGACGTCAGCGGCAACATGGCCATCGGCTACTCGTCATCGGGCAGCACGTCCTTCCCATCGATCCGGGTGGCCGGGCGACTCTCCGGTGACCCGCTGGGCGAACTGGGGCAGAGCGAGCGGACCCTGATCGCCGGGACCGGCTCACAGACCCACTCGGCGGCCCGCTGGGGCGACTACAGCTCGATGTCGGTGGACCCGACGGACGGTTGCACGTTCTGGTTCACCTCCGAGTACCTGTCCCAGACCAGCTCCGCCAACTGGCAGACCCGCATCGGTGCGATGAAGTTCCCCAACTGCGTGAACGGCCCGCGGGGTGAGGTGACCGGCAAGGTCACCAAGTCCGGCGGCGGCGCGATCGCCGGTGCGACGGTGCGCGTCGGCGGTAGCGGCACCATTACCGACGACCAGGGCGCGTACAAGCTGACCCTGCCCGCTGGTCAGCACGAGGTGACCGCTTCGGCATTCGGCTACGCGTCGAAGACCGAGACGGTGACCGTGCCGGACGGTGGAGCGGTGACGGCGAACTTCACGCTCGACCCGGTTCCGCTGCGCAAGGTAAGCGGCGTGGTGAAGGACGGCTCCGGGCATGGCTGGCCGCTCTACGCGCGCATCGACGTGGCCGGCAAGCCAGGCGGCCCGGTCTTCACCGACCCGGCGACCGGCGCGTACAGCATCGATCTGCCGCAGGGGGCCGAGTACGGCCTGACGGTCAAGCCGATGTACCCGTCTTACCAACAAGGCACGGCACAGGTCACCGTCAGTGGCAGCGACCTGGTGCGGAACTTCGACCTGGCGGTCGAGACCTCCTGCGACGCCACCGGGTACAAGACCGGCTACGGCGATCCGGTCGTCGCCGAGCAGTTCGAGTCCGGGGACACTCCGGCCGGCTGGAGCGTGGAGAACACCACCCCCAACGGCGGCTGGAGCTTCGCCGACCCGAGGAACCGGGGCAACCTCACCGGCGGCAGCGGCAAGTACGCCATCGCGGACAGTGACAACGCTGGTTCCGGCAAGCCGGTGGACACCGCGCTGATCACCCCGGCGATGGACCTGTCCGCCGTACCGGCACCGGTGCTGCGGTTCAACAGCGACTACCGGGCACTCGGCGGGTTCGCCGACGTCGACGTGAGCGTTGACGACGGCACGACCTGGAAGAACGTGTCGCACTGGACCAGCACCAGCCGGCGTGGTCCGGTGCTGGAGGAGATCCCGGTGCCGCAGGCGGCCGGGAAGTCCGACGTGCGGATCCGGTTCCACTACCAGGCCACCTACGCATGGTGGTGGGAGCTGGACAACGTGTCGATCGTCAACCGGTCCTGCGACCCGATCCCGGGTGGTCTGGTGGTCGGCCGGGTGCTGGACGGCAACACCAGCGCCGGGGTCAACGATGCGACAGTGACCAGTGAGGACAAGCCGGCGGAGAAGGCGGTGACCGGACCGACTCCGGACGACGCCAAACTCGGCGACGGCTTCTACTGGATGTTCTCGACCCTGACCGGAAACCACCCGTTCACCGCAGCGAAAGCACAGTACAAATCGGTCACATCCACGATAGATGTGGCGGCTGACCGGGCCACGCGGGCGGACTTCGCGCTCAAGGCGGGCCGGCTGACCATCACCACGCCATCGGTGGAGGGCAGCCTGACGCTGGGCCAGACCAAGACGGCGACGACGACAATCCGCAACGACGGCACCGCACCGGCCACGTTCGAGCTGTCCGAGCGGGCCGGCAACTCCGACATCCTCGGTACGCATGGCGCGCGCCTGCAGAACCTCCGGGTCAAGGGGGGCGGCGTATCGCCCGCCTGGCGGGGTGACAGCCAGCCCGGTGACGTCCTGGAGCCGACCCCGTACGCGCCGCCGTGGATCAACACGGCCAACTACCCCATCAAGGTCATGGACAACGCCGTGGCCGCCTACGACGGAAAGGTGTACTCGGTCGGCGGAACCGACGGCGCCGCCAACCTCGCCAACAGCTACGTGTACGACCCACCGGCGAACACCTGGACGAAGATCGCCGACATGCCGGCGGCCCTGGAGAAGCCGGCAGCGACGTTCGTCGACGGCAAGCTCTACGTCTTCGGTGGCTGGAACTCGGCGGGCAACACGTCGGCAAAGGTCTATGCCTACGACCCCGGTACCAACGCGTGGGAGACCCGGGCCAGCACCAACCCCGCTCCGCGGGCCGCGCCCGGCATCGGGGTGGTCGACGGCCAGATCTACCTGGTCGGCGGCTGCGTGGACGGAAACTGCAACAAGTCCAACGTGACCGTCCGGTACAACCCGGGGGCCGACACGTTCACCACGGTCGCCGCGTACCCGGTCGCGGTCGCGTGGCAGGGCTGCGGCGGGATCGACGGCACGCTCTACTGCGCCGGCGGCAACGGGTCGACGACGCTGAAGAGCACGTACGCCTACAACCCGGGCGCGAACGCCTGGACCCAGATGGCCGACCTGCCCGTCGACTTCTGGGGGGTGGCCGCGGACAGCGCGAACGGCCTGCTGTTGGTCTCCACCGGTGTCATCAACAACTCCACCACGGTCACCAACCAGGGCTGGGCGTACGACCCGGCGGCCAACACCTGGTCGGCGCTGCCCAACGCCAACTTCGCCCGCTACCGGGCGGGTGCGGCGTGCGGGTTCGTCAAGGTCGGTGGCTCGACCGGCGGCTTCACCCCGACGCCGGACAGCGAACTGCTGCCCGGTTTCGACCAGTGCGCCACTGTCACCGACGTCCCGTGGCTGTCCGTGTCCCCGACCTCGGCGACGCTGCAGCCCGGGCAGAGCATCACGGTGAACGTGACGTTTGAGGCCTCCACGGCGGCGGGCGTGCAGCAGCCCGGCAAGTACACCGCCCAGCTGGGCATCAAGGCGGACACCCCGCCCGTGGCACCGATCGACGTGACGATGACCGTGCAACCGCCCAAGGACTGGGGCAAGTACACCGGCACCGTGCTCGGCGAGGACGGCAAGGGGGGCACCGCTCCGCTGGCCGGAGCGACCATCCAGATCAACTCCGCCGGGACAAGCCACACCCTGCGGACGGCCAAGGACGGCACCTACGCCCTGTGGTTCGACACCCGTCTCAACCCGGTCACCGTGATCGTGTCGAAGGACGACTACAAGCCGGTGACCACCACGGTGAAGCTCAAGAAGGGAGAGACGACGATCGGCAACTTCACGCTGAAGAAGAGCTCGTGACCCCGTCAGCGTGAAGACCACACGGGCCGGTCCCTCGGGACCGGCCCGTGTGCCACGGCCGGATGCTCCCCGGCGACCACCCCCCTTCCCCTCCGGCGCCCACTTGATCACTGCCGAGCTGGCGTGGGTGCGACCCACCGGCAGAATGATCCTCTACCACCTGTCCGACCTGCGACCACGGGTCGGCAGCGCCACCGATCCACCCGTCATCGCCATCACCCGCGGCATCCAACTCCACCCGCTCGACCTCCTCGGCCTGGAACCCACACACCCCCGCCGGCCAGAGACCTGAGCTGATTTCACCCTCCGTCAACGTTGAAAGACGGGGTGACTGAGACGATGCCCCGGTGAACTACTTCTCGAATTCCAGCATCGGTCCTGGTCATGATCGGCAGCGTCTCCCGGAGCCCAGGCCGGCCGAGCCCGGTCAGTGGCCGAAGTTGGAGGCCGCACTCGCTGTGGTCAATCGCGACGTGATGGCGACCCTGCCGGATCAGGAAGCACTGATTCTGATGGTTGACCCGCCCTGGCAGCCTTTGCCCCCGAGCGGAATCGACAGGGGTCAGGTCTACGTGGCGATGCCCGACGGCCGTTGGCACGGCAATTCGGTGAATGCGCGCGACCTGGAGGAGGGTGACCCGCCAGAGCCGGACGATGCGACGACGGTCCTGACTGTGGTCGCAGATGCGGCGCAGTCGACCATCATGGAGTTGCTCTGGCGGGTCTGGCCGATCTGCTCGGAACACAAGATCGGAATGCACCCTCGTCCCGCAGGGACCACTGACAACTGGGACCAGGGCGAAACGGACGCGGCCGGCCCACCGGTGTGGTGGTGCCGGGGCAGCCGGGACCGCGATTGCCACGCCGTCTCCCTGGTGGGCGAGTTGGCCTCCACCCTGCCAGGAAAGCAGCGTCGCGCACTGCGGCGCAGGGAGCGTAAACGAGATGGCCTCCGATAGCCGCGGGGCCAGACACTGCGCATTGCCGCCGGAATCCATGGCCAAGGGCGAGCGCGGCGGCCACACCTACGGCGCGCGGGTTGAGGTGCTGCGGGAGTCAGAATGCTCAGGCAGCGGCGGTGCTGGGCGACGCTTCGCTCAGCGGCCTCGGTCAGGTTGTGCCAGAGATGCCACCGCTCCGCGACCTGGACCGCCTGCGGCGCTCCGGCTGTGGCGCCTTCAGCGAAGAATGGCGCTCGGTCCCGGCAGACGACCTCGACGCCTTGCCGCTGGGCGAGCCAGGCAGCCAGGCTGGATGCCGCCCTGAGAGGCTCAGTCGTCACTCAGAGTGACCGCTGCACGGAAGCTGTGCCACAACCCGTTCTCGCGTGAACAGCCAGACATATCGCGCCGACGGCGACTGCGATCCCGGTGCCGATCAAGTCTGTCAGCGCAGAGCCGCGAGGAGGGTGTTGAGTTCAGCTTCCTGTTGTGCCGGCGACATCGGCGGGTTCGGGTGGTCGATGCCGAAGGTCTTCAGGACGCGGTCCATCTGGGCGTCGACGGACGTCCAGCCGGTGTTGTCCAGCGGCTGCAGCGAGGCCTGGTCGGCATCCCAGAGATCACGCAGGGACTGGGCAGCGGCGTGGGCCCCGGTCGCGTTCCCCGACCGTGTGTCCTTGAGCGAAGTCGATGCGAGTGCCCTCAGTGCGTCGACCTTCGCGGGCGGGAAGTTCTTCACGGCCTGGCCAGGGGCGAGTTGAACGGTGGAGGTGGTGTCGGTCTCCGGCGCCGGGCCGACGTGCGGTTGGCTGTGAGCCCAGACCAGCAGGCCTCCGGTGGCGACGGCGAGAAGGCCGAAGCCGGCCAGCGCGATGCGCTCCCGGCGCGGGCTGGCGGTGACCTGCGGGGCGTGCGTGGCCTCGTAGGTCTCGGTCACGTCGGAGCGCGTCACCGTCAGGTAGATGACAGTCGCCAGGATCAGGCCGAGGAAGATCAGACTGGTGGTGAAGGTGCCCAGCGCAAGACCGGTGGGGTCGCCCGGGTTCTGAGCGACCTTCGGGGAGGCGAGCCAGTCGCCGATGTTGGCGCCCAGCGGGCGGGTCAAGATGTAGGTGAGCCAGAAGGACAGCACCGGGTTCGCGCCGAACTTCCACAACAGCGTGATCGCCACGATGAGGCCGAGCGGCAACAGGACTGAGACTCCCGGGCTCCAGCCGGTGAGTTCGAGGGTCCAGTCGCCGGTCGCGGTGCCGAGCGCGAAGGTGACGAGGACGGTGAGCCAGTAGAACGACTCACGCGGCAGCGTCGTGACCGAGTGGATCGAGAGGGTGCGCTCGCGCAGCCACCACACGCCGAAGACCACAGCGAGCAGGACCGAGAACACGGCGGAGCTGATCCACAGCGGCACGTTGAGCTGGTCGGTCAAGATGTCGGTGTACAGCGTGCCCGTGACGCTGACAACGACCACGGTGAGCCAGTACGGGAATGGGACGTACCGCTTCAGCCGCAGCTGGACGCCCAGAACCACCACGAAGACCGCGGTGAAGATCCAGGCCGTGTTCACCAGGCCGACGCCCAGCTGCGTATTGATCCAGTCGGCGAAACTCTCACCGACGGTCGTGCACAGGATCTTGATCACCCAGAACCAGATGGTGACCTCGGGAACCTTGTTCAGCAGGAGCCGCCGGCTGCGCGTGCGTACCTCGCTTGTCGTTGTCATGCAACGAGGTTGGCTCGACCAACCTGTACACAACCTGACTGCGTAGTCGCCTGTGGCGTGGGGAATGTCACCTCGACGTGACCGTGACCATCCGCGATCGCACGGGCTTCCACTCCAGCGGACGCGGCGAGACGCCCGGCTCCGTCCGGGTCATCAACTAAACAAATCCTTGACTACTCAAGCTCCTGATATGCTTGAGCAGTCAAGGAGGTGGCAATGAGTGATGCGTTGGACGCGTCGCTGCGTCTCGTGAGGGCCCAGACGGCCCTGGTGAAGCGGTTCGACGCGAGTCTGGGAGGGCTGCACGGGGTGAGCCTGGCCGACTTCACGATGCTGCTGCGTCTGGGGCAGGCGCCCGGCGGCCGGATGCGCCGGGTGGACCTGGCCGAGGCGCTGGGTCTGACTGCCTCCGGGGTGACCCGGGGGCTGGCGCCGCTGGAGCGGATCGGGCTGGTGACGCGCGAGACGGACGCCCGTGACGGCCGGGTGGCCTACGCCACGCTGACCGACACCGGCCGCGCACGTCTGACCGACATGCTCGCCACGGCGGAGCAGATCGCCGCCGAGATCTTCGCCGCGCCCCCGTGGAGCAAGGAGGACATCGGCCGGCTGTCCGCGCTGCTGACCCACCTGGGCGGCACCGGCCTGCCCGGCCACACCCTCGCCCCATAACCCCCGGCACGCCTCCCGACGGATGTCTCATCCGCACCTTGGAGCAACCACATGAATCCAACCCCCGCCCCCGCACCGCCCCTCGCCCCGGCCGCCCCCACGGCCCACGCCCCGACAGCCATCCGTACGGAGGGCCTGCGTAAGGTCTATCCGCGCGCGCAGGGCGGCCTTGTCGCCGTGGACGGCCTGGACCTCACGGTCCACCAGGGAGAGTTCTTCGGCCTGCTCGGCACCAACGGCGCCGGCAAGTCCACCACCATCGGCATGCTCACCACCCTGGTCGCGCCCAGCGCCGGAAAGGCGTGGGTCGCCGGGTACGAGGTGAGTGCCGACCCGGTCGGCGTGAAGTCCCGCATCGGTGTGGTCTCCCAGGCCAACACCCTGGACCGCGCGCTCACCGTCGCGGACAACCTCGCCTTCCGCGGCCGCTACTTCGGCATGCCCGCCCCAGCTGCCCGCCGCCGCGCGCTCGAACTGCTGGAGCAGTTCGGCCTCGCCGACAAGGCCGGCGCCAAAACCCACCAGCTCTCCGGCGGCCAGGCCCGCCGCGTCATGATCGGCCGGGCCCTGATGCACCTGCCGGAGGTGCTCTTCCTCGACGAACCCACCGCGGGCGTCGACCCGCAGGCGCGCGAGGACCTCTGGCGGATCATCGCAAGCCTCCACGAGACCGGCCAGACCGTGGTGCTGACCACCCACTACCTCGACGAGGCCGAGGCCCTGTGCCAGCGCCTGGCCGTCATCGACCACGGGCACCTACTCGCCTGCGACACCCCCGGGGCGATCAAGGCGTCCAGCGGAGCGCAGACGGTCATCACCGTCCACTACGACGGCGATGCGACCCCGGCCACCGACACTCTCCACAGCATCCCCGGCGGCGCCCACGACGTGGCCGTCGACGGCCCGACCGTACGGGTTCGCACCACGCATCCCGACGGCGTCCTGGGCCAGCTGCTGCGAATCGGCAGCGCGGCCGGCCTCACCGTCCGCGACGCCACCACCACACCCCCCAGCCTGCAGACCGCCTTCCTCACCCTGACCGGACGTGACTACACGCCATGACCACCGCGAACCCCCTCGCCGCCACCCCCGGCCCTCTGTCGTCCCGCCGGGCCGCCTGGCACGCCTACCGCGCGCTGACCACGCGCGACCTCCACGTCCTGGGCCGCAGCCTGCCCGCAGTGCTCATCCAGGTCGGCCTCCAGCCGCTGCTGTTCACCTTCGCCTTCGCCTACGTCATGCCCAGCATCGGCAGCGGGCTGGGCGGCGCGACCTCGTTCTCCACGATCCTGCTGCCCGGCCTGATCGCCAGCACCCTCACCCTGCAGAGCATCATGTCCGTCACCGGGCCCCTGGCCGCCGAACTCGGCCCCGGCCGCGAGATCACCGACCGCGCCCTGGCGCCCCTGCCCGTCTGGGCCCTGGGCCTGCAGAAGATCACCTCATCCGCGATCTTCGGCCTCGTCTCGACCCTCGTCGTCGTCCCGATCGTCTGGCTCGTCCACGCCCCCGGCAACGCGCCCCGAGCCCACATCGACAACTGGCCCCTGCTGCTGACCACACTGGTACTCAGCGCGCTGCTCGCCTCCGCCCTCGGGCTGCTGCTCGGAACCGCGGTCGACGCCTCCGCCTTCGGGCCGCTTCTCGGCCTGCTCCTGGCTGCCGCCACCATGCTGGGCTGCGTCTACTACCCGTGGACCGCTCTGCACCCGATCCGCTGGGTCCAGGTCCTGACCCTGGCCAACCCGCTCGTCTACATGAGCGAGGGCCTCCGCGACAACCTCACGCCCTCCACCGGCCACATGCCCACCTGGGCCTACCTCACCGCCCTCACCCTCGGCACCGCCGCTCTGAGCTACCTCGCCCTGCGCCGCTTCACGCGGCGAGTGCAGACCTGACTCCGCTGCTGCCGCAGTGAATACCGGAATTACCGCGGCAGCGCCGGAAGGGCCCTGGGGGACGACGACCGGATCCACGAACTGCGCCGCTCGATATTCCAGCACCTGATGGACGACCGCTGGCATCACGGAGCAGAGACTGCGGTAGACGTCACCCTGCTCGGCCGCTCCGACGAACGGCTCGCCGACCACGCCGTCTCCGTCACCCGCCACGTGGTCTTCCCGATCACCGGCGAACACGCCGACGATTGGGAATACCGCGCACCTCAAACCGGAAGGCCAGCGTCTCCCTCCCGCCTGACGTCGCCGCTACCAGCAACGCGGCGGCCCCGGCCGACACGCAACCAGGCGAGGTGCCCCGGTCCCCCGCTGCGTCCGCGCCACCCATCCCGCCCCCTCCTCTTCACACCAGCGAGGGCCAGGGCGTGGCCCGGGTGTACTGGAGGCACCCGGACCTCGCACTCGCTCTCGCTGAAGGCCGGCGGCGCGACAACGGCCAGTAAGCGCCCTGACAGCAGCAACCGCCGGGGGCCAGGCACGACCAGACCCATGCTGTACGTCGACGATCAGGCCTCGTCCGGTGTCCTGTGACAGCAAAGGTTGAGCGTGTGCCATCGATTCCTCACGCCGTTTGTCAAGCAACGTGCGTCACAGCGATGTTGGACCAAGCGGGTGATGGAGGGCGGGAGCCGACCTCACCAGTGTGACTGCCTCCAGTAGTCGCGTTGGGGCAGCTGGACCCACAGATCGTGGGGCCCAATGACCGCGCGCGCATCAGTCAGGCGTAGCCCTACGAAGGAGCAGGAGAAAGCCACCGGGTTGTACAGGTAGAGGTAGGAGGCCAGGACCTCTTCGGAGGTGGCGCCCCCGTACAGCCCACCGCCCGGGTTCAGATCCCAGTCCTCAATGGACCCGTCGCGGGCGACGCTACCCTGGTTGCCGCTCTTGGGGTTGGCGTACAGGCCGTAGCAGACGGTCCCGGCGGACAGCCGGGTCAGCACGCCCGGCATTGTCGGCGCGTACCCCCATGGCTGGCTCACGACGCAGCCGCCCGGCACGGATGTCACACCGACGACATGCAGGCTCTCGTCCATCTCGCACGCATACGGATCCTCCAGCACCTCATCGACAACCTCGTCCTGCACCGGCGTCGCCTTCAGGCGGCGTACCGCTTCGGCCGCGTCGATCCCAGCCACGCAGGCTAGACCCGTGCCCTCGTAGTGGAGGCTGCCCAGCGCCCCGATGAGTCGCATGGCCTCCTCAGCCGCCGCGCGCTCCGCATCGGTCAGGTGCTCACCGGCCGGCACGGCGAACAGGCCCGGTGTCGGCCCAGCCAGGCTCAGCCGCCCCGGCGACCAGCCACCGATGGACTGCCGCCACGGATTGGCCCCGGCGGCAGCGAGAGCCCGTGCGTTGTCCGGTTTCCTGGACACGACTGCCTCCCACAACGCCGTCACTCCGTTCTCCAGCGCGTCCACGTCTTCAACCCGCCGTGCCAGCTCCGCGACAACCTCCGGAGAGCCGAACACCGCCGCACGGTGCAGGGGCCGCCCCCCGCTCCATGCCTCTGGGTCGGCACCCTGGTCGAGGCGCCGACGGATGTCGTCATAGTCCTTCCAGTCCCAGCCGATACCGGCCCAGCCGTCATCCTGTGCTGTCACCATGCCGCCTCCAACAACGATCCGAATGGCTCCAGACGAGCCCCCATGCCCACAGGCTCGCACTCAGGTCTGACAACAACCCCGCCACACCGAAAGACTTCAGATCAAACGACACGAGATCAGGATCCGCCTACGCGCGCGATCACACGGCCCCCAGCAGCCCCGACGCTGCTCAAGCTTCGATGGCACGAACTTAGTGATCACCAAGGGATCCGGTCACTGCCCGCGGGCATCGCCCCGAGCCGACTTGGTCTTCGTCCCACGGGCGGGCGCCACTCAGCGGCCCGGAACGCGGGGTCGGCACGGCATCGCGCGCCGACCAAGTCACCGTCTGTCGAGGGGTGTCCGTTTCCTTCAAGACCCGATGCCCGTCCCCTGCCTACGCTGCCGGCCATGAACACCGAGCTGTCACCCCAATTCGATGTCATCGGCATCGTCGTCTCCGATCTGGCCGCGTCGCTCGCCTTTTACCGGCGCCTTGGGATCGCGTTCCCCAAAGGCTCCGAGGACCAGCCGCACGTCGAGGGCGCACTGCCGGGCGGGCTACGCCTTGCTCTCGACACCGAGGACACCGTCCGCTCGTTCCACCCGTCGTGGCGTCCGCCGACGAGCGGCGGCCGGGTGGGGCTGGCGTTCCGGTGCGCAAGCCCCGCACACGTTGACGCCATGTACGAGGACCTGGTCGGCGCCGGGTACCACGGCGAGCTGAAGCCGTGGGACGCCGTCTGGGGCCAGCGGTACGCCGTGGTGAACGACCCGGACGGCAACGGCATCGACTTGTTCGTGCCGCTCGCGGACGACAGCGCTTGAGCTACCGTCCCACCAGCTCCGTCAGCGGCGCTCCCGCCAGCTCCCGCACCTCGCGCGACAGATGAGCCTGGTCCGCGAAGCCCGCCAGTGCCGCCGTCTCCGCGAAGGGGACGCCGGCGCGGGCCAGGGCAAGGGCGCGCTGCAGACGGAGGATCCGGGCCAGGGTCTTGGGGCCGTAGCCGAAAGCGGTCAGGGAACGCCGGTGGAGGTGACGCGCGCCCAGGCCCACCGATTCGGCGGTCGCCGTGACGGAGCGGCCGGCCGTCAGCGACGCCACGACCGCCCGCAGGAGCGGGTCGAAGGGATCCGCGTCGGCCGCGAGACGCAGCGCCAGATCTTCGAGGGCAGCGGCCGGGTCCGGTGCCTCGTCGACGCGTTCCGTAAGGCGGCGCGTCTCGGCACCGGGCCATAGGTCTACAAGGTCCACACGTCGGTCCCGCAGCTCGTATGCGGGCACACCGAGCAGGGCGGGGGCGGTGCCGGGGAAGAAGCGGACGCCCGCCCACGGACCCTGCTCACCGGGGCCAGGGCGGTACGCGCGGGTGTCGGGCCCGGCAACAAGGAGCCTGCCCTCGGTCCACAGCAGATCCATGCAGCCATCGGGCAGGACAGCCGCCCCCTCGTCGACTCCCGGACGCCTGACGGCTCCCCGCGTCCACACGACCGCCCCCGGCAGCCGGGACGCACGCTCTCCATACTCGGCGGACACGTCACGAAGGCTACGCCAGACGGGTGCGATACCCAGGGAGCCGAACTCGGACATCAGCCCGCAGGCGGTGGTATCGCTTCACACCGCAAGAGCCAGACCACATCATTCGAGACGCGGACCGGCAATCACGCGCGACGGACCACATCTACCGGAAAACCAGGCGCCGACGACAACCGTTGGTACTGCTTCTATCAGTAATCGAACTGCGGATACTCGAAACGTTGCGCGGGTCGCCGGTTACTGAGACAGGCTCCTAGCCTCTTGCTTCGCACTATCTGCACCTTGGGCGCCCGCCGTAGCGAGCTACAGCCGATGGAGAGGAGACATAGACGGCGACGGTCGCCGCTAGAACAAGCCTCCACGCTTGGGATGGGCAGGGCGCGGATCACGAACGACAGGCTGTTCCTCAGGCAAACGCAGACCGAGCGACGACCTGAGAGCCCCGTGAGCCCCGTGCAGCGGGCGGGTCATCATCGGCTGAGCCGCACGTCCTTTCCGGTCAGCTGGGCCCGGATTCCGTCCTTCGCCACCGAGATGTCGCGCAGCCGGATATCGCCCGGGAGGTCGTCCGGCAGCTGCGCCGAGAACTCCATCTGTTGCGCGACCTTCGGCTCCTGGAGCTTCTGCAGTCCCTGGATCAGCGACGGATCGATGCCGGTGGGCTTCAGCACCGACGGATGGTGCACAAGCGCGTCCAGCACCAGGCCCTTCATCTTCTGCTGCGGGCGGACGTCCTTCCCGGCCGCCTGTCGCAGTTCGTCCTCGTCCATCCGGTCGGCGGCCGCCGCGGTCAGCTGCAGGCCGCCGCCCTTGCCCGGCACGTACGTGAGCAGGCCGGGCACCACCACGCGCAGGTCCCGCACGCTCATGGCGAGGCCGCGGTCACCGACCCGCCGCAGCTGCGCCCGCCCGCGGACCTGGGCCTGCCGGCCGCCCACCGGCAGTTCGCCGCGGGCCAGCACCGTGTTCTTCCCCGGACCGGGGCTCAAGTGGACCTGCGACGCGCCGACTTCGCGGTTCAGGTCCTTGAAGTCCAGCAGGATGTCGCCGCGCACCCGGCCCAGCACCACACCCTTGACCGAGGACGGCAGGCTGCCGACGATCCGGATGTCGTCGACGTTCACCCGCACCTGCGCGACGGAGACCGGCCCGGCGTCGACGTGCGGCACGCTGACCTCGACGTGGTCGACGCCGCCCGCGAGTACCTGCCCGAGGAACGGGAAGCTGTCGATGTGCACCTCCGGCGCGGCATGCAGCCTCAGCGCCTTCTGCACCTGCTGTGCCGCCAGATCCTGGGCGTAGAGCACGGCCCACCGGTCGCCGAGCGCGAGGAACGCGAGCACGACGACGAGCACGGCGAGCGTCTTGACGGCCCGCCGGACGATGCGGCGGGGCTTGCGCCCGGCGCGCGGGCGGTCCTTCCTGCCGTCCTTGCCGTACTCGCCGTACTCGGGGGCGGGGGCGGCGGTGTCCGTGCCGCCGGTGTCGTCGGTGGCGGTGGCGGCCTTGGCTTCGGTTTTGGCGCCAGCCTCGGCCGCGGGGCCGGCCTCGGCGTCGTCGCGGGTGTCCGCGCCTGCATCCGTATCCGAGTCGGCGCCGGGACCGGCCTCGTCGTCGTGTGCCGATGGCTGGTCCGGTGTGTCGCCGTCGTCGGCACCGGCCTCAACGTCGGTCACGGGGGCCGTGCCGTCCTGGGCAGCACGGCTCACCGGTACTCGTGCTGCGGAGACTGCGGAAGGTCTGGAGGTCATCGCCCCCATGCGACCACAGCGCGAGCGTTCCGCTCAAGTCGCGCGCTGGCCCGGGTCGTCGCCTGGATCGCCCGTGGACGGCACCGGGAAGCCGAGCGGCGCCGCGGCGAGCAGCCCTCTACGCCGCCGATGCCGCCCTGGACAATCGAGCTGGGCATCGGCCAAGGCCGACCGCCGACCATAGTGCACGTCGGCCGATGCCACATGGCCGGCACCCGGCAACGGCCGTCTCCCGCGAGCAAGCACTCCGGGTCTCCGCCCCGGCGGGGGCGGCCCACGGCCGCTGCGCGACCCGGCTACCGCCCGCGAGGAGGAAAGCGTTTCGCGACCCTTGAAGAAGGGCCCGGCCGGCGCCGTCAGGATTCCCGCCGGGCCCCACTCGGACACCCCATTCCACTTCCGGCAAAGCGGACCGCGCTCCGACGCCGGATCTCGGTTGGTTTCTGTCGCTCGTATCCCCGGGGATGTCACTCCCGTTACGGGAGCGTGACCAAGGCCCCTTGTCGCACCCGCTGGGCCTGCCACAGGGTGACGTATGCGCTTATGGACAACGCGTACGTCCCGGGAACTGACCCCCGATGGGAGGCCCACTGTGTCCCTGTTCAGACGACTGGTCAGCCGCCGCAGACGGCGGATCGGTCTCACCACCGCGCTGGTCGTCGCCGCGGCGACGCTCCTCGCGGCGGGGCCCGCGGCCGACGGCGGCCAGGACCGTCTCGCCGTCACCTCCGTCTCCACTCACCCCGGATTCGTCACCGGCGGGGACGTACTCGTCCACGTGCACGTGCCCGGTGGTACCCGGCCCGGCGAGGTCCGTGTCTCCCGCAACGGCACCGATGTCACCGGACAGTTCACCCCCGACGCCGACGGTCACGGGCTCACCGGCCTGGTCACCGGGCTCGCGGACGGCCGCAACCGCATCGCCGCCACGGTCGGCGACGCGCCGGGCGCGCGGGCCGTGCGCGACGTCCTCGAGGTGCGCAACCATCCGATCACCGGACCGGTCATCAGCGGTCCGCACGAGCGCCCGTACCTGTGCGCCACGGAGTCGTTCAAGCTCGTCGACGGGTCCACCCTGGGCCCTGCCCTCGACAAGGACTGCTCCGCGAAGACACGGGTCGACTACGCGTACCGTTCGACCGACGGCTCCATCAAACCGCTCCCGGACCGCGACGTCCGGCCCGCGGACCTCGCGCACACCACGACGACGACCGGCGCCACGGTTCCGTTCCTCATCCGCATCGAGACCGGCACCGTCAACCGGGCCATCTACCAGATCGCCATGCTGCACGACCCCGCGCGGCCCGAGCCCGACCCGGTCACGCCCAGCGAGGGCTGGAACAGCCGCCTGATCTACACCTTCGGCGGCGGCTGCCGCGCCGGCTGGTACACCCAGGGCGACGCCACCGGTGGCGTACTGGACCCGGAGATGCTGCGCCGCGGCTATGCCGTCGCGTCGTCCTCACTCAACGTCTTCGGCCAGAACTGCAACGACCTGCTGGCCGCCGAGTCCACGATGATGGTCAAGGAGCGCTTCATCGAGCGGTACGGGACGCCGCGGTTCACCATCGGCTGGGGCTGCTCCGGAGGCTCGTACCAGAGCCACCAGATCGCCGACAACTACCCGGGCCTGCTGAACGGCATCGTCGTCGGCTGCAGTTTCCCCGACGTCGCCTCCGCGACCAACTTCACACTGCTCGACTCGCGGCTGCTCGACCACTACTTCACCGACACCGCACCCGGCAGCTTCAGCGCCGAGCAACAGCGGGCCGTCTCCGGCTTCGGCGTGCGGGAATCCATCCCGAACCTCAGCGACGGGGCCAAGCGGCTCGACCCCGACGCCGAGTTCCCCGCCGGCATGCCGACCGACCAGCGCTACGACGCGGAGCACAACCCCGGCGGCGCGCGGGCCACGGTCTACGACCACACGGTCAACGTCTACGGGCGGGAGCCCCGCACCGGCTTCGCGCTGCGCCCCCTGGACAACGTCGGCGTGCAGTACGGCCTCGACGCCCTCAACAAAGGCACGATCACCAAGGAGCAGTTCCTCGACCTCAACGCCGACATCGGCGGCATCGACCGCGACGCCCGGCACACCGCAGAGCGGACCCGGGCCGACATCACGGCCACCATGGCGGCGTACAGGACCGGGCGCATCCTGTCGGGCGGCGGCGGTCTTGCGAGCACGCCGATCATCGACTATCGCGCCTACACCGACCACGCGTCCGGCGGCGACATCCACATGGTGGTGCACGGCTTCTCCACCAGGGCGCGGCTCATCGCAGCGAACGGGAACGCCGACAACCACGTGATGCTCGAAGAGGACGACCGCTACGGCTACTTCAGCCTCGAGAGCCCGGTGCTGCGGCAGGCGCTCACCGCGATGGACGCCTGGCTGACGTCGGTCACCGCCGACCACTCCGACCGGCCGCTCGCACGGAAGGTGGCTGTCGGCAAGCCCGCCGACCTGAACGACGCCTGCTGGACCCGCGACACGCAGCCGCGGAAGATCACCGAGCGGCTGACGTACGACAACCGGGGACGGTGCGGCAAGCTGTACCCCGCGTACCCGACGCCGCGGCTGGTCGCTGGAGCGCCGCTGACCGACGACGTCGTCGCCTGCCACCGCAAGCCGGTGAACGCCGCCGACTACGCGGTCGACTTCAGCACCGCGGAACTGCGCCGGCTGCGAGAGATCTTCCCGACCGGCGTCTGCGACTGGTCCAAGGCCGGATACGGGCAGCGCCCGCTGAACGGCACCTGGCAGGCCCTGAGCGGCACGCCCTGAGGACAACGCCGGTCGCTCACTTTTGAAGCGCTCTCCCCCGTGAACGGGGGAGATTCCGCCCTATCTTGCGGTGGGAGGCTTGGCGCGACGAGCGCGGCTGGCGACCGCTCTTCCAGCAGCCGGGATCGCCACGAGGTGGATCCGGTACAGGTGCAAGATGTTCCGGACTGCGTTGTGGTCGGCGTTGCCCGACCACAACGCAGCCCGGGTTCTTGCACACGAACACGGCCTGGGACTCCCGGCTGCCCGCAGGGGTGGAACTGCAGGCCGAGCAGCGCTGGGAGGTGCCGGGGGCGGGCACCTTGACCAGGATGCCGCCCTCGCAGGCGAGTCCCGCCTCCTGGGCCAGGGCGTCGTTGGGGACGACGTCGATGGCCACGAGCACGGTGTCACAGGCGAGCACCCGGCCGTCGCCCAGTTCCACGCCGCTGACCCGTCCTGCGGTCCCGTGCGGTCGCGTCACCTGTGCGCCGGTGTGCAGCACGACGCCGTTCTCCCGGTGCAGGCGTGCCACGGCTTCCGAGACGAGGGCCAAGGCGGCGCGGGAGAGCAGCCGCTCGCTCCCCTCGACCAAGGATGCCGGTACGCGGCGGAAGGCCGATGAGGTGGTGCGGGGCCCGTGACTCCTCGTCGGCGCCCCGCACCACGGCTCAGCTCTCGGGCACGGCCTCCTACTTCTGGGGCGCGAGGTCCGGGCCCAGGGAGGAGAACTTCTCCTGGGAGACGATCCGCTGGGGCGGCCAGGTGATGTTCTTCGGGGGCCACTTCTGGCCGGTCTTCTTCAGGAACCACTCCGGGGGCTCGTACATCGGCGGCTCGTACCCGTCGGGCAGTGCCGTCTTCCACTGCACCCCGCGCGTACGCTCCTTGAACTCGTCCTTGATCTCCTTGAGCCGGTCGGGCTGGGTGACGAGGTCGACGGCGGTGGCCGCCAGATAACGCGCGGCCGCGAGCACGGCGGCCTGGCCGGGGGCAGCAGCGGCGCAGGCCGCGGTGGACCAGGTGTGCATCTTGGTGCCGATGGGGGCGAGCGCGGCGCCCATCGAGACGGTCGGCACGTTCCAGCTGATGTCGGCGACGTCCGTGGAACCGCCGCCCAGGAAGGCCGGGTTGGGCGGAGCGAGGTCGCCTATCGTGTCGTGCATGCCCTTCTGCGGCAGCCCCAGGGATGCCTGGAGGTCCTTGGCGAGCTTATGCGCTTCGTCGGTGAACTGGGGCGGTCCGATCTGCCGCATGTTCTCGTGCAGCAGCTCCGCGAACGACTTGGAGGGCAGCTGGTTCCAGCAGGCCGAGGTGATGCGGTGGCGCACGCTGGTCTGGCTGGCCTTGGCGGCGGCCTCGGAGACCGCGATGACCTTGTCCAGGAGCACCTGCACGCGCGCGGGGCTGCCCTCGCGTACGTAGTAGGAGATCTCGGCTATCTCAGGGGTGACGTTGGGGATGTCGCCGCCGTTGTTGATCACCCAGTGGAGCCGTCCCGAGGGGGCCAGGTTCTCCTCGCGCAGGAACTCCGACATGGTCGCCATCATCACGGCCGCGTCCAGCGCGCTCTTGTTGCCCAGCGGGGTGCCGCCGTGGCCTGCGACGCCGAGGAAGGTGAAGGTGACTGCGGTCATCGCGGTGGTGGAGCCCCACCCGGTGGCGTTGGCGGTCGACGGGTGCCAGTCGAGGAAGGCGTCCAGGCCGTCGTACACGCCCTTGCTGACGGCGTAGGTCTTGCCGATCAGCGCCTCCTCGGCTGTTGAGCCGAAGAACTTCACGGTCACTGGGAGCTTGTGCTTCTTCGCCGCCTGCGCGACGGCGGCCGCCGCGGCGGCTGCGGCCGTGCCGAGCGCGCTGTGCCCGCAGCCGTGACCGGGGCCATAGCTGGGCGCGAAGGGGTCATGGATGTACTCGCGCGGGTCGTGGTGGCCGACGCCCTTGTTCTGTGAGAGGCCGGGCAGCGCGTCGTACTCACCGCTGAAGCCGAGCACTGGTCCGCCGCCGCCGGAGGTGAAGGTCGCGGTGAACGCGGTCGGGAAACCCGCGGTGCCGAACTCGACGCGGAATCCGGCCTTCTCCAGGAACGCCGCCTCGGCGAGCGAGGAATTCCACTCGCGCAGCGAGAGTTCGGAGTTCTCCCAGATCTCGGAGTTGAGCCCGGTGACCTGGTCGGCGTTGGCGGTGATCCAGGCGAGCGCGGAGGCCTTGGCGGGGCTGTCCTGGGCGAGTCCCGTGGGGGCGTGGTAGCCGGCGGCCGGGCTGTCGTCCGCGGCGGCTGCCATTGCGGGGTCGGCTTCCGCGGTCATCGCGGCGGCTGTCACGCCGGCAGCGCCGAGGAGTTGCATGATGCGTCGTCTGCTGAGCGTGGGGCCGCTCGAGTTCAGAGGTTCGTGCTCGTGCTCATGCTGATCGTGCAGGTCACACACAAGGACCTCCGGAGGTGAGGTTAGGTGTAAGCGGCAAACGTTCAGCAACATTGGCCCCAGAACTTTGCTTCGTCAACATCCCAGGACCACAAAGTTGTTACTCAGAGGACACGAACGACCGCGTGGAGCTGTGGGACGGGGGTGCACGGCAGCCGGGAAGGGTGAACAGCGAGCGGGCCTGCCACGCCTGGCGGGGAAGCTTCCCAGGCGCGTGGGCAGGGGTGAAAGAGGGCTGGGGACCGCACCCGGGCGAGCTCAGCCGACTCCAGCGCGCGGATGATCGGCCGGGTACCGCACACGCGGTACCTTCGCGACTCCCGCAGCGTCCGCGGTAGCCGGATGCGGCATCGGCGGCAGCGCGAATTGTCTGCGCCCGCCGGACGACCAGATGCGGGTCCGGCAGACATGATCGGGCGACGTCCAGTCGTAGGAGGAGCACCCTATGTCAGTCCGATTTGCGCTTGCCGCGGCGGCGGCGCATGGCTCGGCCCAGTTGGCCGCGGCTTACAGCGTGACCACCGGGCGACTCGTGGGCGGCACGGCCGCTCTGGTGGCGCTGGCCGGCGTGGTCATCGGTGGCCTGGCTCTGACCCGCCCCGCCGGTCGTGCCGGCGCCGGCAACAGGCGAAGCAGGGCCCTTGTGGCCATGGTGGCGGGGCTGTTCGGCATGGTCGTCGGCGCGCTGAATCTTGCCGTCGCCGATGGTGGTCCCGGCACCGGCAACGGAGTAGTCGGTGGCGCGATGGCCCTGTTGCTGGGGCTGATCGCCGCGGTCCTCGGCCGGCTGGCTCTGGCCCGCTCCCGCCGCACCGCCCAACCGGTTGACCGGTTGACCGGCTGACCGGCTGACCGGCTGACCGGCTGACCGGCTGACCGCAACGAACGCAAGCACGCGTCCAGGTCTGCCTGTCAGGCACCGGCTACCCGGCTGCCGTACCGGTGGGGTACTCATCCCAAGTCCCGCCGTCCAGCAGGGGGCCGCGGGCCTTCGAGGTGAGTCCGCTGAACTGCTTGAAGCCCTGGACCCGTCCGCCCGGTGACGGTGTCTCACAGGCGTGCCTATGAAACACCGTCACCGACAACAGCCCCGCTACCGGGGCCTCTGTACGGAGAACTCGTTGCCGTCGGGGTCGAGCATCAGCGCCCGGCTGCCGTCGCCCTCGCCGGTGTCGGTGCGCGTCGCGCCGAGCGAGATCAGGCGGTCGACCTCCGCCTCCCAGTCGGCGTCGGTGGGGAGCGCCAACTCGAAGTAAAGCCTGTTCGTACCCGTCTTCGGCGCCACCGGAGGACCACCCCACGTGATCTTCGTACCGCCGTTCGGCGATTGGATGGCGGTCTCCTGGTCCTGGTCCCAGACCAGCGGCCACCGCAGCGCCTCGCTCCAGAAGTAACCGACCTCCTGCGTACCGTCGCAGGCCAGCGCTCCGATGAAGCCGGTGTCGGCGAGGAACTTGTTGCCCGCCTCGATGACGCAGAACTCGTTGCCGTCTGGATCGGCGAGCACTACATGTCCCTCTTCCGGGAGTTGGCCCACGTCGATGTGTTTCCCGCCGAACTCCAGGGCCCTGGCCACCGTCTGCTGCTGATCCTCCGGGGAGGTGCTGGTCAGGTCGAAGTGCGCTCGGTTCTGACCGATCTTCGGCTCCTGGCTCGGCAGGAAGCGGATGCGGAACCCGGCGGTATCAGGGGGCAGGATCGCGATGTCGTCGTCCGGACCGTCAGCCAACTCCCAGCCCAGGAGCCCGGACCAGAACCGCGCCAGGCCCGACGGCCGGGTCGCATTGAAGCAGATCGCGAACAGTTGACTGGTCATACCCTGTGCATCTCCGATCCACTGACGGCCGATACGGTTCCTCGCCCTCCACGCGAGCGCAGCCTAGGGTGGCCGTGCGGCACCCGCATCCGAGTTTCCGTCGCGGGGGAGCCCGGTCCTCCACAAGATGACGATCGTCCGGATCTCGCCCAGCATGTCCTTCTCCGGCCCGGTCACCGTCAGCTCGTAGGTCGCCTTCACCGAGACCCAGGAGCGGGCGTAGGGGACCGGGTTCGGTGCTCGGTCCGGTGGTGAGCGCGAGCGGGGCTGGTGATCTGCGCGACACGCGGGACCGGGTCGGCGCGCCCTGGCTCGCGGCCGCCGCCCGCCTGGGGCAGCGACCGCGAGACGAGAGGAGCCGACGGCACTCAGCCGCAGCAGCCTCCTTCCTGGGCCGCTGCTTGTTTCCATGTGCATCTCACCGATGCGGTCGACCTGGTCCTACGACTCCGCGCTCACCGTCTTCCGAGGCGAGACCACCCACAAGCCGCTGGTGGACTGGCAGCCGTCCGTGCTCCATCCACAGCTGACGCAGGGCCAGTCGCTGGAGACCGGCCACGCGAAGTCGCCGGACGTCGTGGTGGTCGACCGCAACGGGAAGCAACTCGACGCCGGCAACTACCCGTCCCTGAAGGCCGTCCTGCCGCAACTGCGCGAGCGCTACGCCAGCAAAGTGAGCGGCGGCAAGCCGAGCATCGAGACCTGGATCAACGATCCTGACGGCGGCCTCGGCGAGAGCCTGCACGTCATCGCCCGTGGCACGCCTGCCGACCTTGCCACGACTCTGGACTCGCGCCTTCAGGCCGCGGCCGAGCAGGCGGTCACCCAGCGCGCCCAGTCGTCGGTCGCAGCGGTGGACACCACCACCGGCGGCATCACATCGACGGCACTGCTCGAGGCCGGGGTGCGGCCCTCCCAGCCGGCACCATGCCCGGCGACCACGAACTTCGATAACCGCAAGATGTTCCGCAACGTCGAGAACTCCTCAGACCTCTCGGCAACCTTCCAGTGGGACTTCGCGATCTCCTGCAACACCGGCTTCATCAAACTGGCAGGCACCCTCGCCGAGTCATCGGTCCCCGCCGCGGCGAAGACGTACTACGGCTTCGGCCGGACCTGGAACGTGGGCGTGCCGGCGTACGACGGCAGCGTGCCGGGCGGCAGCGGCGACGAGATGACGAGGAGATGATCGGGCAGGGCCAGATCCAGATGAGCCCGCTCAACATGGCCGCTGTCGCGGCGACCGTGCAAAATGGCACGTTCCATCAGCCGAGGATCGTCGCGGCGAAGCTGATCGACAGCCCGCTCGCCGCGGCCGGCGCCGGCCTCCCGTCCGGCATCCGCGCCGACCTGAAGTCGATGATGAGCCTCACCGCCCGCTCGGGCACCGCCTCGGGCGCCATGGGTGGCGTCTCCGGCTCCGACGTCGGCGCGAAGACCGGCTCCGCCGAGATCGACGGCCAGGCAAAGCCCAACGGCTGGTTCACCGCCTACCGCGGCGACGTGGCAGCCGCCGGCCTGGTCCTGCAGGGTGGCCACGGCGGCGACTCGGCGGGGCCCATCGTGACCGCGGTGCTCAAGGCGTCGTGAGGCGTCGCGGAGCCCGCGCGACGAGGACCAGGCGGTGAAGACCGTGCAGGACGTCGTTCGCCCACACGAGCACCGTCTTATCGGCGAGCATCGTGTACAGCTCGTCTCCACGTGAAATGTGACAGCGTGTACGAGGTCACAGCAATTGGGCCCCACAGGTACGGCTGTCGAGGAGAAGCACGATGTCGAAGCCTCCGCTTGCCCCCGATGCGATCGCCATGATCAAAAAGGCCAATCCGGCGGTCATCACCACGCTCCGGCCGGATGGCCAGCCCGTCTCCACCGCCACCTGGTACCTATGGGAAGACGACGGCCGCGTCCTGGTCAACATGGACGAGGGCCGCAAGCGCCTGGAGCATCTGCGCAACGACCCACGAGTCACCCTCACCGCGTTGGACGAAGTCAACTGGTACAACCACATCAGCCTCATCGGCCGGGTCGCTGAGATCCGGAACGACTCAGACTTCGCTGGCATCGACCGGCTCAGCCGGCAGTACCTCGGCACGCCCTACGCCCAACGAGACCGGCCGCGGGTCAACGCCTGGATCGAGATCGAGCGCTGGCACGGCTGGGGCGCGTACAAGGACAGCAGCCAGGCAGGCTGACCAGTGTCCGGGCCGTCCTGAGGTACACAGATTCCTGCAGTGCCGTGTCGTCGGACCCGACTCGCCGGCGCGGTCCGTCCGGACCTGTCAGCTCTCCCGTTCGATCCAGTCGCTGCCGCCCAGCGGGTAGTCGTAGCCGGGGCGGCCGACGTCGGCGCTGGTGCGGAACGGGGTGCTGTTGCTGCCGATGTGGACGGTGCCGTGACGGCTGCCGCTGGACCAGTCCAGGGTGAGGTCCCAACGGACGTCGTGGGCCTTGGTGTGAGCGGTGACGTAGAAGACCTCCGGATCGGACTCGCTGACCTTGTACGGGAAGTCGCGCTGGCCGTTCTTGACGGTGACCGTGGGCCTGCCGTTGTCCAGGTCGATGTCGAACGACTTGGTCTCGACGCCCCCGCCGCAGCCGACGCCCATCGAGTAGTCGTTCCAGGCGAGCGGCACTCCTTTGGCGACGACGCGTACGTGCAGCGCCTCCAGCACGACGGTGTCCGCGCCGGTGCCCTGGATCGTCAGGGCGACACGCTGTTCGCCCGAGGAGACCGCCATTGCGCTGCGGCCCAGCGCGGGGCGTCCTGCTCGTTCGCGGGCGGGCCGACCTGCTCGGGTGCGCTGTCGACGAGGAAGTGCTGGCTGCACGAGTCGTCGTAGACGTAGGGGCGGGTGCCGACGGTGAGCGGGGTGGCGTCGGTGCCGCTGCCGCCGGTGGGCTCTGCCGCCGCACTCTGCGTGCCGCTGCCCCGCGAGGCACCTGAGCCGGTGGCAGAGGCGGAGGCCGACGCGGACGACATGCGGCTCTGCCCGCTCGCGGACGGGGCGGCGGCCGGTGTGGCGTCGGCCGTGCCGCTGATTGCGGTGGGACCGGCTGCCTGCTCGTCCCGCGCGTCATTCCCGTTTCCGCCCGCCAGCGGATGGACGACGGGCACCACGGCCCCCAGCACGGCGGCCACCGCGGCGGAGGCGATCAGCGCGATACGGCGGCGCCGTGGCACCGCGGGTCCTCGCACCACACCGACGACAACCGGCTCGCCGTCCCCGCCCCGTCCCCGCGATGCCGCTGTGCGGGCCGAGTCCGTTCCCCGGGCCGGGGCCGCGGCGGAGCCCGGCAGCGTTGCCGAGCCCGGCTCCGTCAGGCATTCCGCGCCCACCCGTTCCGCCGAATCCGCCGAATCCGCCGCCGGAGCGGTGTCAACCGCCTGCGGCGAACCGGCCGCAGGAGCTACCCCGGCCGAACCGGCCCCCTGGGGGGAATCCTTCGCCGGGGTGGGATCCACGGTGGTACCGCCCTTCCCCCGCGTCGCCGGGACCCGGTCCTCCCTGCGCCCCCGTGCCGCGTCCGCCAGGATCCAGCGCCGGTGCAGTTCCACGAGTTCCTGTGGCGTTGCCCGGCACAACCGTGCCAGGCGTTCCACCGGCGCGTACTCGTTCGGGACCGCAATGCCGTTGCAGTAGCGGTGCAGTGTCGAAGTGCTCATGTGCAGCCGCTTGGCCAGCGCCCCGTAGCTCAGTTGCGATCGGTCCTTGAGCTCCCGCAGCAGCGTCGCGAACTCCTCCGCCTCCCCGGCCCTTGCAGCCCCTGCCACCCGTTCCTCCATCCCCCGCGTCCCGTTCACGCATTCCAGGGGCACTGTGTCCCACCTGGTCAGAGCCCGTTTCGGTGTTCCAGTGTCCCCAACTCCGCGCCGTGCGTGGCGGCTGGGACGGATCACCCCACAAGCTCCAGTCATCCAAGCACCACACCCACCCCAACAGCGAAAGGGCACAGCTGCATGAGGGTGCAGGCGATACTGGTGAAGGCGAGGAAGTGTTCGGCCTTGCGCTCGTAGCGGCGGTGAAGGCGGGGGCAGCCTGCCAGCCAGGAGACAGTCCGTTCAACGACCCAACGGTGGCGGCCCAACCGCTGAGAACCTTCCATTCCCCTGCGGACAATCCAGTGCCGGATGCCACGATCCGATAACCATCGCCACAGGTGGGCGTGGTCGTACCCCTTGTCTGCATGCAGTTTTGCCGGGATCTCGGCGAGGATCCGTGCACCTGTGAGGGTGGCCAGGCCAGGGAAGCTCGTGATGATCTCCGCGTCGGGATGCTGCAGGAACAGCTCCTCAGTGTCGTGAGCCAGGTCGTCGCAGGCCTGGCAGGCAGCGTCAAGCTGGGCGAGGAGGGCAAGCGTCTGCCGCCCCATCGCCTTCTCGATCAGGGCGGGTTGGCGGAGCCAGGTCCGGCGGAACACCATCCCGGAGCCGAGGGACCAGAGGGCCAATCGCCGGACGCCGTGGCAGCGGAGGCAGCTGGCCCACCGGCTCCGACAAGGAGCAGTACAAACGCCACAACGAAGTCGAGCGGACGATCAACCGCCTGAAGAGCTTCCGAGCCGTCGCGACCCGCTTCGACAAACCTGAGCACACGTACCTCGTTTTCATGGCCCGGGTCCTCGTCATCGCGAACGTGGAGGAGCCCGTAGGAACCAGGGGTAACCACTGCCACATGCTCCACGCGCGCAGGGAGGTTCCAGGCGAAGGCGCTCGTCTCGCGCACCCCGTAACGGGCTTGGCAGCGACTGTCCGCCGGCGCAGGAGCGAAAGGCGAGCTGGGGCGACCGCGGACTCCACACCCTGCCCGTCGCCGACACTCCACTCCCCTACGGGCATCCCGGCGGGCGGCCGGCGAACCTGGACCTCGGTGGCGTCCAGGCGGAGCTCGATTTCCTCGGCCTGGGCGTAGCCGAATGCCCAGGTCGAGCTTGCTGCCGTCGACGACGCACGGCAGTGCACGGGCTCCAGCCAAGGCGCAGGAGTTTTCCCTTGCGCGGCGGGAACAGCCGATCCGGTCAGCACTGTTGCACCAGCCGAGGGACCGGCGCCGCGCGGGGCGGGGAGCAGAGAGGCCAAAAGATCGTCCGCCGCGACGTGATCCGGGGGCTCCCGGGTCCGCGGTACGCCCGGTCACCCGATACCGGGGCGACCCCTCATACACCTGCCGCAGACTCGGACCGCGGCCTTTTCATACAGGAGGACTGTTTCATGAATGACCGGCCCTTGACGCTCATGGCGGTGCACGCCCACCCCGACGATGAGGCCACTGGAACGGGAGGTGTCCTCGCACGGTACGCGGCGGAGGGCATCCGCACGGTCCTCGTGACGTGCACCGACGGTAGTTGCGGCGACGGACCGGGGGGTGTCAAACCGGACGACCCCAGGCACGATCCGGCAGCCATCGCCTTGATGCGGCGCCAAGAGCTTGAGGCGAGCTGCAACATCCTGAAGGTCAGTCATCTGGAGACGCTGAACTACGCCGACTCCGGGATGATGGGCTGGTCGACCAACGACGCGCCCGGATCCTTCTGGCAGACACCCGTGGAGGAGGGCGCTGCCCGACTCGCGGAACTCTTGCGCCGCTACCAACCCGATGTGGTCGTCACCTACGACGAGAACGGCTTCTACGGCCACCCCGACCACATCCAGGCAAACCGCATCACGATGGCGGCGCTGGCGATGACCATGTCGACACCGAAGGTGTACTGGACGACGGCGCCCCGCTCGATGATGCAGCGGTTCGGGGAGGCCATGCGCGAGTTCGGTGCGGACTGGGAGGAGCCGGATCCCGCCGAGGCCGCCGCGATGGCCGAGATCGGACTCCCCGACGAGGAGATCACTACCTGGGTGGATACCACCGGGTTCGGCGGTCAGAAATTCGATGCGCTGGCCGCGCACGCCAGCCAGGGCGAGAACATCTTCTTCCTGAAAATGGGCCAGAAGAGGTTCACCGAATTGATGGGCGTCGAGACCTTCGTACGTGTCCAGGACACCACCGGCGCGGCCGTGCCCGAGAACGACCTCTTCGCTGGTCTGCGCTGATCTGCCCGCCTTCCCGGGCCTCAGAAAGCTCATGGTCCGTACGGCTCGATCGGCGTGCTCGCACACCCGGAAGCTTGTTCACGTGGGTTCCGCTCCGGCGGCCCCTGATCATCAGGGTGGCCCTGATCTGGGGCGCTTCTGACTCTTGTTAAGGCCACTTTTCGGGAGCCAGAGGATCAAGCGGTCCGAGGTGCTCTCGCCGCACGGTGGCGGCAGATTGCCAGGGGCTGCAGCCTCAAGCTGTGGCGCCTGGCGTTTCTGCCCACGCCCAGGCCCAGGGCGTAGGTCCACGGTTTACGATCGCGGTGCTTCGGAGGGGGTGCCGCGTGGGGCAAGTGGGAGATCCCGGGGTCGCGCGTCGGCGGCGGATTCGGCGTGCCGCGGTGAGTAGCGGTTCGATGGTGGGCTGCATGGTGGTCGCGCAGCTGCTGGTGGAGGGGTTCGGCACGCCGCTGCGGTGGTGGCTGGTCGTCCCAGTCGCCCTGGTGGGCGGCGCGTTCGCGGGGTGGCGGGCGGCACGAGCGGGCCGGATCACCCGAACCCGCGGCGAGGTGATCCGGCGCCGCGAACTCCTGCTGAGTGCGTACGAGGTGCGCTCCCCGTACGACATGAGCGCGCCCACGTCACAGTACGATGCCGCCCGCTTCGAGCTGCGGGTGACGAACCGCGGACTCCAGATGTGGGACGGCACCACGCAGTTGTGGAGCCACCCGTGGCGGACACTGCACCTGACCGCCGAAGGCAAGGTCCTCGTCATTTACCACGAGGGCGAGACGATCGGCCGGATGCTGGTGCGCACACCGGACGGCTCGCCGAGCGAACTCCTGTTGGCCGCACGACGGTTGCAGGCCCGCGGCGCCCAGGCCGACAGGGCCTAGGTGTATTGGTCACGAGCGTTGTTGACGCCGATCAGGCTTGATCATGGCGAAGACCTCCGGTGTGGCGGAGCTGTCCAGGACTGCACCGCACGGAGATCTTCGTGTCCCGAGGCGTGATCAAGCTGCCTGCCACATAAGCCGGTGGCGGCCGATTGCGGCGACTCGCGTGAGATCATCTGTCCATGAGCAGCGACCTGGAAGTGAGTGCTCTGGCGATCAATGTCACGATCCCGCAGGCGCTCCGCTGGACGGACACTCGACGTGGTGAAGCGTTCACGCTGACCACACTCAACGTCCGGCTTCTCCCGGACGGTCACCTCGCCGCAAAGGCCTATGGCCGACCAGTCGGTGGTGGTCGGGGCGCATACGTCTCGTTTCCTGTCCCCGACAAGCCCGAACTGGCGGCTCTGATCGCTGGCGCTGCCAGCCGTGCCGGGGCGTTGTGGGCCGCCCATCGTGGTCTCGGCTGAGCTTGGTTCGGCTCGAAGGCCGACGGTGGGAGTCCCGGACTTCGCCCTCGCGGCGCGGCCCAGGAGGGTAGATCTTCTTGCGTGACGCGAGTGCAACTGACGGATGAAAGGGGGCTGCTGCGTCGAACAAGCACACCCGAAGGAGCCCAGTCAGGTACGGATGAACGTGCTCAGTCTGTGAGGTGTGGGAAGCCCTTGCTGGACAGCCTGCTGTGCATGGTGGTAGACCCACCGCTGCTGTTTCCGCATGGATTTCTCGGGTGTGTCAGTGGCGGCTGCGATCCTGTGCCGCATGGACGAGAAGACCTTCTGGGCGCCCATGGACGAATTGAGCCGTCGCCCCGGTGACCGGAACGAGCGGCTGGATTGGCTGCGCGGGGAGTTGCTGCGCCGGCCGGCCGCGGCGGGCGTGGAGTTCCAGGCGCACCTGGAGGCCGCGTGCGAGGCCGTCGCCACGGGCGCGCTGTGGCGGGCGGTGAGCCGGATCGAAGGCGGCTCGTGTACCGACGACGGCTTCGACTATTTCGCGGTTTGGCTGGTGGCGCAGGGGCGGGGGACGTACGAGGCGGTGCTCGCTGATCCGGACGCGCTCGCCGACGTTTCCGAGGTGCGGGCCCTGGCGGGCCGGCACCTGCGGGAGTGGCACGACGACGAGTGGCCGGAATGGGAGGAGCTCGACTACGTGGCGCAGGATGCCTTCGACGAGCTGACCGGCCAGGAGGACGACTGCGGGGACGCGTTCTACGAGGCCCTGGGCGCCGTCCAGGAGGCGCCGGCGGAGTGTGAAGAGGGGGACGAGACCGTGAGGGCCACGACGAGGGGTGCGATACTCCGGCTCGCCGCGGGGGCGGGGACACCTCGGCTCGACGCCCTCTTCCCGGTGGAGGCACGCGCGCCTAGTCAGTGACGCGGCGCCGTGTCAGAAGGACACTACCCGCGTCGAACGCGGCCGGGGCGTCGGCGTCCGCGAGGGGGACTCCGCGGTGTTGACGGACATCCGACTGAGCAAGTTCACCCGTACCAACCTGGGCGCTTTGACAAGGACGGCGACAGTCGCGTCCATTGTCGCCAGGGTGCGCCCGCCGGGGGCGAACTGCAGGCCGGCCTCGCGTCCGCAGGCGGCCCGCCTGTACCAGGTTGTGTCGATCCGGTGGTGCAACCTGACGTCCCAGATATTGATCCTCCCCTGGGTGCACAGGGCCACCGCGTCGGGGGATGTGAGGGATGCAGTTCCCCCGTGACCTCACCCCACGCGCCCGACTCCCCCATCCCACACCCATCCCCAGGCGGTGCCGCTGCTCACCACGCATCTGCCGGCGGTCCCGCCGGCCCGGTGGCCCGCCGCGGTGCTGCGTGATCACGAGCGGGTGCTGGTCCTGCTGCGGGGCGCCGGTATCGACGAGGCGGGCGCGTCGGCCGTGTTCCGCGCCTTCACCGCCTGGCTGCTGGGCTATGTGTCCGTGAAACTGCGGCCCATGGTGGACAACCCGGAGGAGCCCGACCCGACCTTCCGGCTCGGGCTGCACCGGCTGTCCGCGAAGGAGCTGCCGACCCTGCGGGAGATGGCGGCCGCACTCGCCGAGCAGGGCTGGCCGGAGGGCCCCGCGGCCGGGCTCGACGCCCTGCTCGACAGCTTCACGTGCGGCTCCCCTTCAGCATCCGGCTGAACGGCGTGTCCGGGCGCTCCAGGCGCTCGCCGTCGAGAGTGATGTCGACGACCTCGTTGAAGAAGGCCAGCCGCCCCTGGATCACCGCCACCGCGGGCAGCGGCTCGGGGTAGCTCCAGAGGATGTTGGGCGGCACCTCGCCCCCGCCGCGCCAGGACCAGTACTCGGCGGTGCCCTTGTAGGGGCAGCCGGTGTGGTGGTCGGTGGCGTCGAACAGGTCGAGGCGGACGTCCGCGAGGGGGAGGTAGTAGCGGGTGGGCAGGGCCGTCTCGAAGAGCAGGACGGGGGCCCGGGTGTCCGCGACGGTCTGCCCGTCGATCTCGACCCGCACGTGCCGGCTGCTGGGCAGCGCGTCCACGCGTTTGTGCGGGTCGCGGGGGTGGATGAAGATCTCCTCGTCCTCCTCGTACCAGTGGTCGAGGCCCGTGTCGGTGCGCAGGAACCACTCGAAGGCGATGTGGCCGGCCAACTCCTCGGCGGGGAACGTCCAGGCCGCGTTGTCGCGCACCTCGCCGTCGGCGTCGAGGTCGTAGAAGACCTGGGAGCCGGTGTGCGTGCCGGTGGGCGGGGCCTTTGCCGGGCGGAGGAGGTCCGTGCGGACGTCCTCGCGCGGGAAGGCGTACTGCGGCACGGGCAGGTGAGGTTCCCAGACGAGCACCGGGTGCCGGCTGTCGACGACGGTGACGTCGCCCTTGCGGCCGCGCACCCAACGCTCGCTGGGCTCCCACTGGAGTCCTTCGGGGGTGGTCCTGATCGAGCGGGCGGCGGGGTGGGCCGGGTGGGTGGTCATGGCCGGTGCTCCTTCCAGAGGTCCGGATGCCGGTTCCTCTCCACGGTCCCACGATGCCGTGACGGGTGAGGTGACGTCGCCTTCGCAGGCCGCCTCCCGCGAAGGCCCCCGCCGGTCAGGCGCGGCAGTAGCGGCGCGGGTACTCGCCGGGCACGGAGATCCCGGCTTCGACGCGAGGGCGATCGGGTTCAGCCGGACGCCCTGGCATGCCGTGCAGTCGCCCAGAGTGATGAACCTTCGATGTTGGCGCGGCCGCGTCCGCTGAGCGAGCTGCGGTCGCGCTTGAGGTTGGTCCGGGCGAAACACGCCACCAGGCCTTCGTAGGAAGTGGCCCGAACTGACGTACTGCTTCCAGTCCATGCTCCCCACCTTGCGGGTGGGAAACTGGATGGCGCACTCGCCCAGTGACTTGGAGCGGTCGAGCATCCGGTCGACCTCGCCGACGGCGAGCCGGCACCGGTGCGCGACTGGCTGCCGGAGCCGGCCCACGCGTTCGGCGCCAAGACGCCGCGCCGCGTCCCGGCCTGGCTCGTCCGCTTGCTGACCGACGAGTCTGCGGTGGAATGATGACGCGGGCTCGCGGGATCTCCAGCGAGAAGGCAAAACGCGAATTGGGCTCCGGTCACGGGGACTGCTTGATCGGGTCCCGCAGCGTCTCGCGCACCCTCGGATTGTTCCGTACGAACTGCGGCGACGCGCGATATGAACGCGCGGCGACTGTTATGACGTAGGCGTGCCGGGGCTGCGGCC
Source organism: Streptomyces sp. NPDC047453 (assembly GCF_040643155.1). Taxonomy (NCBI): domain Bacteria; kingdom Bacillati; phylum Actinomycetota; class Actinomycetes; order Kitasatosporales; family Streptomycetaceae; genus Streptomyces; species Streptomyces sp. NPDC047453. The sequence goes on along the minus strand of NZ_JBEYTS010000057.1, from coordinate 9,114 downwards.
GAAGGTGCGGCGGTAGGCGGCCGGGGTGGTGTGGACCGCTGCGTGGAAACGCCTGCGGAGGTTGGTGGCCGAACAGAGCCCGACCTTGGCGGCGATCGCCTCCACGGGCAGGTCGGTGTCCTCCAGGAGGATCCGGGCCGCCATAACGCGCTGGTGGAGGAGCCACCGTCCCGGAAGGGTGCCGACTTGCTCGGTGAACCTGCGGGCGAGGGTACGTGGGGAGAGGGCCGCCTGGGCGGCAAGGTCGTCGACGGTGAGGGGCTCCGCGAGGTGTTCGACGGCCCAGTCCAGGACGGCGGCCAGTGTGTCCGGCGGGGCGTCGGGTCGGGTGGGCGCAGCGTACTGCAGTTGCCCGCCTTCCCGGTGCGGCGGCATGACCATGTGCCGGGCGATACGCGCGGCGTGGGCGGCGCCGTGGTCGGTGCGGACCAGGTGCAGGCACAGGTCGATGCCCGCGGCGGTCCCGGCGCTGGTGGCGACGTCGTCCAGGTCGATGTAGAGCGTGTCGGCCTCGACATGGACCTTTGGGAAGCGGGCGGCAAACTCGGCGGCCATCCGCCAGTGGGTGGTCGCCCGCCGGCTGTCCAGCAGCCCTGCCTGCGCGAGCAGGAAGGCGCCGGAGCAGATCGCGACGATACGGGCGCCGCGGCGGTGGGCCTGACGCACTGCGTCGAGCACAGCGGGCGGGGAAGATTCGTGGCGGCGCTGCAGGCCAGGGATCACCACGGTGTCCGCGGTCTGCAGTGCGTCGAGTCCGTGCCCGACCGCCATGTCGTAGCCCGCCAGCGTCGCAACACTGCCGGGTCGTTGGGTGCACACGCCGAAGTCGTAGCGGCTGGGGAGCCCGTGGCGGGACAGGCCGAAGACCTCTGCGGCGCACGCCAACTCGAAGGTGGACTGCGGCGGCACCACCAGGGCGACCACACGATGAAGAGACACGGCAGAAAAGTACCCTCTCGCGTCTTTCTGGACACTGGGACGTGGTGATCGGGGCCGCGACAGTGGACACATGAGTCACGAACCCATGCAGATCCAGGTCCTCAACGCCCACGACGTCGAACCGGTGGAGGTCGCTCCCGGAATCACCCGGCGGCGTCTGCCCGCCACGGAATGGGCGCGGGGATGGATGTACGACTTCGCCCCGGGGGCGGAGTGGCCCGAGGTGGACGTGCACGAGGACGAGGAACGCTACTACGTGGTCTCAGGGGAGTTCATCGACCGCGGGCACCGCCTCGGACCGGGCAGCTATGTGGTGTTCGCGCCCGGGAGCACGCACCGCCCGCGCACCGAGACCGGCGCCCGCATGCTCGGAATCAGCATCCTCGGTCACTGACCGGCCCGTTGCGCACCGGCCGGCGTGCGGAGCACCGCCGCTGCTGGGCAGGCCCGGCATGCCCCCCCGGCCTGTCCTCCACCTGCTCGGTCACATGTCGTGAGCCATTCGATCACGCGGGGCTGAACGCAGCCCTGCGGAACGTCCACCGCGCGGGAATGTTCGCGGAAGTACGCGACGGCGACCGCCCGTCGGTGAGTTCTACCCCGCGGAGTGCCCCGCCGTCGGCGAGCAGTCCGGGCACCGGCCCCTCCATCACTTCGACTCCGCGGGCCCCGAGACAGCTCCGTCGCCGCTGGGAGCGACATGTCAACGAGCAACGCCCCCGCCATCGGGCAGGGACGGTGCTCGAGATGGTCTGTTTCAGGATGCCTTTTGGTCGGCGGGCTTCTCGATCTCGGTGGTCACCCGTGCCCCTCGGAAGAGCACCGGGAGCCACAGGAGACATGCCAGCAGGGGGGCCGCGGCGTAGGTGGCCATGCCCACACTGGAGCCCAACCCGTCCATGAGCGCGCCGAGGACGAGATAGCCGATGCCGATGAGCGCCGACTCCACGAATGCGATCATCGACAGCAGGCTCGCCCGGTGGCGCGACGGCACGGCCTCGTTGAACACGTTGTCCACGATCACGGCGGTGATCTCGGGAATCCCGACCAGGACCAGGAACGCGGCGATGGTGACCCAGACAAGGCCGAGGCCGCTCAGGCGGAGCGCCACGGCGAGCGTCTGCACCTGGCCGATCACGATGCTGGCACGCCTGCCGATTCGGTCAGCGATGACTCCCGTCGGCAACTCCGCAAGTCCGCTGACCAGGTAGAGCAGTGTCTGAAGTAGGGCCACTTGCCCGGCGGAGAAGCCTCGCTGCTGAAGGAAGAGGACGAGTACGTCGCGCTGGAACACCGCCAAGGGCCTACGTGGTGCCGGTCATGCCGCGGGCTCCCCCTGGTGACTCCGCTGATCAGTTTCGCGAGCTTCTTGTAGCAGGTCAGGGCGGCGGCCATGACCAGGCCTCGGCTCTGCCAGTCGTTGCGGACCGCGTATGGGATCTTGAGACCACGAGCAGCCCATGGCAGGCTCATGCCGCATGATCGATGAATTCGCGAAAGACAACCTGCACGGGAGACTGCGGCGGGACCGCAAGGCGCTGCTCTGGAAACTCGACGGCTTGTCCGAATACGACGCCCGCCGACCTTTGACAACGACCGGGACCAACCTCCTCGGCCTGGTCAAACACGTGGCCACCGTCGAGGCCAGGTACTTCGGCGAGGTCTTCGACCGCCCTTCCCCGGAACCGCTGCCCCGGTGGCAGGACTCCAACGGCAGCGATCTGTGGGCGACCGAGGACGAGACCCGCGATCAGATCATCGGGTTCTACCGGCGCACGTGGGAACACTCGGACGCGACGATCAACGAGCTTCCCCTCGACGCCCCCGGCCACGTGCCGTGGTGGCCGGATCCTTATGCCGACACGAACCTGTTCGCCGTCATGGTCCATGTCCTCGGCGAGTCCATCCGGCATGCCGGGCACGCCGATATCCTGCGCGAGGGCCTCGACGGCCGGACCGGGCTGCGCGCCGAACACGAGAAGCAGATCGACGAGGAAGCCCGTGCAGCCTACTGCGCGAAGATCGAGCGGGCCGCCAGGTCGGCCGCACCAATCAAGGCTTAAAGGTTGTCTCACGTGACTTGATGTTCGTGCGGCATGATGCCGGTCGTGGGTGCTGATCTATCGGAGCGTCTGGTTCCTGATGAACTCCGGGAGCTGGCCGCCCCGTTGCTGCCGTCGTTCGCTGCCCGTCCGCAAGGTGGTGGGACCGCTCCGCGCGACGAGCGGGCCGTGTTCACGGCAGTGGTGTACGTGCTGACCAGCTGCTGTGCCTGGCGGCATCTGCCGTCGACGTTCGGCACGTCGCCCGCCACCACGCATCGCCGCTTCACGGTATGGACCGAGGCCGGCCTGTGGCGTCGGCTGCACCGGGCGGTGCTGGACGAACTCGGGACCCGGGGCGAGGCGGACTGCACCTCGGCGATCGTCGACGCGGCCTCCGTTCGCGCCAAAAGGGGGGATCGCTGACCCGGCCGAACCCGGTCGATCGCGGCAAGAAGGGCAGCAAGCTGCACGTGCTGTCCGATGCCCAGGGCATCCCGCTCACCGTCGCCGTGTCCGGCGCGAACATGCCCGACAGCCTCGCCCTCAAGCCGCTCATCCGCGGCATACCCGGTCCGGTCCCGCCGGGGACCACGGCGGCGCCAACCCGTCAAACTCCGCGCGGACAAGGCGTACTTCTCCGCCGAACACCTGGCCTGGCTGCGCGAGCGCGGGCTCGTCGCGCGCATCGCGCGGCCCGGCATCGAGTCCGGCGAACGCCTCGGTCGACACCGCTGGAAGATCGAGCGGTCGATCGCCTGGCCCTTCGGCTACCGCCGCCTCACCGTCCGATACGAACGAAAGGGCTCGCACTTCCTCGCCTTCCTCGGCCTGGCCGCCGCCCTGACCTGCTACAAGAAGCTCGCAAAACTTGCCACGTGAGACACCCTCTAAAGCGTGTTTCGAAAGTGCCTGGTGAGGGATGACTGAGAGCCCATTTGTAATCCAGAATGATTGGATGGTCACGCTTGAGACTCCCCGTTTGATCCTGCGTCGCTGGCGCGAGGAAGACGTTGCGCCCATGGCTGCCGTCAATGCCGACCCCGAGGTCATGCGGTGGATCCGTGACGGCAGCGTCCGTGACGAACAGCAGACTCGCGACGGGGTCCAGGCATGGGAGAGCGAGTGGGAGTCACACGGCTTCGGCCTGTTCGCCGTGGAGATCCGGTCCACTGGCGAGCTGGCCGGGTTCACCGGCCTTTCAGTGCCCAACTTCTTGCCGGAGGTACTGCCGGCGGTTGAGGTCGGCTGGCGGCTGGGACGTTCCCACTGGGGGCAGGGCTTGGCCACCGAGGCCGCTGCGGCCGCTGTACGGTTCGGGTTCGAAGAGCGAGGGCTGGAGCGGATCGTCAGCATCGCTCAAGTGGGCAACGACGCCTCCGAACGGATCATGAAAAAACTGGGGATGCATCCGGTCCGAGAGACCGTCAATCCCACCTGCGGTCGGCGAGTACGGGTGTTCGAGTTGTCGTCGGACCAGTACGTGACAACCACTCGTTGATGGCGGCAACGAGGACGGTAGCGTCGTAGCGGACCGCGAGTTTGTCGTACCTGGTGGCCACGGCTCGATGTCTCTTGAGGCGATTGATGCCGCATCCCCTTTTTACGCGCACCGGCGGCGTGCTGGTGGCGCACACGATCGTGGAGTCTACGTTGAGGTCCCAGGTGATCAGCTCCTTGGCATCCGCCCGGGCCTGCAACGCGGTGAAGATCCGATGCCAGGCGCCGTCCCGCTGTCATCGACGGAACAGGTCGTACACCCGACCCCAGGGTCCGTACTCGGCGGGCATGTCCCACCACGGGACACCGGTGCGGACCCGGAACCGTATGCCGTCGATCAGCTGTCGCCGGGCCCACGTCAACGGACGGCCGGGCTTCTTGCCCCTCGGCAACAACAGCTCCAGCACCGCCCATTGCTCGTCCGTCAGATCTCCACGTGCCACGAACCAAGATCATCCCACGACCAAGATCTACTTTCGATATACGCCGTAGCCCGCTTCACCGACCTTGTCAGTGGTGGCAGGCAGACTCTGGTGCATGACTTCGGTGACCGCGCATGACTACGCCTGGATACGTTCCTCCCTGTTTCTCCGCTACGCGCTGGAAACTGGGTACACCCTGACCCTGGTACGCGGCGTTGCCCCAGAGGAGGTGCTGCGGGTGATGGAGGCGGAGCCGCAGGGCACGTGCACGGGGGTGGACGCGCTGATCGAGCAGCAGGAGGAACTGTTCGAAGCGACGGACTACTCCTACGAGTCCTTCATCGCGGGCGCGTTCACGGTGCCAGGCGCGGGCGGCGACTGGGCACTTGTCCTGCACTTCGACGGCGGCGTGGCGATGCAGCCGCGCTTCCTGGAGGCCCTGTCGGCGGGCGGGCGCGCCGTGGTGCACTCCAGCAACGGAGGCAAACCATCCACCTGTTCCACTGGTACGAGGACGGGGAGCTTCGGACCTCCTTCGAGTGGCCCACAGCCAGAGAGGGCAGCACCCCCGACGCCCTCAACTCGGTGATGCGTGAGGCCGGTTTCAATCTATCTGACGACGAGGGCGACACCGACGTGTACGTCAAGAAGGCCTCGGTCTTCGCCCTCACCGAGCGGCTGACCGGTGTGCGGGTGACGGAAGAACTGCTCCACGATGCCGAATACCAACTCGGCCATGTGCTTGATGAGCCCGCCGAGGAGTGAACCGGCATCGACATCACCGACGCCAGCGGTTCCTGCGCCGACCGCGGCCCGTTCCGTCTCCTCCACCTGCCCGGGGCGGCGGACCTTCTCCGGCTCGAGGATCAGGAGGTCGCCGATCTCGCAGCCGAGGACGACGCAGATGACCAGATGCCCTTGTTCGCGGCTCTCCGCCGACACCACATGACGGTCCCGTCCCGGCCCCGGTGGGGCGGTCAGACAGAGATGGTGCCGCGGATGCAGACGGTGGCGGCGCCTGTGACCCAGATGGCGCCGTCCGCATCGGCGGTGATCTCGATGCTGGCGGCCCGTCCCAGCCTCGTGCCCTGGGAGACCCGGTAGGTGGAGGGTGCGGCACCGGTGGCCGTGAGCCATTGCCCGACGGCGGCGTTCATGCTGCCGCACGTGGGGTCCTCGGGCACGCCGGCACCGGGGGCGAAGTTGCGGATCTCGAAGTTGTGCCCGGATCCCTCGGGGTAGGCCCCGATCGCGCCGACCATCGCGGCCGGGATGAGGGACAGGTCTGGTTCGAGAGCGAGGACCTCCTCGGCGGTGCGCAGCTGGAGCACGGCCCAGCCGGGACCGTTGTCGACCCACTGGTGGGCCACGACCTGGTCACGCGTGATGCCGAATGCGGCGACGATCTGGTTCAGATAGGTGTCATCGAGCGCGCCGTCGCGGACGCAAGGGGGCGCGGCGAAAGACAGAGTGCCCTTGCCGTGGCGCACGGTGACCAGGCCGGCGGCGCACTCCTGCACGATGCGGTCGGCGTGTTTCGGCGTGCCGCCGCCGTCCAGCCAGGCGCGTGCGGAGCCGAGGGTGGGGTGGCCGGCGAAGGGCAGTTCGCCCTGGGGCGTGAAGATGCGCAGCCGGTAGTCGGCTTCGGGGGCGGTGGGGAGAAGTACGAACGTGGTCTCGGACAGGTTCGTCCAGCGCGCCAGACGCTGCATCTCCTCGTCGGTCAGGTCCGTCCCATCCAGGACGACCGCAACCGGGTTGCCGCTGCAGGGGACCGTGGAGAATACGTCGACCTGGGCGAACGAGCGGGTGCGCGGCATGGTCATCAAGGGTCTCTCGGTAGCGGCTGCAGCGGATTCTGCGCGTCCCACCCTTCGGCGGAAGCAGGTCCATCCCAACCGGAGCACGGGCGGGCAGGACAGGGCCAGTGGCGACAAAGTGGCCTGATCATCCCTGCCTTGAGGACGAGCCGTACACCAGGCACCCGTTGGATCCTTCACTCGGTCGGCAGGTTCAAGGGCGGCGGTTCTCTCGTATGGCGCATGGTCGGCTTGCGGAAGATGCGCTTCATGACGGTCCCCTGTCTCAGTCGAAGTGGCGGATGTGGACGGCGGTTGCGGGGCATAGGGCAGCCAGTCACTGGCCGTTCCGACGGTGACGAACTCGGCGACGGCGGTCGCGGATTCCAGGGCGGTGGTAGTGGTGAGGTTCTGGATGCGGGGGTCGAAGGCGAAGAACGCCGTCGCCTCGTCGCGAGTGGTGCCGATCAGCAGCGCCTTGCCCTCCAAGGCGCCGTCGGCAAGGGCCTGTTGCCGGGTGAGTGGCATGCGAGGGGGCGCCGAGGACCGGATACATCGGCGGGGCGGCGTTACCCGGAGCTGCGCGGCGAGCCGGCCGTAGGTAGGTGCCGGCCGCGGCCCCGGATCCCCGGCGCCCGGTACCGCGGGCGGAACCTCCGTCCCGCCCGCGGTGTCGTCACGCGTAGTGGTACTGGACGGGGGCGGAAACCTCGCCGCCGAGCTCGGCGGCGGCGTGACGCGCCCAGTACGGGTTGCGCAGGAGCTCACGGGCCAGGAGGACGGCGTCCGCCTTGCCGGAGGTGATGATGTCCTGGGCCTGGGCCGGTTCTGTGATCATGCCGACGGCCGCCACGGGCATTCCGGTCTCGTTGCGGACCCGCTCGGCAAAGGGCACCTGGTAGCCGGGGCCGACCTCGATCCTGGCGTCGGGGGCGTTGCCCCCGGTGGAGACGTCCATCAGGTCCACTCCCCGTGCCTGGAGTTCCTTGGCGAAGCGGACGGTGTCGTCCGCGGTCCAGCCCTCGCGGTCGTCCTCCGGGTTCTCCGTGAGCCAGTCCGTGGCGGAGATACGGAAGAAGACCGGCAGCTCCTCGGGCCACGTGGCGCGGACCGCCTCGACGACGTCCAGGGCGAACCGGATCCGGCCCTCGAACGAGCCGCCGTACTCGTCGGTGCGTCGGTTGCTGTGAGGGGAGAGGAACTGGTGGATCAGGTAGCCGTGCGCACCGTGGATCTCGGCGACTTCGAATCCCGCCGCCGCCGCGCGCCGGGCGCCGTCGGCGAACTGCTGGACGATCTCAGCGATCTGCTCCTTGCTCAGCTCGTCGGGCGTCGTCGACGACTCGGCGAAGGGAATGGCGCTGGGGCCGACCGGCTTCCAGCCGTAAGGCTCGTCCAGGGTGATCTGACGTCCGCGGTCGACCCAGGTGCGTTCGGTCGAGGCCTTGCGCCCGGCGTGCGCCAGCTGGATGCCGGGAACGGTGCCCTGTGCCTTCAGGAACGCGGTGATGCGCTGGAAGGCGGCGACCTGCGTGTCGTTCCAGATGCCGAGGTCGTAGGGGCTGATCCGACCCTCGGGGCTCACCGCCGTGGCCTCCGTGATGATCAGACCGGTGCCGCCGGAGGCACGGGCGGCGAGGTGGGCGAAGTGCCAGTCCGTCGGGGCGCCGACCGTCTCGCCCTCCGGGGCCGCGCTGTACTGACACATCGCCGCCATCCAGATGCGGTTGGGGATGGTCAGCGACCTGACGGCGTAGGGGGTGAAAAGGGTACTCAAGTCCAACTCCTCGTAAGCGACCTCGGGGTCTGCGGTGAGCGCCGGCGTTCAACTCCTGTTGACCCGGTCCGACCTCGCCCACATTTAATTGCATCCGCCGTCATTCTACCCTAGCCACATACTTGCGCGCGCAAGTAGTCAGGAGTGCGCCTCCTGCCGTCGCCGCAGAGCCAGACGTGGTGATCCCCGCGTCGAAGCCGGGGCGCGAAAAGGGACGCCGGCCATTGCGGGCTCTGGCCACCGACGACCCGACGGCCGGGCTGTAGGGGGGCGGCCCGGCCCTCGGAATCACAGGTGAGGAGGTGCGTCGCCGCCGAGGAGGGTGATCAGCCGAGCGAGCAGCGTGTCGAGTTCGCGGCCGACGTCGGCGATCCGCGGGTTGCCGTAGCTGGCGAACAGCAGGCTGGGCTGGTCGACGGCGAGTTTGGTGTCGCCGTCGGGGTCCGCGTAGAGCAGGGTCCGCAGAGGCGCGTGCAGCATGACCGACAGGTCGTGGCGGAACATGCGCTCCGCGATGGTGTGGTTGCCCATCAGGTACTGAGCTTGATTTTTATCCCCGCTGCTGTTTCAGGCGGACGTGTTCGGTGAGGGTTTCGGCTCGTTTCACGGTCTTCCCGGGTTCGTGCCGCGGTGCT